>JAZRPP010000032.1:0-13276 GCA_045649285.1 Candidatus Nanosyncoccus sp. | reverse complement strand
GGAACCATATTAAGAAGCAGGGGACGGGGTGTTGCGAAGAAGTAGTTGATAAGTTTCTCAGGGATGATGCGGGAGAATTTGGAGTGCGGACGGGGTTAGTGCTGATGAAGTGCGCTTATGTGGAGCCAGAATGGCTGCAGGTGATTTTTGATCGGGTGGAACGCTTGGGGCATCGTGAAGAATACTATATACGGATGGCGATTGCGTGGCTGCTTTGTGACTCTTTTATCAAATTTCCTACGGCGACGACTGGATATATGGTGAGCTCGGCTTTACCGAAATGGACTTTTAACAAGACAATTTCAAAAATTTGTGATTCGTATCGGGTGGATGAAGAAATGAAAGATTTGGTGAGGAAAATGCGGAAGTAGGATTAATTTATAATAAAAATAGGCGCCCGGGCAGTGTGGGGTGCCTATTTCTGTTTACGCTCTATTTGGCGAATTCGACTCCACTGACGTAAAGTTTGTGGCCGTTAAGGTGGATCTCCGGTCTTAGCCACGGTAATATCGGAGAGATTGGCGGTAATGCTACCAGAAGCGAGGATGTTGACATTGGTGAAACAGGATTTTTTGCAGGTGCTGGATATATTGCTAGATAATGCGACGAAGTATGGAGAGAAGAAAATTTCTGTCAAGGTGGACATGGTGTATGTTTCATGTGCTTGCATCTGTCCACGATTACTCTATTCTAGAAATAACACCAGAGGTCATTAAAGAGGCTGTGAAATGTATTGACTATTTTCGGTACTTTAAAAAGACACTTTTTTGATTTCTATGCTATAATATTTGATATTAACTAATGAGGGTCCTTATGAAAAGATTATTAAGATATATATACATATCGATAGCGATGTTTTTTACCACAATTACGAGTTTTTTGCCACTCAGTAATGTGCACGCAATACAAAGTTCCGCAACTATTGACTACACTGCAGAAGAGGGGGTTGAGGCGTCTCTGCAGGAATATCGCTGGGGAGAGCATATAGATGAGCTTTTAAAGGGTGATTACGTAGAAGGCGAGGTTGTTGTAGGTATAGATAACAGTAAGAAATCCTTAAACTTCATGAGGTTATTTGGTGGGCAAGAATTATCAGATACAGGGGATGAAATCACTACCGTGTCAGAAGACTCTCTAGAATTGCCCGATCGTGAAGATGTGGATAAAGATATTAGTATTGAGGTGATTCACCGGGATGATATGACTACTCGTGAGATTATGGAGGCTTTGCGGGGTGATAGTGCTGTAGTTTTTGCTGAGCCTAACTATGTAGCAGAGGCCTCCAATATAGAGCCGTATACTGGGCAACTGGCTAGCGCTCTCACAGATGCCGATAGTCGCACGGATATGCAATGGGGTAACGTGGGCGGTTACGGTATGAATATTCCGCACTGGAACGAGACTGGCGGCAACATGGCTCACGAGGTGATTGTAGCGGTTATGGATAGTGGTATCGATAATCAGCATGCCGATTTGCAGGATAAGATTTATCATTTACCAGCCGACGTACAGGCCGCCACAGGTTGTAGTGAGCTTAGGTGCGACAATATTGGTACACCAGAATTAAACGCTCATGGCACGCACGTTGCAGGTATTATTGGGGCGGCATGGAATGATTACGGTGTTAGCGGGGTGGCATCTAACGTCAAAATAATAGACGTCCGCAATGGCAATACAGACGGCAAAATAGATGTGGTAGCATCCATCAAGGGTTACGCTCAAATTAAGAAAATGATGGAAATGGGTATTAAGATTCAGGCTATCAACAATTCTTGGTCTGGCGCACAGGGTTCTCTAGCGATGAAAGCCATCGTAAATGAGGTCGGCGAGCTTGGGGCAGTCAGTCTTTTCGCAGCCGGTAACGATGGTAAAAATCTAGACTTCAATTTTAAGTTGCCTTCCGGTACGATTTATGAAAGTCCATACGTACTTGTGATTGGTTCTAGCACCAAAGAAGGTAAGCGTTCTGATTTCAGTAACTACAGTGACACCATAGTGGATGTGTATGCTCCCGGTAGTGATATTATGTCTACTGTACCAACCGGATCCACACAAGAACCGTTTGATTCTTTAACAGATTCGGAATATCTCAATAGCTTCGAGGATGATGCGGACCTTGCCAATGTTTCCGTTCAGCAAACACTAGTAGACAGTACCACGGTAAATATCACGCCAACCCTCAGTGATAAAAAGGTAAGTACAGGTAGCCACTCTATGGCGTTAGAGTTTACGCCAGGTAGCTATAGCGCGTCAGGCCCGTTATACCGCTATTTTGCCACGATAAACTTAGGCGATTTGAGCCAAGAAGTAAACGGGACTGGCTCAAAAATGTTAGGTCTCTATTTGTCGACAGAGCAAAATTACTCCATCACGATGAATGCGAATCAGACCAAATATAACATCATGGTCAAAACTACAGGCGGCGAGATGAGTGAGGCTACGGCGCTGAATTGTGATGAGACGTCTGCTGGCAGTGGCTTAGGATATTGTGATTATAACTTACCAGATGATACGGACTACGCAGATTTTACAATGCAAATGATTATAATCTCTCAAGTAGAATCGGATTCCACCTTCTATCTAGATGGTTTCGGTATTGGTGATAAAACTAATATGGTAAGCTATCAGTCTATGAGCGGTACTTCTATGGCTACGCCAAGTGCTTTGGGCGCCTTAGCGGTTTTGTTAGGTAACACTGCATCTACGCCAACTGCAGACGAGGCCAAAACAATGCTACTTTCGCATGTTCGCAAGATTTCTCTAACAGAGCTCCCATCTAAGACCGGTGGTATAATTGATTTATCCGTTAATAGTACGGCTTACGCACCAGTAATTACAGATGCCAGCGTAAACGGTAATCAGATCGTCCTAAATGGTGAAAACTTTACATCGGGCAGCAAAATTACCTTGACTGAAGCCAGCTCGTACGAAAACGGCACTGAAATTGATGTCACGATGAACTCGACGATAATAAGTAATCGGATCGTTATTGACTTTGCCGACGGAGCGCTAAATGGGCTATTCTATGTCACTGTAACTGCTCCAGCGGAAAAAGGTGGCCAAAGTACTAAGCGAATGATTTATGCTGGCCTATCAGATAAAGTGTATGAAAATATCCACGCTCTTGTGCCAGATTTTGAAGAAAGCGATGATGTATCCTCCTTCAATAATAACGGCCTCAATGGTTTTGCGGTGAAATATAATGATTATATGTATCTAATGGCCGGCACTTCCTTAGGCTTGGTAACAAAAATGAGCAATCTATATCGGTATGATTTCGCGACAGACAGTTGGCAAAAAATGGCAAGCATCCCAGCAGACTTTTATACAGCTAAAGGTGCAGAGGTAAATGGGAAAATATATGTGCTTGGTACAGATGGGGTGACGGCGAAGGGATATGTCTATGATATTGCAACTAATAGCTGGGAAGAACTAGATATGAATAGGCTTGGCTTATCAGGCGTAACCCCACTTGCACTAGAAAACCTTAATGGGCAGCTGATTATTACTTATGCTATGGATGAAACCCAACCTGGGCCAAACGACAAGTTATACACCTACGATCACGAAAGTGGCGCCGCAGAGCCATTCGCAACGCTGAATGTGCCAGTTTATGGGGAGATTGCACAAGCGACCAAAGATGGTCTATATGTTTTAGGCTATACGGATACCAATGGAACCTCTCTACCAATATTGCAGTTAGTAAAACCAGATGGGAGCGTAGAAACCCTAACCGAAGCATTCAGCGCATTGGCAGGCGATGACCTATTTAGTAATCGCGCTAAGATGGTAGCTTTGCAATTCGCAATGAATCTAGCAGAAGTAGGCGACAAACTAGTATTAGTGGGGCCAGCTAACTTCACTGCTGGCACGGACACCTTTATTCTTGAGGACGGCAAGTTTATCCCATATGAGCGCAGGCTCAGCGATTCTCTTCTCTCCAACTTGATTACAATAGGATATAAAGGGCGTATCTATGCTATGGGTTACGCACAAACGGAGGAAAAACGCGTCGCCTTTAGGTCTAGCCAGATGGTAGAGCCAGAAGACAATCCGGAAGAACAAGAAGAGAACGAGGCTCTAGAGCCTGTTACTCCTAATGCTCCAGAGTCAGGCGAAGGCAATGGCGCTAACCTAGTACAAAATGGTGGTGCATCCGCAGGGATCGTGTCGTTTGCTATAATCGCCGTGGCTTTGCTGGTCTATTGTGTAAAACGGGGGCTTACTAGCTAGCGGGCATGAAAAAACGCCAATATCATTGACATAGTAATACAATAAAAATGTAGATGGTTTGGGGCGTCAGGCTTTGCTTCGCAAAGCCTTCTCTCGCGGCGGCGACTCGGAGAAAGAAAAACTCGTTTTTCTTTCTCGCTCGTCTTCTTGCGAGACGAACCCTTCGGGTTCGGACCTCACCATGATTGACCAAGGAACAAAAATAAGACGCTAAAGCGTCTATTTTGTTCCTTGGTGAGGACGCGTGCTAAAGCACGCTAGGCTCACCTGCGGTTGCTCAAAAAATCTCAAATAAATTTGAGATTTTTATTCACAACCTGGTGGGGGCGAATTGTCCAGGTATTAACAGATTATAGAAATCGTGATATAATATAGAAAGTATACTCACTCTGAAGGAGGTGGTAAATGTGAGTCGTATTTTTAGAATCTCTGGAAATTTTATGCAATTCGGAAAGTGGTCGGAGCCTGACCCGTCATTTTCTGGTAAAATCATCGTAAATGAAAAAGATGAGTTTATCGGTTTTTGCGACGAGCTTTATTGTAGCAATATGTCGGAAGTCAATCGAATTCGATACATTGCTGGGGCTTTTGCGGAAAATGGCCGAAACGGAAAACGTGGCATCGCATTTTACAAGATGTCGAACGATCCCGGACAATCTCCGCTCATGTACGTTACGCCGGATCTGACAAATCCAGAAAGTGGCTCATGGGCCGCACTATGTATCTTTGGATATTTTCAGGAACAAGGGAGATCAAAAATTGCTATAGAAGAGGAAGTTTATTCGGAGGAAGAGGAGAATCGCATCAAGAGCAAATATCAATCCCTCGACAAAGAAGTAAATGGCAACAACGAACTCCTTGATCAGGTTTACTGTTGTAAAGATATTATCACTCATGCAACATAAAACCTAAAAACCAGGTGCTTTTCGCCTGGTTTTTTAATAGCTAATATTATAGTCTGATTGGTTAGGGTATTAACAGGCATTTTTGTAGGGGTGAAGTGGCAGTTTTTGACACATTTTTCGCACAAAATTGGTGCAAAATAGCACCCTAGAATTCGCAAGGTACTTAACAGAAATTTACCTCTAAAAAATCGGCGAAAATGCCGATTTATATATAATCTGGTGGCGCCGACTGGACTTGAACCAGTGACACAAGGCTCTTCAGGCCTCTGCTCTACCAACTGAGCTACAGCGCCATGGAGGTATTATATCATAAAATATGATATAATACCAGTCGATTCTCTTATTTCTTACTACCTTTTGTGGTGTTCTCGGCGATGTCGCGAGTGTTGCGCCAGATCATGATGAACATCATGGTCATTTCATAGCAGAGGCGGACTAGGACTGGGCCGCCGATGAGGCAGATAAAGAAGACAAGGATGCCAGCTCCGCCGAGCGAAAGGAAAGTGAACGAGAAAAGAATAATAAAGATCGTGGCAATGTAGTAAACTACCTTAAGAATGGGCTCAAGCCAGAAGATTTTGAAGCTAAGGAAATCTTTGAGCCATTTTAAGAATTTGCCTTTAGGGGTGTTTTTGTTTTTGACGAAAAGAAAATAAATCAAAATTCCGCCGATGACAGCGAGGATAGCGGCGATAGCTACCCAAATCAAAGCACCGCTACCGAGGGAATTCGCGGCTTCTAGCGAATCGTAATCATACGTGGTAGGGTATGATGGGGTTGAATAATAGTTGTACATATATAACTCCTTATGTTACTACTTTTATTGTAACATAAATTTAATAAAAGCAATGGAATATCTTGCAAACTTTTCGTTTAGGTTAGCGCTCCGGGCCGCTAGGCCAAGTCTTACTAACCTAAACAAAAAGTTTTGCAAGATATCTGATATAATAATTCTATGAACAGAGTGCCGCTAGCGGAGAGGATGAGGCCGGAGAAACTATCTGAAGTGCTCGGGCAAGAGGAAATAATTGGGGAGGGAAAGATTTTGACGGAAATCGCCGAGAAAAAGGAGCCGGTGAATTTGATTTTTTGGGGACCGCCGGGGACGGGCAAGACGACATTGGCGCGGATTTTGGCAAAAGAATTTGAGGCGGATTTTGTGGAGATTTCGGCGGTGACGGCGAGCAAAAAAGATGTGGAGGCGGTGGTGGCGCGGGCCAAGACGAATTGGAATCTCAAAATTCGGACGGTGCTGTTTGTAGATGAAATCCATCGGTTTAATAAAGCGCAGCAGGATGCTTTCTTGCCACACGTGGAGTCTGGACTGATTACGCTGATTGGGGCGACCACGGAAAATCCGTCGTTTGAGGTGATTTCGCCGCTACTTAGCCGGTCGCGAGTAGTGGTGGTACAGCCGCTAGCAAAGAGCGAGATTTTAAAAGTCCTAAAACGGGCAATAAAAGAAGAAAAAGCTGAGAAAAAAGTAACAAAAGATGCCGTAGATTATCTGGCGGAGCTCTCTGGGGGAGATGCTAGGTCGGCGTTGGGGGATCTGGAGCTAGCATTGTCGCTGGCAGATAAAGTGGATGCGGAGGTGGTAAAGCAGGCGGCGGGGAGAAAAATGCCAGGGTATGACAAAAAGGGGGATAAGCATTATGACACAATCTCGGCATTTATTAAGTCGATGCGAGGGTCAGATGTGGATGCGGCACTATATTACTTGGCGCGGATGGTGGAGGCAGGAGAGGATCCGAAGTTTATCGCGCGGCGGATGGTAATTTTTGCGAGTGAAGATATTGGGCTTGCGGGGAACGGGGCTTTGTCTCTAGCTACGGCGTGTTTTCAGGCGGTGGAGCGAGTGGGGATGCCAGAGTCTGGGCTGATGTTGGCGCATACGGCGGTGGCGCTCTCTCTATCCAAGAAGAGTCGGCGGACGACAGATGCGTGGTATAAGGCTCTCGGGTTGGCGCGAGAGACGATGAATGAACCAGTGCCGACGTGGCTGCGCAATGCACCGACCAAACTAATGAAGGATCTCGGATATGGTAAGGGGCAAAAATGGGAGGCGGGATTCCACTTAGATAAAAAATATTTGCCGGACAAAATTAAGGATGAGAAATTATTTCTCTAGACCTTGCTCCATTAAGTTAATCACATAATCATATCCCCAATCCATGGAGTAGCCGTCGAAGGTAAAGGAGTTAAATTTGAAATAGGGCATGCCGTGGATTTCGTCTGCCATGCGGGCGGAGGTTTCTTTGATTTCGGAGAGTTTTTCTTCGTTTTGTACACACTTTTCGAATTTACTGCCGAGGCCGACGGATTTGCCGATATTGATCCAGTAATCAGACTTCAGGCTAGACATATTGGAGACGCCGGATTTGCCATTTGCTTTGAAGAAATCTTGCCAGACTTTGGTGACGGCGAGATTGTAGAAATCCCAGAATTTGCCCTCGTCTCGGGCGCAGTAGGCGGCCTCGGCGGAGTAGCGGGAGTTGACCGCGCGGGCTTCGCCGTATTCGTAGAGAAAATCGGCGAGGCGGATTTCGAGATAGATATCTTTTTCTTTGAGATAGTTTTGGAAATCCTCTTCGTTTTCGACGATGGCGTTTTCGAAGGCGATACAGTAGGGACAGACGAGGTCGGAATAGACGATAAAATGATTCTCGGCGTCTGGACTACCCATGGTCATCCTGGTATCCCAGGCTTCTTCTTTGGCGACTGGGGGCTTGGCAGTGGTACTAGTGACAATGCCAGCAATAATAAGGGCAAATACGATGATAATTCCAGCGCCGACAAGGCAGTTTTTGACGATTTTATTCATGAGTTTTCTTTTTCCTCTCTAGATATTTTTCATTTATGATTATAACATAAACTTCCTCGCCGAGGCGTTTTAAAGACAAAATGGCGATGATAACGGCGAGGGCGGTGACGATACTGGAAATGGTGCCGGCGATGGCAAGGCCGCCGGTAGAGAAAATGGCGCCAAGGAGTGGGGTGAGAAGCGTAACTCCGCAAGTAGGGCAGCCAGCGCCGAGGGCGATGAGGCCGGTAATGAGGCCGGCGCTGCCGAGATTTTCGGCATTGCTGGTTTGTTCGGTTTTTGCTGGTTTGTTCGGTTTTTTAGGGATGGATGTGGTACTTTTGGATTTGGATTTGACTGGGGGTTTTTTGTGCCAGAGGAGGACGATGATACCGATGAGGATGCCTTGTAAAATAGAAATGGTGAAGATCGGGAGCCAGTCGAGGAAGGGCTCGCCGACACCAAAGATAGCAATGAAACTCTCCCAGATGATTTGCAGGCCGCCGGGGAAGCCGAGGATGCCGATCATCTCGAATTTGGCGGTGCCGCCAGAGAGAAGGTTCATTAATAATCCGAAGAATAGAAAGCTCGGCACGAAGCCGTACCAAAAATGTTTTTCTCTGGTGGCTAGCAAAATGCCTTTGCCAGCTAACACAAATTCATCGCACCATTTCCTCCAGTTCATATAGATATATTATCATAAATATTTTGATTTTGTCAAATGATATTAGAACATAAAAAATCTAAAAAAACAATATTGACAAGCAAAATGGCTATGTTAAAATGAGAGTAGGTTCGGGTTGGGTTGAGAGCAACCTGAGCCGGAGGTTAGAAAATCGGGGGGCGAAGATCAAGGAGGTAGGTCTGGGGATTAGGCTAACAAAATAGGAAGGTGCTATCGTCAAATAGGGTGGAGAGTGTAGAGTTGTTTTGGCTAGATTTCCACCTAGAGATTAAAAAATCTGCCATTTTGGCAGATTTTTGGTTTAGTGTGGTATAATAATGGTTATGAAGCTAAATCGGAGATTCGATAAGGCGATAGGCGTGATGATGGCAGTCGCGCTACTTTTGGGGCTAGGGTGCTTTTTGAAGTTAAATTTGCTTTCGACTTTTGCGGAGGGGGATGGGACGACTGCCTTTGAGACAGCGGGGGCGAAATACGTGACTTTTTATGATGACGGGGAGAAGTTGATAGTAAAAACCGAAGCGGCGACGGTAAAAGAGGCGCTGGAGCGGGCGGAGATCACTATAAATACTGGCGATATTGTAGACCCAGGAATAGAGACGGCGATTGATGCGGATAATTTCTTTATTAATATATATAGAGCGCGGCCGGTAGTGGTGCGGGATGGAGCGATGGAAAAATATTTGATGACGGCGAGCTATGACGCCAAGACGATTATGCAGGAGGCGGGGATCACGGTCTACGATGGAGACGAGATAAAGATGGTAGAGAATGATAGCTTCCTAGAAAACGGCTCGGCAAATATTTACGAGATTACGCGGAATGGTGGGCGGACGCTGACAGTAGAGGAAGAGATTGCCTTTGAGACGGAGACAGTAAAAGATTATAACTTGGCGCCGGGGACGAGCGAAGTGCGGCAGCTGGGTGAGGTGGGGACGAAGCGGATTTATTATAATGTGCAATATGTGGACAATGTAGAAGTCTCGCGCGAGTATGTGAGCGAAGAAGTAGTGCGGGAGCCGGTGAAGCGGATCGTAGCAGAGGGGGCGAGCGCAATTGAGCAGAATCCGCTGACGGCGGGCAAGGGGACAAATATGTACACAGCTAATGCGAACGGTGGTACGGTGCTAAGGAAAGAGACATATTATGATCTACCGATGGGGCAGGTGGCGCGGAATTGCGGTAATGGTGGAGTCTATACAGTGCGAGAAGACGGAGCAAAGGTAGATGCGGCGGGCTACGTGCTGGTGGCGGCGAATCTTTCGCGGTATCCGCGGTGTAGTGTCGTCGAGACATCGCTCGGGCCTGGGAAAGTATACGATACTGGGGGATTTGCGGCGTATAATCCGGAGCAGTTTGATCTAGCGACGGATTGGTCAGATAGAAACGGGATTTAGACTGTGAAGAACAAAAAGGAATTAGGGCAGAATTGGCTGACCAACCGGGCCGTATTGGAGGAAATAGCAGAATTAGCGGCAGGGGGTGCGGAGGTGTGTCTCGAAATTGGTCCGGGGCTCGGGTATCTTACTACCTCGCTGCTTCGGAGGTTTGAGAAGGTAATCGCGGTAGAGGTGGACGAGGGGTTGGCAAAGAATTTGCCAGGATCTTTCCCGGGGAAGAATCTGGAAGTGATAAATGAGAGTATTTTGGATTTTGATTTCTCGCGGATACGTGAAAAATATGTAGTTTGCGGGAATATACCGTATTATATTACTAGCCCGATTATAGAGAAGGTGCTGACGGCGGAGCCGAGAGCGGAGCGGGTGGTACTGCTAGTGCAAAAAGAAGTGGCGGAGCGGATTTGTGGTAAAAAGGAAACTACGTTGTCGCTATTTGTAAAAAACTTGGCGGAGCCGAGCCTCGGGCCGGTGGTGGGAAGAGAAGAATTTGTGCCGGCGCCGAAGGTGGACTCGCAGGTAATTGTCCTGGAGCCACATGAAGCAATAGTGGGTGATGATGTAATGAAACTGATCCGAATAGGATTTAAGATGCCGCGGAAAAAATTGATACATAATCTGGCGGGGATTTGCTCCAAAGAGAGGTTGAAAGAAATTTTGATGGAATGTGAAATCGATGAAAACGCCCGGCCGGGGGATGTGAGCCTAGAAAAGTGGGCGAAGCTGGCTGGAAAAATGATATAATAGAGGCAGTATGAGTTTACTGAAAGCGAAGACCTATATCTATATTGATGTTAGTAATATTCGCCATGCCTGTCTTTGGAGTTGTGGGTTTAATCTTGATTTTATTAAATTATACATTTATCTTAGAAAGAAGTACCCAAATGTACAGGAGATTCGCTATTATGAGGGTGTCTCGTCTCGTGATAAAAAGAAATTGCGGCACTTCCGCTTTCTAAATGATAGAATTGGTTATATAGTTTGTTCTTTGAGCAGAAAGGGTTATGTTGAACCGGCCAAATTTGAAACTTTTGAGTGTGAAAACTGCAAGTTTCCGAATAAAGTAAAGATTCTTTCTGAAAATGTAAAACTCAAATCTAATGTTGATGTTTATTTGGCTTCTGATATGTTGGAATGTATTGCGAAAGCAGAAGAACCAGTTAATATTGTTATTTTATCTTGTGACGGGGACTATGCGGAGGCTATCAAGTCGGCGCTTCGTCTAAGCCCTAATTCGTGTGTGACTGTTTTGGCTACGCCGATGACCGAAGTGAATAATTGTCTATCTGTCAGACTAAAACACCTTAGTCGTGAACTTGGTCGTAAAAACTATAAATTAGCAAATATTAACAATATTCGAGACTATGTTTCTCAAGCTCCTCGAGAAACATCTTCTAGAATCGAGCCACCCGCCATTTCTGGCGGGTCCTCATGAGGATAGCACCGAAGTGGTATCCCCGACGTTGGAGCTTTCGCTCCGATATTTTTATATTATCACATGTGTGATCAAAAGTCAAAAAAATAAAATCTTGCTTTTGCTAAAAAAATGGCTTATAATGAAGAGCATAAGCTAAATAATTTTTTAAGCAAAGAGAGGTCATAAATGAGGTGCAAGAGACACTTAAATAAAATGGAAATAGCTGCAGGTGGAGGGGTGATAGTGGCGGCGATAGCGGGGGCGACTCTGGCTGTGCCGGCGACGTACGCTGAAGAATCGGCGTCGGATGCGCTAAATATTAACTTGGCTACTTCTTGTACTTTGTACGGGACGGTGGATACACCGCATGAAGCTACAGTGGCGCCAGGTATCTATACGGAAGGCATCGGGCAGACTACGATTAAAGCGGTCTGTAATGATATAAATGGCTACTCTCTCTATGCTATTGGCTATACTGATAATACTGCGGGTAAGACCGTTTTGGCTTCTAGCGCGGGGTCTAGCTATGATATCCCGACGGGTACGGCGACTAGCGGGACCTCTAACTGGGCGATGAAGGTGAACTCTGTCACTGGCCCTACTGCGCCTACTATTTCTGGTAATTTTGACAACTATCATGCGGTGCCAGATGATTATACAAAAGTAGGGAGCTATGACGGAGTGACGGATTCTACTGCTGGATCTTCGGTAACTACTACCTATGCGGTCTATACTACGCCTAACCAAATGACGGCGACTTATACTGGGCAGGTAAAATACATTATGGTGCACCCATCTACGGCTAATGGTAATACGATTACTTATAATGCGAATGGCGGCACAGTATCTCCATCTAGTGAAGTAGTAGCTCTCGGCACCAGCACCACCCTACCTACACCGACGCAATCTGGTTACAAATTCCTAGGTTGGTACACTGCAGCTACCGGCGGGACAAAAGTAGGCGACGCTGGCGATAGTTACTCGCCTACAGAGAACATTGTACTCCATGCACAGTGGGGGGAACAGAATGATTTCTTTGCTATCTCCACAATGCAAGAAATGACGAGTGAAATCTGTGAAGCCACTACTACGCCTCTCGCATCGGCCACTAGACTAGACACAGATGGCTCACATAGCGGCGATAACACTTATGTGCCTTCGACTACGTTGACAGATACTCGTGGCGGTAGCTACGTAGTACGTAAGTACGCAGACGGCAACTGCTGGATGGCGCAGAACCTCAACCTCTCACTCTCTACCAGCACGACTCTAACTAACGCCAATACAGACCTTAACTCCAAAACATCCTGGACTCCAAATACCTCTACTTCTTCATCCGTTCCGGCTAACTCCACCAATCCTACATCCTACACTCGTGGCAACAAATGGTGTAGCGGCACAACTTCCGGCTCTGGCCAGACTTGCAACACCACAGACACTGGCGACCAGACAAACCATATAGGTATCCTCTACAACTGGTACGCGGCTACAGCAGGGTCTGGGACAGCGGATATGGCTTCGACAGACGCAACGAATACGAATGATGCACGGGACTCTATCTGCCCGAAGGGTTGGGGGCTACCTACTGGTGGTACCAGTAACAAGACTAACACCAATGGAAATCTATACTCCTTCTACAATCTCTTAACAACTAATTATTCTGTAACCGCTGATGCTGCAGGCTCTGTAAAGGTGCGCTCTAACCCTCTTTCGTTTATTATGGGTGGCGGCTACAGCAGTGGTAGCCTGAGCTACGAGGGTAGCTACGGGTTCTACTGGTCTAGCTCGGCGTATACGTCTAGTACGAATGCGTACAGCATGAGCTTCAATAGTTCT
>JAZRPP010000031.1:0-1271 GCA_045649285.1 Candidatus Nanosyncoccus sp. | reverse complement strand
TGGTGAAATGATTTATAATTGTACAATGGAGGATTAGCTCAGCTGGGAGAGCATCTGCCTTACAAGCAGAGGGTCGGCGGTTCGATCCCGTCATCCTCCACCATGTGCCGACTTAGCTCAATTGGTAGAGCAACTGACTTGTAATCAGTAGGTTGTGGGTTCAATTCCTATAGTCGGCACCATTCTTTTATTGACTCCGTAGCTCAGTCGGTAGAGCAACTGACTTTTAATCAGTGGGTCGGGCGTTCGAATCGCCTCGGAGACACCATTTATATGCCTGAGTGGCGGAATAGGTAGACGCGCAGGACTTAAAATCCTGTGGTAGCAATACCGTGCCGGTTCGATTCCGGCCTTAGGCACCAATTTTTATAACACAGTGGGTCTATAGCTCAGCTGGGAGAGCACCTGCCTTGCACGCAGGGGGTCGAGGGTTCGAGCCCCTTTGGATCCACCATTTTACAAAATATAGATGGCGGTGTAGCTTAGTTGGCTATAGGGTCCGGTTCATACCGGGAAGGTCGGGGGTCCAAGTCCCTCCACCGCTACCATTCTAATACTTTAGTTTGGGACCTTTAGCTCAGTTGGTGAGAGCTCCCGGCTCATAACCGGTCGGTCCTAGGTTCGAGTCCTAGAAGGTCCACCATTTATTCATATAAAAAATACGGAGAAATACCCAAGTCCGGTTGAAGGGACTGGTCTTGAAAACCAGCAGGGTGTAACAGCCGCGGGGGTTCGAATCCCTCTTTCTCCGCCATTTTTTTTAGCGGGATGGAGCAGTTGGTAGCTCGCCGGGCTCATAACCCGGAGGTCGTTGGTTCAAGTCCTTCTCCCGCCACCATTAAAAGGTCCTATGGTGTAGTTGGTTAACATGTCAGTCTGTCACACTGGAGATCGCGGGTTCGAGTCCCGTTGGGACCGCCATTTTAATTGGCTGGATAGCTCAGTTGGTAGAGCAACGGATTGAAAATCCGTGTGTCGCTGGTTCGATTCCGGCTCTAGCCACCAGTTAAAAAATTAAGATATCTTTTTTACAAGATATCTTTTTTCTTTTTTTGTATATATTTGCATTTGCTTAGAGGAATAATACAATTTCCGTTGTAATAACAGTCAGAACATTTTTCTCTTTTTCTTTTTGTTTTATTTTCTCTTTCCATATAATATCCTTTCATACGCGAAAATACACCACGCCATTGCGACCCGGGCAAAGACCCAACGCGGCGACCCGTAACCATAGCCACAGATCCCCACGCCTGCTGCGCAGGCTCGGAATG
>JAZRPP010000030.1:0-10029 GCA_045649285.1 Candidatus Nanosyncoccus sp. | reverse complement strand
TCCAAGGGTCCGGCTGTTCGCCGGTTAAAGTGGTACGCGAGCTGGGTTCAGAACGTCGTGAGACAGTTCGGTTTATATCCGGC
This sequence comes from Candidatus Nanosyncoccus sp., assembly GCA_045649285.1. Classification (GTDB taxonomy): domain Bacteria; phylum Patescibacteriota; class Saccharimonadia; order Saccharimonadales; family Saccharimonadaceae; genus Nanosyncoccus. The sequence goes on along the minus strand of JAZRPP010000030.1, from coordinate 9,946 downwards.
ATGATCGTTAGGAATCTTGAGGAGAGCTGTCTCTAGTACGAGAGGACCGAGATGGACGAACCTCTAGTGTACGGGTTGTGGCCACCTGCTGCATTGCCCGGTAGCTATGTTCGGAAGAGATAAGCGCTGAAAGCATATTAAGCGCGAAGCCCACTCCAAGATAAGGATTCCCTAGGAGACTCCTGGAAGAAGACCAGGTTGATAGGCTTTAAGTGGAAGCACGGCAACGTGTGGAGCTGAGAAGTACTAATAGGTCCATCGCCTTTTTATGTTCTAGGTTTAAGGAACGACGTGTCGCTCCGTAAACCTAGAAACTGACTTAACTAGCAATCTGTGCTTGAGCTATCAAACACAGGGAAGTTTTTAAAATCTTTGCACCTGATGGACATCAATAGACCGCGGGGAGTCAGTTTGGTGCCCATAGCGCCGGGGAAATACCTGTTCCCATTCCGAACACAGAAGTCAAGCCCGGTAGCGCCGATTATACTGCAACAGCGGGAAACTAGGAAGGTGCCAAATTAAGGCTTGGCCTTTTCTTGAAAGAAAAGGCCAGCAAAAGAACTACATTATAAAAAATGAGTTGGAAGTCAATCCCAACTCATTTTTTGATTATTAAAAATCCCCAGCGTTGCTGGGAATTTATTTTATTTTATTCTTCGTTAGCTACTTCATTTGCTTCTTCTACTAGGTCATCTTCCTCAGATTCCTCGAGAGCGGAAAGCAACGAGTCCTCGACGTTCTTCTTTTTCTTCTTTGGGGTCTTAGTGGCGATCTCGATGTCGATTTCATAGCCGGTGAGTTTGCTGGCTAGGCGGACATTTTGACCTTGTTTACCGATAGCGATTGATTGCATTTCCTCGGAAACGAGGACTTTGGCCTTTTTGCCATCTATCTTAACCTCGTTGATCTCGGCCGGAGAAAGAGCTTCACGGATGTATTCCGAAGCGTTGTCACTCCAAGTGACGATGTCGATCTTTTCGCGGTCGCCGATTTCATTCATCACGGCCTGAACACGAACACCACGACTGCCCACAAAGGTACCGACTGGGTCTACACCAGGAATGGTGGACATAACGGCGATCTTGGTCCGGCGACCAGCCTCGCGAGCAATTCCGCGGATCTCGACGGCGCCGCTTTCTAGCTCTGGCACTTCCTGTTCAAAGAGGCAACGAATAAACTCAGCACTACCACGTGACAAGATTAGCTGAGCGCCGCGGTCTCCCCGTTCGATATTCTTAATATAGACCTTAATCTGAGCACCGACGGTGTAATATTCGCCTTCGATCTGCTCAGAGCGTGGCATGATACCGCTAGCCCGGCCTAGATCCACCCGGACGATGCGCGGCTCGACCCGAGCGATAGTCCCTGTGACGATAGTGCCGACTTTATCCTCAAAGGCATTAAGCACAGCCTCATTCTCAGCCTCGCGGAGACGCTGAATCACTACTTGTTTAGCGGTCTGGGCGGCTACGCGACCAAAGGCCGTAACTTTATGTGATTCTTCTACGGTCTCACCGACTGTAGCGTCTTTGTTGATTTTTTTAGCCTCTTCTAGCGGAATCTCCGTAGAAGGATTATAGGCGAGACCATCCTCGATGACGGTGCGCGAAACAAAAACCTCGGCTTCGCCAGATTTGGTATTGAGGATAGCGCGGACATTCATGTCGCGGTCGCCGTTGTCCTTGCGCCAAGCGGCAGCAATGGCTTGCTCAATGACGTTCAAAACAACGTCACGCGGCAAACCTTTTTCTTCGGCAATAATATCTACCATGGTAGACATCTGCTTTAAATCTAGATTCTCCATTTTACTCCTTTTTACATTAAAACGGCCGGCCCTGATGGGTCGGCTAAATCTGTATAACTTAATTATAGCAAAGGACTTGAAAAAATGCAAGCTTTTTGCTATAATAGAGGTAACACATTTTACTTGTAATAAAAAGGAACATATGAATATAAACGAGGAAGAGCGTCGGGCCCGGCTCTTAAAATCGCGGGCCGAAAGATTACCTAGCATCAAAAAGCAGTTTGCCGAGAGGACAGCAGCTAAAGAGCAGGCAACAGATATAAAAGCCCACTTCGAGGCAGAGCAGGGGCGGAATTTTAATTCAAATTTTGCCCCTGGAGGCAAAGATGCCAAAAAGGTGGGTAGCAAGGCAGTTCGCAGTAAAAACGCCTCTAAAGGGGCAAAAACGGCCGCAAAAAGCAAAAAGGCTCCGAAAAAAGCCGAAAAAGCCACCAAAACCAAGGCTCAATCCAAGGCAGAACAGAGAAAGGTCAATCTCTCTGTCTCTACCCGCAAGGGCGAAATGGTACATCATCAGAGGATGCTAAGCCAAGATGTAAATATGCAGGCTACCCAGCATATTATCGGGATACCAGTAAATAAATCCCGCTATAATGGCTACGGGGGCGAGCAGATTACTAATGCCAAGCTCAAGAAGATGCGGACTGACCCGGAGTCGGTGCGGATTATCCCGATTGGGGGCGTGGGGGAGTTTGGGATCGGTAAAAATATGACCATCGTCGAGTATAAATCCGAGATGGTGGTGATAGATATGGGGGTACTGTTTGCCGGGGATGATTACCCTGGGGTAAACTATATGATTCCAGATATCAAATATCTTGAGGATAATAAAGATCATGTCAAGGCGATTTGTTTTACTCATGCCCACCTAGACCATATCGGGGCATGTCAGCATCTGCTACCCAAGTTTAATCCCACCACGCCGATCTACGCGACAGATTTCACCATTGAGATGATTAAGCGGCAAATGTCCGAGCTGGACGACGAACCAGATATGAACTACATCAAAGTAGATCCGTTTAAACACGAAAAAATCCAGGTTAGCGAGCATTTTTCGGTGGAGTTTATCCATACTTTGCACTCGATCCCAGGCAATGCGGCGATCGTAGTGCGGACACCAAACGGTGTGGTCTACTTCTCTGGAGACTGGCGAGCCGAGAAAAATCCAATGGGTATCCAGGCTGATTACGAGCGAATCGACGAAATCGTGGCTAAAGAAGGCATAGATTTGATGCTAAACGAGTCGACTAACATTGACTCTCCGGGGCACCACCCGCATTCGGAGTACGATATCGGTAATAGCTTTGGTGAAGTTTTGGATCATTACGTAGATGGGCGGGTGATTATCTCGTGCTTCTCGTCGCAGATTTCGCGGATTGAGTTGATCCTAAAGGAAGCGGCCAAACGAGGGCGCAAGGTGGCTTTCTCGGGCTTCTCGATGATTAATAACGTGGAAATCGCGCTGCGCTCGCGGACGATTAAAGTACCAAAAGACACCATTATGAAGATGGAAGATATCTTGAAGTTGCCAGATGATAAAATTTGTATTGTCTGTACTGGCTCGCAGGGGGAGCTAAATGCGGTGCTCAACCGGATGGTCTCTGGGGCGCATAAATACATCAAGATCAAGCCGACTGATACGATAGTGTTTTCGTCTAACCCGATTCCAGGCAACGAGCCACACGTGGTAAATACAGTGGATGGGCTACTGCGCGAAGGTGCACAGGTGATCCAAAACGGCAAGACCCATCTGACCAATATCGGGCCACTCCATCTATCCGGGCATGCATACTACGAAGACCACGTAGAATTCGTGACGCGCTTGAACCCTAAAAACTATGTGCCATACCACGGTGAATTCTTTATGCTAGAACATAATGCAGAGATGGCAGAGAATGTAGTAGGTATCCCGAAAGATAATATTTTAGTCTCGGATGATGGTGATATTATCGAATTGACGCCAGAGAAGAAAATCCGCAAAGCCGGCCGAATTAGCGTGGGGAATAAACTATTTGATGATGCGGATAAACAAGTCCACGAAGCGGTAGTAAAAGACCGAATTCATATCTCGCGCGAAGGGATTTTCGTAATCGTCCTGACGATCAATAAAAAAACTGGGCATCTGATGAAGACTCCAGATATCGTCTCGAGAGCGTTTATTTATCTAGATAATTCGGAAGAATTGATTGGCAAAATCCGCCATTATGTACGGCAAAAGACAGACAAGTCAATCGCTACCGACCCAGAGATGCGCGTGCTCAAGGATGAGATTAAGGAAGATGTGACGCGGATTCTCTTTGACGCGACGGGGCACACGCCGATTGTGATTCCAGTGATAAATAAGGTATAATAGGAGTATGAAAAAATACGACATTATAGTTATAGGTGGGGGGATTGCAGGGATGACAGCCAGCATCTACGCGCGGCGAGCAAACAAAAGCGTCTTGATTGTTGAGGCAGGCGTAAACGGTGGGCAAATCACCCAGACTTACAAAATCGAAAACTGGCCAGGAGAGAAGGCTATCTCTGGCGCGGAATTAGCAGAAAAAATATACTCCCGGACTAAGGATCTCGGAGCAGAGTTTAAGAGTGAAGAAGTCCTCAAGGTGAGCGGAGTTAAGGGGGATTTTATCGTAGAAACAGACGAGGATAAGTACTCGGCGGAAGCAATTATTATAGCTGTAGGGGCCAAGGAGCGAAAGCTAGGTCTACCGCGCGAGGAGGAGCTGACTGGCCGCGGCATCGGCTACTGTGCTACCTGCGATGGGGCGTTCTATAAAGGTAAGGACGTAGCGGTAATTGGCGGTGGTAATACTGCCTTAAACGACGCATTGTATCTTGCAGATATCGCCTCAAAGGTATACCTAGTGCATCGGCGAGACGAATTTCGTGGGGATGCTATCTTGGTTGATAGAATTAAGGCCAAAGATAATATCGAACTAGTCCTAAATAGCCAGCCGGCGGAGTTTGTCGGCGAGAAAAGAATCTCTGGACTAAAGGTGATAAATAAGTCCGACGAAGAGAGGCTGCTAGATGTCTCGGGGGTATTTATCGCGGTGGGGCAGGTGCCAGAGACGGGGATCTTCAAAGATTTGATAGAAATCAACCCGCAGGGGTACATTGTAGCGGGAGAGGACTGCTGCACTTCGGCTCCAGGAGTCTATGTGGCGGGTGATTGCCGAGTCAAATCCGTGCGGCAGCTAGTGACGGCAGCAGCGGATGGCGCAGTCGCAGCGACGGCGGCGGTGCAAAATTTGACACAGTAACAGGGGTAGATATTGACTTTTTATTCCGTTTGTGTTATAATTAAAGTATAGATTTGCATACTTTGTAAAACAAACAAGATATGATATAATAATAGGCGGAAAGGTGGCCGAGTGGTTGAAGGCACTGGTCTTGAAAACCAGAGAGGGAAACCTCCGCAGGTTCGAATCCTGTCCTTTCCGCCAAAAATAAAATCGAGAGCTTGCTCTCGTATTTTGTTTTTGAAGGAATGGATCTAGGATTACTATAACATTTTTTTAGATAATGTCCAGGCCGAAGTTTGAGGGTTTCGCGTTTTTGTGTTATAATTTTTTCTATTGTAATAATAGTACATTAAAAATTTGCTCTTTTTAAATCCGCACAGATAGGAGGTATGTTATGGGATTAATAATTAGAGGTGGACATCTGGTAAACCCAAAGGGGGAGAATGGCAACTTGGATATTTTGGTTGAAGGGGGTAAGATTAAGTCTATAGCACCGACCATCCCCCAGGGCGTACATGATATGATTGATCTCTCTGGGCGAGGCTTTGTGGTGGCTCCAGGGCTAGTGGATGTGCATGTGCATTTTCGCGACCCAGGCTTTACATACAAAGAGGATATCATCTCGGGTGCAAACGCAGCAAAAGCTGGAGGTTTTACCACGGTAGTGATGATGGGCAACACGAACCCACCAATCGACAACGTCGAAACTCTGAAATATGTACTCGAAAAAGGCGCCCAGACTGGGATAAACGTCAAATCCTGTGCCAATATCACTAGAGGCATGAGAGGGCTTGAGTTGACCGACATGGCAGCTCTGGCCGAAGCCGGAGCGGTTGGGTTCACTGACGACGGCATGCCGATTTTGGATGAAAAAGTCGTCTTTGACGCGATGAGAGAGGCGAGAGCGCTCGATCTTCCGCTTAGTTTTCACGAAGAAAACCCAGCATATATTATATCTCCAGGTTTTAACCACGGAGAAGCGTCGAGAAAGCTGGGGGTCGGAGGAGCAGACAGATTAGCAGAAACCTCGATGATCGGTCGAGATGTCCAGCTAGCGTTAAAGATTGGTGCCAAAATCAGTATTCAGCATATTTCGACTGGGGAAGGAGTGGAAATAGTCCGGCAAGGCAAGATTAGTGGCGGAGAGATTTATGCTGAGGCTACGCCAAATCATTTTTCTTTGACAGAGGACGACGTAGTTATATACGGAGTGCTAGCCAAAATTAATCCGCCGATTCGGACGGAGAGAGACAGACAAGCGATCGTCCAGGGGCTAGCGGACGGAGTGATCGATATGATCGTCACGGACCATGCGCCACACACGATGGAGGAAAAAATGAAAGGCCTACATGGTGCCCCTAGCGGTATTATTGGACTCGAAACTTCGCTCGCTCTTAGCATCACTAACTTGGTGAAGACCGGAAAACTATCAATGGATCAGCTGATTACGCGGATGAGTTGTAATCCAGCAAATTTCTATGGGTTTGACGCGGGCGTAATCAAGGTGGGTGCCCCGGCGGACATCGTGATATTCAACGCAAATGAGGAGGTTATCGTCCCGGAACGGTTTGCCTCGAAAGCTTGCAATTCGCCCTATATTGGACGAAAGCTGTTTGGCAAAGTCTATTACACGATTTGTGGAGGCAAGATAGTTTATGACGCAAACTAATTAAGAGCATCTTATCCAAAAAGACCCAAAATATGGGTCTTTTTTACTGGAACAAAAAATGGTCTGGGTGACTGGACTTGAACCAGCGACCTCAGCGTCCCGAACGCTGCGCGCTACCAACTGCGCCACACCCAGACATTTATGAGTCTGGTACCCGGAACGAGACTTGAACTCGTACCCCTTTCGGGAGCGGATTTTAAGTCCGCAGCGTCTACCAATTCCGCCATCCGGGCTAATTTACACTATATATTTTACTATATTTCCAGACTTTTTACAACTCAAACTCAAAAATATGCTATAATAGTTCTCGGAAACAGAGTTTTTATTATTTTTTGTTTGGTACTTTAATATGGAGGTGAGAGTTTTGGTTATTAGTACAACGACGATGTAGTCGGAGTATCGCTGGATATTTTTGTTAAAGCAATGTCTACAACCGCTAATATTTTAGCAAAACTTTTTGTCTCCGTAAGGATATTCTAGTGACCCTAGAATTTTCCTTGGGGCGGCATTTGGTAACCCCAAATGTGCCCCTAGCCCCCAGATATCTGGGGGCTTTTTAATAGAGGGGTTTACTTCTCAGAGATTCTGTGGTATAATGGAAGTAATTATGAGTAAAAAAGAACTACATCCGAAAGATTATACTGAGGTGGTGTTTGCCGATGAAGCGGCAGGGTTTTCGTTTTTGACTAAGTCTACAGCGAAATCTACCGAGACCATCAAGTGGAAAGACGGCAAAGAATATCCACTAGTCAAGATCCAGATTTCTTCGGCTTCACATCCGTTCTTTACGGGTGAGGAAAAGATTATCGATACCGAGGGTCGCGTGGATCGCTTCAAGGCTCGCGCCGAAAAGGCTAAGGCCATGAAGGAAGCCCTAGCCAATAAAGCTAAGAAGCTTGCCAAAGAAGCCGAGCGCAAACAAGCCAAAGCAGAAGCAGAAGCCAAAAACAAATAAATAACCCGCGGGGGTTATTTATTTTTTATGTGTTATAATGGAAGTAATTAATAAGGAGTATTATGTTTGACATAGAAGAAGACCGGAAAAAAATGGAAAAAGTCATCGAGCGGTTTAACAGTGAGATGAAAAAAGTCCGGACGGGGCGGGCACACCCAGATATGCTAGCGGGGATAAAGGTCGAGGTCTATGGCCAGCTAATGCCTCTAAACCAAGCAGCTAATATCAAGGTGGCTGATGCGACTTTACTCACAGTGACTCCTTTTGATCCTGCCAATATTGCCGCGATCGCTAATGCTATCCGAGCAGACCAAGCTCTAGGACTAAACCCGACAGATGATGGTCATGTGATTCGCGTGCCGGTGCCACCTCTAACAGAGGAACGGCGCAAGGAAATCGTCAAAAACGCCTCCGCTAAGGTAGAAGAAGCCAAGGTAGGCGTCCGGAATATCCGTGAGAATGCTAGGAAGGCAGTCAAGATTGCCGAGGAGATGGGCGAAGACGCTAAGAAACGCGCCGAAAAAGACATCGACGAGCTGACCAAAGAATTTACCGACAAGGTAGAAAAAGAGTTCAAGATCAAAACTGATGAAATTATGAAAATATAGCGGGGATAAAAATGAAATTAAAACATTTAGGGGTAATCGCCGACGGCAATCGGCGCTGGGCTAAGGCTCATGGTCTACCCAAATTAGAAGGGCACCGGCGAGGCCTCAAGGCTATCGAAAAAATCGTCAAGGCGGCAGCGGGGGCAGGGATACCTTTTCTTAGCTTTTATGTGTTTAGTACAGAGAACTGGGGTAGGGAAAAAGCCGAAGTAGATAATATTATGGAGCTGGCCGAGATTAAGCTGCCGAGCTACGCCGAGAAACTGGCTAAGAATAATATCCGAATGCTGATTCTCGGCTCAAGGGAGCGGGTGCGGCCGAGTTTAGCTGCGGCGATAGAGAAGGCTGAAAAAATTACCGAGGATTGTACGGGGACAACGGTTTGTTTTTGTTTTAATTATGGTGGCGAGCAGGAAATTACCGATGCAGCGAACGCGATAGTGCAGGAAGGTGGCGAGATTACTGCGGAGACTATCCGGCAGCACCTATATCACCCAGAGGTACCGGATGTAGATATGATTGTGCGGACAAGCGGCGAAGAGCGAGTGAGTGGGTTTATGCTGTGGCGGGGAGCATATGCGGAGCTATTGTTTCTAAAAAAATATTTCCCAGAGATGACTGAGGCGGACGTTCCGGAAATTATTGAGATTTATCACAAACGACAACGCAGATTTGGCAAATAATGCTATAATAGTCTTATGGATATTTTTGTAGGTGTGATTGTGGGGCTTATCGTGCTGATGACTTTGGTCACTTTGCATGAGTTTGGGCATTTTATCATGGCTAGACGGAACGGAGTGCGAGTGCTGGAGTTTGGGATTTGCTTCCCACCAAGGGCGATAGCCTGGGTCAAGGATCCGAAGACTGGCAAATGGAAGAGGCTGCCGCGGAAGGAATGGGGTAAAGAGCAAAAGGGGCTGATTTTTAGTCTCAACTGGCTGCCGATCGGGGGGTTCTGCCAGATGGATGGTGAGTCTGATGCGGATACGCGCGAAGGGACTTTTGGTGCGGCGAGTTTTTGGGCCAAGACCAAGATACTGTTTGGCGGAGTAGCGATGAACTGGCTGACGGCGATTGTGATTTTTACGATTCTAGCCTGGGCGGGGATGCCGGAGTTTATTGAGAATCAGTTTACTGTAGAAGCGGATACACGGGTGGCGACGGCACCAATAGAGGTGGCGACAGTAGCAGAGGATTCGCCAGCCGCTAAAGCAGGAATGGAGACAGGGGATTTAATTCTCTCTGTGGATGGTTATGAATTCTATAAGACTTCCGAGCTAAATGATTTTAACGCAGAGCATGCGGGCGAAAAGGTGAAGTACATAATGGAACGCGCGGCGGACTGCGAGACGGCAGATTTTGACAAAATGGTGAGCTGCGAAGACGGTAAGATGACCTATGAGACTACTGTTAAATTAAATCCGGCGGACTCGGAGTATCTGCTGGGCGTCTCGATGGCGGCCGCGCAATCTCTTAGTTATTCCACTTGGTCGGCACCGGTGGTGGGAGTAGGGTTGACAGTGCAGCTGACCGGCGAGAAAACGTCGAAAACCGGCAGCTACTTCAACACCGTTGTCATTCTTACGGTGTATGATGCGCCGGCGGGACTGCTGGATGAAATGATGGCTGAATGTGCCCGGTATGAAAGGCTGCTCAGCCGCA
>JAZRPP010000029.1:0-1759 GCA_045649285.1 Candidatus Nanosyncoccus sp. | reverse complement strand
CGACACCCCCACTATTATAGTAGTAATTGTCAGCCTCTTAGCAAAACTCGCGCTCACCATCTATCTTCGCGCCACCGGCAAGAAGCATAACTCCAAGGTTCTCCTAGCCAGCGGGGCCGAAACCTTCAACGACACTCTTATCTCCTTAGCCGTATTAATATCAATAATAATTGCTCTTATCTGGAATATTAATATAGAGCCCTATATCGGCATCATTATCTCAGCTATCATCTTCAAAATCGGCTTAGAATTTATCTTCCCCCATATTTCACACCATCACCATCACCCCCTAGAATCCGACCCAGACCACGACCACTGTGGCAAACATACTTTATAAACCCACCACCACGAGAAATAATATACAGTCGGTGTTTGGCCCGCGTCATAGCCACATAAAATAGTCTCTTTTGATCAGCTAGCGCAACTTCTTTCGTCTCACCAAATAGCCCAAAAAGCATCGTATCTGGGTGTAACTTCGGTATCACCCCTTCATCCGCCTCTAGAATAATCACAACATCTGCTTCCAACCCCTTAGATTTATGCATTGTCATCAGTTTTACTTTCCCATCAAAGTCTAGAGGACTCATCACGCCAAGCCTATCTAGCCCCCACTTCAGCCCCTCACCAAATCCCTCAAGGCTCACCCCACCGATATTAGTCTCATTATTTCTATGCAAAATCAGTATTTCGCCTGCATCCAAATTCTGATTTATCACCATCATGACAGTTTTTAAATACTTCACCATTGTCTTATTCACAGCCACACCCCCCATTCTTCCCGCTGCCTCTCTTAAAATCCGATCTTCCGCACTCACCCGTAAATCATACGGCACCAAAGCATACCCTACCTCTGTTTCATCCGGGTTTACCACTGTAACTTTTCCTTCTTTTTTACTAAAAGCCCGGAAATTTCCCTTTTCCTTCATGGACCTTCGCATGAACTTCCGCGCCGCCTCCACCACTGCCCTGTCACATCTGTAATTAGTAGTAATTCCGCACTTCACACACCCCTGATCAGCCTTATCACCAAAATACTTCTCAAAATTCCGGAAAAACTCCACTTCCGACCCCGCAAACCTATTAATCGCCTGCCAATCATCCCCCACCACAAATAGCTTCGCATCCAACGCCACACTTCTTATAGCAAACACCACTCCTAAAAACAGCTGCGAAAAATCCTGGTACTCATCTATTAACAAATACTTCACCTGCCCTAGATCATCCCGAATTCGCTCCTCTCCGCTCAAAATAATCTTACTAGCCCACGATACAATCAGATTAAAATCAGTACCATATTCCTTTAATACCCCCTCTTTTTCGTCTAATAAAACTCGGTGGTATCGCCGATAGCACTCCACCCCAATTTTCACAAACAAAACCTCCCTTAATTCCGACCGTATATCAACGCCAACGTCCTCTAAATCCATACAATTATAATCATACTTACCCGTCAAATATTCTCTCGCCGCCTCCCCGAGTGTCAAATCCCCACCCAAATACCTCTGCTGCGCTCTATTAATAAAAGTCGTCATCAGTTTAGTGATCTCATCTAATCCCTCCGCACCGAGAATCGCCCTCCCCTCCATATCTGTTTCTCCAGCAAAAGCCATCATCATCTTCTTCCACTTCTTTTCTTTCGCCATCTGCATTACAATTTCTCTCACAAACTCCTCCTTCTCCCCAGCCAAAATCTTCCCGTATTTTCGCCGACTATCGCTCCCCGCATATACCAATTTCCGCGAAAACGCATGAAAAGTCA
>JAZRPP010000028.1:0-14931 GCA_045649285.1 Candidatus Nanosyncoccus sp. | reverse complement strand
ACATCATTATTAGAGTTAGCCGCCAATGTATAAGTCCCACCAGCCTGGTAGGTAGTACCAGTACAGGCACTATTAGGCGCTACAGACACCGTACACCAACCCTTGAACACGTATCCATCCATCGTAGGTACAGTACTAGGCAATGTAATAGTATTCCCAGACTGTGATCCACTCATTCTGTCTGGCATCCCTCCTGCCGCATTAGCAAAGACAATATCATATTCTATAGAATTAGTCGTAGCCGCTACGACAAAGTTATAAGAATATGTATCCACCGCAGTATTAGTATTCGTCTTTGCCCCCACAGATAATGTATAGTTACCAGTAGAAGGAGAGTTGGTCACGTCTATTGTAGCCGTAGTAGAAGATGTTGGTACTGGTAGGTAATTAGTATTAGTACTACTATTATACCTATTAGGCTTAAACCCCCAAGTCCCATTACTAAAACTACTAGGAGAAGAGGTAGCACTAGCAATAGGAATAAAGTAATTACTACTATCTGTCCCCACTAACTTCCCATCATTATTTCCCCCGCTAATAGTAGCCGTATTCCCCCCAGAGCTAGTGGTAGTTACACTAAAACTAGCGGTATCAGACTCACCGTAGGCTGTCTCGCCGTCTGCTGCTACCATGTCTAAGTTAGCTGAGCTATCTGTGATAGTTACTGTAATGGCACTTGAGGCATTGGTCCTCTCGCATAACATTATCCCACATATCAATACTAGCAGTGTTAATCCCAGGCAAGTACCAGCAATTCTCGCACCCAGTCTAGCTCCTAGCAGGGCTATTCCAGGCTTGCTGGCACTTGTCCAGGATTTACGTTTGTTCTTTATTATGTCTGCGAGCAGTGCGCACATGTGGTTACCTCCTTATTTATCATTCCACAGCACCATCACAAAAATGGCACCACGATGGGTGCTTTACATCTCAACCATACGAACAACTAGGCCCGAAGGCGCGAAATTACTCATACGATTTTCGATCCCAATCGTGGGGCCATTTCTTCGTATCAGTAACTTCCTTCTGAAATAAATAAAGTGCCTCAAAACCTAATTGCGGTTATGATTGAAATGTAAAGCATACCCTTATTATATCACGTAATGCCACTTTTTGCGCAAAAAACTTAATTATTTTGCCAGCTCGCTCGCTTCACGGAATCCATCATAGAAGTTTTCCGAAATCTTCGGGTGGCCGACTTTGTTTGCCGCTGCTACTACATCCTCTACATCGTCAGTAATCTTAAAGATTCCATCATCACCCGGATTAATCATTTTGAGCTCTAGCATCTCCTGTATCACCCCGTCAAACGCTCGCCAATAATCCGCCCCCACTAGAAACATCGGCATCTTCGGCATCTTCCCTTCCTGCACCAAGCAAAGAATCTCCGACAGCTCGTCCATCGTCCCAAATCCCCCCGGGAAAAACGCAAATACTTTCGACGCCATCGCGAGCGACACTTTCCGCGCAAAGAAATATTCAAAAGTGATACAAGTCGTCAAATACGGATTCGGAAACTGCTCGTGGGCTAGAGTGATATTTAGCCCTACCGTCCGCCCACCTATCTCGTACGCACCGTGGCTGGCCGCTTCCATGATTCCCGGGCCGCCACCCGTCACTACCGCATGGCCATTCTCGGCTAGCCGCCGCCCTAGCTCGAAGGCCATCTGGCAGTATTTATGGTCTTGTGGTAATCTAGCCGAGCCAAAAATCGTCACTCCCTGTGGAAACGACCGTACCGTCTGCAGCCCCGCCAGCAAATCCTTGGAGTAGGCATTTGCCCGCTCGAGGTCGGCAATCGAAATTTTCTTTAGTATTTCCGCTTCTGCTTGTAACATATTCCTCCTTTTAATTTATCTTCTGTATCGGCATGGGGTGTAGTTTCTCGCCTCCACATAAAATCCCTGTATTCCCGCCAATTTTCTGTACTACCGCCGTCGAGTTAGCCGAAGCAAACTCCAGCGATTTTTTAAAGCTTTTCCCCGAGGCTAGGCTAGCTAAGAAACCAGAGCCAAACGCATCCCCCGCCCCCGTCGTGTCTTTAATTTTTACATCCTCGTAAATACCAAACCTATACCCTTCGTCAGCACTATAAGCAATCCCTCCCATCGCCCCCGCCGTGATAATACAAACCCTCACATAGCCAGACAAATGGTAAGCCAGCTCCGTCAAAGTCTTACCCGGCACCAGTCTCGCCGCTTCTGACTCGTTAACATTTAATATATCAATATACTTTAATAATTTGAGCAATTCATCTGCCTGTTCTAATTCTCGGACACCTGGATTAAACATCACCTTCATACCTATCTCCCGCGCCTTTACCAAAAATCTTTTCAAAGTTTCCAAATCCCCCCGCAGCGTCGTGATATAGATCCAGTCTGGCTGGATCAAATTGAGATCATTTTCATCAAAGTTCCCAAACTGCTCGCTCGCTCCGCGGTAGGTCAGTATCGTCCTCTCTCCAGATCGTCGATCTAATAAAATCACCGACGTCCCTGTCGACTTTTTTTCCAGGAAATTCATGTAGCTATTATCAATTCCCTCCCGCGCCAGAGTCCTGGTAATTGCCATCCCAGCTGGGTCGCGCGAGATATTGCTCATTAGTATCACTTCGTGCCCATGCCGAGCAAAAGTAATCGCCGAATTCACTCCGCCTCCGCCTACACCGTATTTAATCTGATCTATATCTACTTTCTCTCCCACCAGGACTTTACCAAAAATCGCCGCCTCGCCAATTTGTGTCGGCACTAGATCGTCATGGTCAATTAAATACACATCCTGTAGGCTAGACCCCAGGGAGAGAATTCGTGCCATTAGATTACCACTCCGCTTTTGTCGATTTCCCCTACTAATTCCGCGTAGGCTGCCGCCGGATTCTCAGCCTGAGAAATCGCCGCCCCCACATTGATCACATCTAGATCCGCATGTGCCAGTGCTCGCACATTGCTCATATTGGCACCACCATCCCAGCCGATTTCTACTTCTGGTTTCATATTTCGGATCAAGGCAATTTTTTCCATTTGCATCAAATCTGTCGGTACGCCTTGCTTGCCTAGCTGACCAGCAAAAATCAGCACATGATCTGCCGCATCAATATACGGCTTTACTTTGCCTGGGAAAGTTGACGGCATCAGAGCCACACCAGTTTTGATCTCCGCTTCCTTCAATTTAGCAAAAATCGGTAGCAAATCTTCACTTGCCTCCGCGTGGAGGATGCAAAGCGATGGCCTGAGTTTCAAAATCGTATCTAGACTTTCCGACGGCTTGGTCGCCATTAGATGCAAATCTGCCTGCCAGTTACGCGGCCACCAGACATTCGTAATATCAATCGTATCTGCCGGCGCAAAAATCCCGTCCGATACATCTATCTGTACCCGCCGAGTAAAAGTATTCACCTGCTCTATTTGTGCACGGAAATCTTGTTTATTGTCGGTCAAAATCGCCGGCACGATTACTACCTGCCTAATCATAATCTTCCCTTTCGTCTAGTCGATTAATTCGTCGCATCCGCCGTTCGTTAGCTGCAAATTTCGTGGTGAGGAATGTTTTGATTATTTCCTCTGCTTCTGGCTCTTTCATCAAATGTGCAGACAAACAAACGATATTTGCATCGTCATGCTCGCGCGCCAGTTTGGCCGATTCAGGATTAAAACAATGTGCTGCCCGCACCCCCTTAAAACGGTTAGCCTGCATCGTCATCCCGTGCGCCGAATCACAAATCAAAATCCCAAACGCTCCGTGGTTTCTCCGCACTGCTCTAGCTACCGTCACCGCCGAATCATTAAAATCATTCTCTTCAGTGTCGTAGCAGCCAATGTCTGTCGCATCGTAATTATTCTTTTTGAGCCACTCAATCACTTTTTTCTTGAGTTCATATCCGCGATAATCTGCGCCAACGTAAATTTCCATTAGACTCCCTTCCCAAAATCCACCGCGAGTTCAACTAATCTATTTGAATACCCCCATTCGTTATCATACCAAGCCACCACTTTGACCATATTTCCGCCCACTACGTCAATTAGCGGCAAGTCTATGATACAAGATCTCGGGTCACCGATAAAATCAGACGACACCAGCGGCTCATCCGTCACACCAATGATACCCTGAAAATACGGCTCTTTCGAAATCCGAGTAAAGAATCTAGCTAACTCTTCCTTAGTTACATCGCGTTTCAAAATTGCTGTGATATCTGACAAAGAAACCACAGGAGTCGGCACCCGTACAGACAGCCCAGCAAATTTATCTTTCAAAGTTGGGATGGTCAGTGCGGCTGCTTTGGAGGCACCGGTCGAGGTCGGCACGATATTTTCTGCCGCCGAGCGAGCCTCGCGTAGGTCCTTGGCCGGCGCATCGAGAATTCTCTGCGATGCCGTGTAGGAATGCACTGTCGTCATCATGGCTTTTTCTACACCATATTCTGCCTCGAGTACTTTCATAATCGGCGCAATACAGTTAGTCGTACAGGAAGCGTTAGACAAAATCTCATCCTCTTTGACTACTACTTCTTCATTCACTCCGAGTACTACAGTCTTGATACCTTTGCCCTTGGCCGGTGCCGAAATCACTACCTTTTTGGCTCCTGCAGTTAGATGCTTCTTAGCGTCTTCTGGCTTGGTAAACCGCCCAGTCGATTCGATCACTACGTCTACGCCGAGTTTTTTCCATGGTAATTTTTCTGGTTCTAGAACTGACAAAACCGGAATCTCACGGGTATTAATCAAAAGATTTTTACCCTTGGCCGAAACTTTTTTGTCATAAGCCCCGTAAGTTGAATCATGTTTGAGTAGATGTGCCAAAGTCTCCGCATCTGTAATATCATTTACTGCCACTACCTGCACATCATGCCGATCGAGCAAAATCTTCAGCGCATTCCGCCCAATCCGCCCGAAGCCATTAATTGCTACCTTTACCATTTTACCTCCTGTTTTACTTATGGTAATTATAGCATAAAAATAAAAGCCTTAAAAGGCTTTTATTTTTAAAGTATTATCTCGCAAAATGCGCAAATGCACGGTTGGCTTCGGCCATGCGGTGACAATCTTCCTTCTTCTTGAAGGCAGCACCAGTTTCGTTGTAGGCATCAACGATTTCTAGCTCTAGCCGCTTGGCATACGGCATACCCTTGCGAGCACGCGCCGACTGTACTAGCCAAGAAAAGGCAAAATGTAATTGCCGATGCCCCGAAATCGGGAACGGGATCTGATAGTTAGCCCCACCGACCCGGCGAGATTTCACCTCAAAATCTGGTGAAACATTGGCGATAGCCTTTTCTAATACTTCCACTGGATTCTCAGAATCTAATTTCTTGGCAGCGCCTTCGACTGCAGCATAAACTGCACGTTCTGCTACTTGCTTTTTACCATTTAGCATGGATTTGTTAATCAATCTCTGTACGAGCATGGATTGATATTTGCGATCTGGACTCACCTTGCGAACAAGGGATTTGGTAGTTTTACGTGGCATTACTTGTCCTCCTTCTTCGCACCGTAGCGGCTACGGCCTTGCTTACGACCTTGTACACCCTGGAGATCTAGCGCCCCGCGGACGATATGATAACGCACACCAGGTAGATCTGGCACACGTCCACCGCGTACTAGTACCACCGCGTGCTCTTGTAGATTGTGGCCCTCACCCCCGATGTAGGCCCAAACTTCCTGACCATTGGTTAGGCGCACGCGTGCGACCTTCCGCATAGCCGAGTTCGGTTTCTTCGGAGTCTTGGTGGTTACTTTAATACAAACCCCCCGCTTCAAGGGCGCCGGTTTGTTATAGCGCTTAGTCTTCAAGGTGTTCACAATGGAGCCTAGCGCCGGCGACTTGGATTTCTTCGCAGCCTTTTTTCTGGGCTTGCGAATCAACTGATTAATAGTTGGCATATATTTCCTCGTTAAAATTAATATTTTTGCCGGATCTCTTACAGCAATCAAAACCCGACTGAAACTCTTTGCACTATTATATCACAAAACTTCCAAAAAATCTACTTTTTGTCGTTTATTTTGACTAAATGATCCAAAGTCTTGTCAATAACCATCCGGTTCTGGATATTCATCTTTACCTGTGGATTTTTAAGATTCTTCACTGCTTCAGGCGAGCTCTTGTAGACTTCCTTTAGCTCATTAATTTTAGCAGTTACATCTTTGTCCGAAACCGTTATTTTCTCCTCTGCAGCCAAAGTTTGCAAAACTAGCGAAGCCTCTACGCGCTTTTTGGCTACCTTCCGAGCTTCCTTTTCCCAACTTTCCATAGTCTCGTTGTTGGTTTCTAGGAAATCCTCTACTTCTTTCCCCGCCGAGCGTGCGTTCCGCTCCAAATCCTCGCGGATCATTTGCATTT
Source organism: Candidatus Nanosyncoccus sp. (assembly GCA_045649285.1). Classification (GTDB taxonomy): domain Bacteria; phylum Patescibacteriota; class Saccharimonadia; order Saccharimonadales; family Saccharimonadaceae; genus Nanosyncoccus. Next base: position 8,601 of record JAZRPP010000028.1, on the reverse strand, counting down.
GATCGTCGATTAGAATCTCTGGTGCCGGCACCTTGGATTTCTTAATCAAAGCATCTACTAGATCATCTTTGTATTTTTCTGTCAATCTCTGCTCGTTCTGAGCGCTGATATTTTTCTTGATGTCATCCTTCAACTCTTTCAAAGTCTTAAACGGCCCGCACTTTGGCGCCAAAGTATCATCGATCGGTGCCTTGGTGATCTCGTTCACTTGCTTCAAAAGCACATCAAACACCGTCTTGGCTCCAGCCAAATCCTTTACACCATAATCCTTCGGAAAAGTCAATTCCAAATCAAACTTATCCCCCACCTCGTGCCCTACGATCCCCTCTTCAAAGCCAGGGATAAAGGTCTTAGATCCGAGCACTAGCTTGTAATCTTTAGCCGAGCCGCCTTGGAAGGCTTCGCCATCTTTTTTGCCGGTAAAGTCGATTACCACTTCGTCGCCGTCCTTAGCTGCGCGCTTGACCACCTTTTTTTCGGCAAACGAGCTAGATAGCCGTTCCAGAAGCTCCTTCACATCTTTTTCGGAAACTTTGTTTTCTGGCTTTTTGACGTCTAGCTTTTTATAGTCACCCAACTTAACTTCTGGAATAATATCCGCCGTCGCAGTGTATTCTGCCGACTCGCCTGGCACATACTTAGTCACGTTGACCTGCGGGATAGCTAGAGGCGATTTTTCTTCCTCGCGGAAAGCCAAGATCACCGTACCGCGCACTGCGGTATCAATCGTCTCGGCATTGAGATCGTTCTCTGGGATGAATTTCTCCGCCACGTCTACGGGTACCTTGCCCTGGCGGAATCCCTTAACTTTCAAATCTTTACTTAATTTTTTCAAAGCTTCTTTTTTAGCTTTTTTTAAATCTTCGCTGTCGAGCGTAACCGTAATCTCCACCCGCGAATCAGATAGCCTTTTCGCTTTTGTCTTCATAAAAACTCCTATTTTTGACTATTATAACATAAAACCACCATATATTATATATATGAGCTATATTCTAGGTCTATTTTCCTTACGAAAATGAGTTAATGTAAATCTAGATGACGCCCCCAGCTTGATATCCGGATTTAGTACATCATTCGGATCAAAAACTTTTTTAATTTCGGCATATAATTCTTTTTCGTCTTCTGGCATTTTTTCGTTTACTACTACTGCTTTGATCCGCCCCTCCGGCGTCCCGCCAGAAATCTGCCCACCGTTCCGCTCAATAATATACGCCCCTGCACGCAAGAAAGTAGTTACTTTTTTGCTGTAATTTTCATCCTCGAGATTAAATTTCGGTCGCAAACTATAATTTTCGGAAGCATAAGATCCATACAGCGCCAAATCCAGCTCCAATTTTTTGGCCAAAATTTCCAAATCGTCCGTAAATTTTTCCAAATTATATTCCGGGATGTAAAAATCCGTCAAAATCGGCACTCGCTCGCTATTCTCTACATAAGCCAAATAGTTCACTAGAGAATTTTCAAATTCGTCCAAAGTCTGCCGCGTCCCTGTAGATTCAAGCAAAAACTTGACACCACGCGGATAATTATTTTTCATCGCCGCGATTTTCTTGAGTTTCATATTCCCCCATTCAGCAAAAGTCGCAAACACGGCGTAGCCATCATCCAGCCGCTTGATTACACCGTCTAGATTTTTCCCGGATTCTCGCGCCTCCTCGATAATTTTCAAATCATAAAAATTAATTTTTTCTGGCTTCAATTTTTTAATTTCGCGCATCAATTTTATCGCCATCGGCAGTTCTTTGCAGGTAATCACCGCTCGCACTGGTTTATTTTTCATTGGTACCGCGCGGAGAATCACTTCCGAAATAATCCCCAGCGTCCCCTGCGAGCCAAAGAACAGTGGCATCAAATCCATCGTTTCTTTTCTAGAAACCTGCGCCACAAACGGATACCCCGCTAGGTCGTGTTCTCTATTTCCAATTTTTTCGATTAGTCCCTTTTTTTCGTAAGTAATCTTCGCCATTTTTTGAAAAATCTTCCCCTCAAAAGTTTTTTCTGATGCTTTTTTGGCTACGGCGTATTTCTTTAATCTATCCGTCTGCAAGCATTCGCCATTTACCAGCACCACCTCAATCCGCTCGACAAAGTTCATGATCCCGCCGTGTTTGCCCTGAAAATCATCCACTGGCGCATTAGCGATCAGTCCACCGATCGTCTCGTGATTATGCCCGCTCACCGGAATCGTCAGTCCAGATACAGACAGCGCAGTATTTAACTCGCGCAAAGTAATTCCTGCTTGCACGTGTACTAATTTTTCTCGCGGATCTATCTCTAGCAGCCGATTCATCCGCTCGGTCGAAATGATGATCCCGTTTGTAATCGCTGCCCCGCCAGTATCATATCCACTCCCCCGCGCCGCCACTGCGACCTTAATCCCCTTTTTTGTCAACTGATCAAAAAACTTTAACAATTTCCGTATGTCATCCGTCGACTCCGGAAACGCCACAAACTTTGGCTTCACCTTCAAAGCAGAATGATCTACCGCGTATTTTTCCAAGATTTCCGGATTATCAAAAACATTTCCGATGGTTAATTGATTTAGATATCTCGCAATCTTCCCCATATTACTTATGATTATAGCACAATTTTTTTAAATCAAAATAAAAATCAAAGAAAAAGCGGAACTTTTATTAGTCCCGCTTTAATGAAGGTGACTTGGACTAAATGATTGAATCCAAATTTTCTACAATCTCATCAATACAACCATACTTTAGCGCATCTTCTGGCAACATGTACCATTCTACGCGTTTATGCCTATCATATTCTTCCGGAGAAATCTTGGTACATTCTAGCACATGCTTCCTTACTACATCGTCCTCAAACCGCTCATTAAACTTAAAAGTATCTTGAGCTTTATTGGTCGTCCCAAAATATGCCGTAGATCCATCATGTAATAAAAACAGAGCTCGCTGCAGGCTATAACGTTTATCTCCAGCAATCCCAATCAAAAACGCCATCGAGCACCACTGTCCTAAATTCACTGTATAAACTGGCGTCGTGCTAGCTTTAATTACTGAAACCAGCGCAAATCCTTCTGTGATATCTCCTCCCGGCGAATTAATATACAGGACAATCGGTCTTCTTTTATCCCGCTCTATACCAGAATCTTCCGAATTATACCGTAAAATCATCTGCACTACTTGCGATGCGATAGAAGTAACACTATCGAAGTTTTCTGAAGCTTCGACCGCATCTTCAATCGCTCCGTAGAGATATAATCTTCTGCTCGCACATTTTTGCTCCCACAAATAATCCTCCAGCGTGTAGCTCACTCGCATCATATTGCGTGGCACGCCAAACGGAGTTTTGTTTTCTGTGACATTAGATTTTTTCATTTTGGCCACCTCCTTATAAAAGTGCAACCCCTTGAGTATCCAAGTCCCTTCACTAGCCAGTGTAGCACACTTCTTTCTCCTCCCCAACCATAAGTATTTTGGCAAATCTTCCAGATTTATTACTGTATATTATATATAGTGTATATAATATGCATCTTGCAGGCTTGTAAATTTTTTATTTCTGCGTTATTATTAAACATAAGTAAAAAGGAGGCAAACATGTGCACAGGTGTGCGTTTTAGTGACAACAATGGCAATTTATATTTTGGGCGAAATCTAGACTGGTCTTTTTCTTATGGTCAATCAGTTTATATCACTCCAAAAAGTTATGTTTTAAAGTCAGCTTTTCTCGGTGATCAAACTTTAAATCACGGCGCCATCATCGGCATGGCTCTTTCCGAGAATAATATTCCGCTATATTTTGACTGCGCCAATGAAGACGGTTTAGCTGTAGCGGGTCTCAACTTTCCTGGCTACGCCAAGTACGAGGCTGACCCAGTAGATGGCAAGACTAACGTCGCTGCTTATGAGTTCCCACTTTGGGTGGCTATGAACTTTGCTACGGTAGATGAGGCCGAGGCCGCGCTAAAGAATGTCGCCATCGTCGATCATCCAGTATCGGATAAATACCCCAGCAGCTTGCTTCACTGGCTCATCGCCGACGGCAAGCGCAGTATTGTAGTCGAGTATACCGATAAAGGCATGGAGATTTTCAAAAACGATGTCGACGTCCTAGCCAACCAGCCCGGCTATGCCTGGCATCAGGAGAACCTCCGCAACTACCTAAACCTCGAAAACAAAATGCCAAAGTCTGTCAAATGGGGCAAGGCCGAGTTCACTCCATTTGGCTCTGGCTCGCTTATGCGCGGCATCCCAGGTGATTACTACTCGCCTTCGCGCTTTGTCCGGATCGCCTATCTCAATACTCATTACCCAGTCCAGGATAACGAGACCGACAACGTCACTCGCCTCTTTCACACCTTGACTGGCGTAGCGATGATTCGCGGTGCTGCTGAGATGGCGGACGGCAACTCCGAGATCACTACCTATACTGGCGGCTACTCTAGTGCTTCCAAGACATATTATTACAGTACTTACGAGAATCCAGCTATTCGCAGCGTCTCTATCCCAGACCACGATGTCTCGGGTAGCGATTTGATCCAAGTCTCGGAATAATAATCACTGGCGCATTTCCCTGCGCCAGTTGCTTTTTCTTAAAATTTAGGTCATACGAAAATAAAAACACAGGCAAATAAAATAATCTTGACACCCTGTCAAGATTATTTTTATGTAAAACTTGAGTGTTTTTTTCTTGCATTTTTTAAAATCTATGCTACAATGAGGTTATGGTAAGGATTGGATCTAAAAATAAGCATTTTTCTAAAAAAGTTTGGGCTTATGGTGCAGGTATTTTTGCGACTGCACTCTTTTCCACCACCCTAGGCCTTGCTGGGGGGGGGGTATAATCCGCTAGCAACCTCAGCCAGCGCATTATCCTATCAAACATCAGTAGACCAATCATTCACGATTAACGATACCCTCACGATTATTTTGTCGGACGATAAAGTCTCCATAGATAACTTGCTCCCAGGCCAGTCTGCAGACAGCAGCATCCTAGACGTCACAGTCCTCAGTAACAACCCATACGGCTACAAACTCACTGGTACAGTGGGAGATAGTAACTATACTGCAGACGCTCTATATAATAATGGCGATAACACCAAAACCTTCACTAGTATAGGCTACGGAAACAATAAATCCACACTAAACGATTTTGACGCTAACACCTGGGGCTATTCCTATTCCCTAGACGGCGGTACCACCTGGCAAGGTAGCGCTGGTAATACTGGCTATACTGGTCTTCCTTTGTATAATAGTTCTAACACAATGACCTTCCTAGACACAGACGACATCTCCGCTAGTACTGGCGATACCATGAAGTTCAAAATAGGCGCCAAAGCCTCCTCTACCAAAGAATCCGGAGAATACAATAACACTATTAACTTTGTTGCTACTGGCTATAGCTTCCCGCTATACACTATAACCTATAATGCTAATGGCGGGACTGTCTCACCCACCTCGGAAACAACCCGAGGTACCTCCGTGACCTTACCAACTCCGTCTAACGGCGGCAAAATATTCGGAGGATGGTGTGATAGTGCTATAGCCAGTGGCACATGCACGGGCAACACCTACCAAGCCGGAGCTACCTACACCCCAACAGGCAATATTACACTAACTGCTATGTGGGAAGCTGGAGACTTCTTTGCCATCTCTACTATGCAAGAAATGACGAGTGAAATCTGTGAAGCCACTACTACGCCACTTGCCTCGGCCACTAGACTAGATACAGACGGCTCACATAGTGGCGATAACACTTATGTACCTTCGACTACGTTGACAGATACTCGTGGCGGTAGATACGTAGTACGCAAGTATGCAGACGGGAACTGCTGGATGGCACAGAATCTCAATCTATCATTATCTACCAGTACTACTTTAACCAATGCCAATACGGACTTAAACTCCAAAACGTCCTGGACACCAACCGTAAACACTTCTTCATCTGTCCCAGCCAACTCCTCCAATCCTACATCCTACACTCGTGGCAACAAATGCTGTAGTGGTACAGCTTCTAATACTAACCAAACTTGTAACACTACAGACACTGGTGACCAGACCAACCACGTAGGTATCATCTATAACTGGTACGCTGCTACGGCGATGTCTGGTACATCAAGTATGGTATCACCAGACGCAACAAATACGGTAGACGCACAGGACTCTATCTGCCCTAAAGGTTGGAGACTTCCCACTGGCGGCACCAGTAACAAGACTAATACTAACGGTAATAAATATTCCTTCTATAACCTACTAACTACCAAATACAGCGTAGCCTCCAGCGAAGCAGGTTCCGTAAAGATGCGCTCTAACCCCCTGTCGTTTATCTTTAGTGGTTACTACGGCAGTGGCAGCCTTTACAATGAGGGTAGCAACGGCAGCTATTGGTCTAGCTCGGCGTATACCAGTAGTACCGGCGCCTACAGCATGACGTTCAGTAAGACCTATGTGTATCTGCAGAATAACGGCAATAAGCAGTACGGTAGATCTATTAGGTGCGTGGCTCGGTAGCAAACTTCAATCCTCAGGATGGCAGTCGCAAGAATCATGGTTTCAGTGTCCGCTGCCTCGCCAATTAATTCAAAAATTATCCCCCAATCTCTGATATAATATAAATATGAAAAACGAAGAACTCCAGAGCAAAAAACGCGCCGTTGAGCTCTACGACAGCGGCAAGATTAATGAATTTGAAGTCGGCACTACGGAAGGATTGAAGCAAATTCACCATTTCCTCTTCCAGGATATCTTTGACTTCGCTGGCAAAATTCGTGATGTGGATTTGGCAAAGGGTAACTTTCGTTTTGCACCAGTTATCTATCTCAGCGACACTCTCAAAACCATAGATCGGCTCCCAGAAAACAATTACGACGAAATAATCAAAAAATATGTAGAAATGAATGTCGCTCACCCATTTCGCGAGGGCAATGGCCGGGCGACTAGGATTTGGCTCGATCAGATTCTAAAGAAAAACTTGGGCAAATGCGTAGATTGGTCCAAAGTCGGGAAGGCGGAATATCTTTCTGCGATGGAGCGCTCGCCTGTCAACGATTTAGAAATCAAAACACTCCTAAAAGATGCTTTAACTTCCGACATTAATAATCGCGAAGTCTATATGAAAGGGATTCAATCCTCGTACGATTACGAAGATCAATCAGAATACGACGTCCATCAACTATTTGATTAATCTATTACTCCGCCCCCGAGACATGCACCATCACTATAGAACACTGCACTCTGCCCGCTGGCGGGGCGCTTCACCGCCGTCTCGAAAATTATCTTCTCTCCGTCAAACTTCGCTGGGATGAGCGGCGCTCGGTGGCGGAGCCGTACCTCGATATTTTCTGGCACCTCGCCCCGCGTAAAGATATCTCGCAGAGCCAGCTCCTCCGCCCAGATATGCCCATCATTCAAATTCTTAGATACATAGACGATATTTTTCCCTAAATCTTTATCCACTACATAGTACGGCAAGCCATCATTTACCTTGCCCTTTTGCCCGCTGAGATATAGTCCATGCCGCTGCCCGATGGTATAAAATATCGCGCCCTCGTGATAGCCGAGGATTTCCCCGCTCTCCATCTCGCGGATTTCCCCAGGAGCTACCTCGATATATTTTTTTAGAAAATCTTTCATCCCCACCTCCCCGACAAAACACACCCCCATCGATTCCTTTTTGTATGCATTATGCAGCCCCTTCTCCTCAGCCAATTTCTTCACTTCCGCCTTCATCATCCCCCCAATCGGAAACAAAGTATGCCGCAAACTCTCTTCCGAAATCCGATAAAGGAAATAAGTCTGATCTTTATTCGCGTCGGCTGCCATCAAGAGTTTGGCGTCTTCTACTCTAGCATAATGCCCGGTCGCAATAAAGTCCGCTCCTTCCTCCATCGCTTTCTCGTAAAAGAGTTTAAACTTAATCTCTTGATTACACATAATATCCGGATTTGGCGTATTGCCAGCGCGGAATTCCGAAAGCATATACTCTACGACCTTTTCTCGGTACTCATTCTCAAAATCCCACACCTCAAAATCTATCCCCAGCTTCACCGCCACTCGCTTAGCGTCGGCCAAATCTTCCGCCCAGGGGCATTTCATCCCCGGCAGATCCTCCGACCAGTTTTTCATATATACGCCGACGACTTTATATCCCCGCTCCAGCAAAAGTAGCGCCGTCACCGACGAATCCACCCCCCCGCTCATCCCTACATACACAGTCTTAGCCATGGACTCTCTCCCGCTCGCGCGCCACGGTCTTGTTTATAATTTCCGCCGCTGCTAGGATCTGCTCTTCGTCATTAGTCTCACCAAAAGTCAGCCGGAGCGACCCGGCAATCTCCACATCTGATAAACCAATCGCAGATAGCACATGTGACCTCACCCCCTTGCTTGCCGCGCAGGCCGCCCCCGTCGCTACATACACTTCCTGCTCCTCTAGTAAAAACACCAGCCGCTCCGCATCTAGCCCCTCATAGCAAATCACCACAAAATTATCCAAAGTTTTTCCGCGATTAATTAATTTGTAGTCTACTAAGTTTTCTAATAAAAGTTTCTTCCATTTAGCATACTTTTTGCGGTTGCCGTTTAGATGCTTTTTGGCCTGCTCCACTGCCGTGGCAAATCCCACCACACCTGGCACATTTTC
>JAZRPP010000027.1:0-28719 GCA_045649285.1 Candidatus Nanosyncoccus sp. | reverse complement strand
ATAGATTCATTGGCGCTTTCCCCACCGTCACCTCAACCTTCAAATACTTCGCATTCACCGCACTACTCACATTCCCCGCCGCATCCTTCGCATACAGATAATACACCCCGACACTATCCGGCGTCACCGTCGTACTCCAGTCCGTCGTACTAGTTACTGTGGTGTAGCTGCTCGGATCCGGATTTAGAGTGGTCCCAAAGTAGTAGGCTACTACTCCTGCCCCATCTGTACAGTTTAGTGTGGCCGTCGTACCACCAGTAATCGTACATACAGGCGCTGTGCTATCTGCAAAGTTACCAGTGACTGTGCCTGTGGCGTCTGCCGCCCACGTATATGGATTCGTCGTCGTGGTTACCAAGCCAGAGAATGATGTAAATCCATACCCACTAGCTGCCTCTGCTGTAGCCGTAGTAGATTCACCACCTCGTACTGTGATAGACGAAGTACTGCTCTGCCCTCTCTCCCCACTTAGAGTTACGGTACCATTAGTAGCCGAAGCCGTAATCGTATAGGTAGTCCTATTTAGCCATGCATATAAAGTCGCATTGTCATCCACTTCGTAGGCTGTATCTAGCAAGCTAGCCGCTGTTGCCCCTGGCGCTGCCGTAGTATAGCCTAGATAGGCTCCACCGCCCGCTGGGTTCGTGTAGGCATCACTTACAGTCAGCTCACTACCAGTCGGGTAAATGTAAGAGTTCCCTTCCAAAGCCACGTAGTTAGCCGAGGTATAGGTTCCTTCCACACCAGTCGTCGTTTCTAGCACTGGATAGACCGTATAAGCGCTATAGGCCATAGTCTGAGCGGTACTTACATTCCCCGCCGCATCTTTAGCAAATAGATAGTATGTCCCCGCCGAAGAAATCGTCGCATCGGTCTCTAGGCTCGTAGTCGAAGTAACCGTAGTATAGTCCGCATCAGCTGGATCATTTGAAGTCCCGAAGTAGTACTTAGTCACCCCCACCCCATCCGTACAACTAATCGTTGCCGTCTGCGTATTAGACTTCACCGTCTCTGTAGTGGTGACGCTCGAGCATACAGGCGCTGTCTGATCAGTATAAGTATATCCATCAGTCAGCGTAGCCGTATAGCCAGACCAGTTCGACACCGTCACATCTGCCGTCCAGTCAGACCCAGTCTTTGCCGGCACTGTACAAGTAATCGTCTCGGTATCAGTATCTGCATCATAAAATACTTCCGCATCTGTACAATCATTTCCACCGATCTGCACCGAATACGCTATTACCGTCCCATTCATCGAAAAATTCGTCCCTGTAATAGTCACCGTATCACCACCTTGGTCCCCACCTGTACTTGGCACGATGCTAGTAATCGTCGGGTGTCCGATCTCGTCTACATTTGCTACCGTGCTATAAGTGATCGTCCCACTATAGGTATCTGGCGCTATCACATCACTAATATTCACCCCATAGTACACCGCAGTCTCATCTTCTACTACCGGAATAGAAGTCGCTTTAATCATCCGCCCCGCCGTCGTTATCGCCGCAAAATTACTCCCAGTCTCTGTGATCGTTTCATACGAATCGTCAAAATAATTTATCACCGTATTCCCAGATGTACTCGTAGCGTTACCATTAATCGCATAGCCCCAGGTATCATTCTCTAGAGTAGTCGGCGTAGCAAACGTCCCAGACGTCCCATTAATCGCCTCCTCCGAGACCGAGTCACTATCTAGACTAGTACTAGTACTAGACAGCGACAAGCTATACCCCGTCGGGCAGTTCGTCGTCACCGTAATGGTATTATTAGCCGAGCCAAATGCTCCGGCATCTAGTGATACGGCTAGAGTATTATCGTCTAGCCCCGTCGTCAGCGTCGGTGTAGAAGTAGCTGCGAGATCTCCCACTTTCGTCGCTGTCGCATATGACTTACTGGTACATACAATAGAAACACCCGCAAGACCCAAAACTCCCGCCACTATGAGCGTTGCTTTTAGCTTGTCTTCTTGTTTTTTAGTTTTATTGTTTTTTCCCAAAAAACCCATGTTTCTTTTTGTATGACCAATCATACCCCCTATTTTAAACCATAATCATTATCCCGTCAAGTCAAAAATACAATTTTATTTTATAATTTCCACAAGCTCATAACCAGTACTTTTATCCATTTTTTCATTCGAAATCAAAATCGTATTGCATTTTTCTCCCAAAGTCACTCGTATTACTTCGTTCCCCTCACCTGCTTTTATTAGCGAAATCGCATCACCATTTTCCAAATCTTTCTCCAACTTTTCCACATGGTACCCCTGCGCTGCTTCCCGCGGAGCCTCCATCGTATCCGTCGCCAGCCCCACTACCGTCCCCCCATTTATATAATATCCATCCTTCGTCCCTATCGGTACCTTCCCCGCCTCTGTCGCACTCATCAAATACAGATACCCCCCGTTGATCACTACCCTTCCCCCAGCATCAATTCCGTCTCCTCTTACTATTACCTGGATATCTCCACCATTTATCTCTATTTCACCCGGCTCCGTCCCCTCCGCCTTTATGCCATCATTATTGGATTCAATTCTATAATTCCCACTATTAAACGTAATTTTGCCATTTCGCACCGCTATCCCACTCCCAGTCTTTTGCGAAGCCACTATCCCTAGCGCCCCCTCGCCAGTCAGCTCCACCTCTCCTCGCGAATAGATACATCCGTCATATTCATCGTCCCCACCATCCCGTAGGCGGTTTTTGGTCTCCTTTTCTGTGTAAATTGTCAGCTTCCCAGCCCCAGTATTAGCGATCGCTGCCGTCTGCTCACTCGTAATCTCCACCCCCTCCAGCTTCAATGTCACTTCCGCGTCCTCCATAATAAACACCGAATGTGCCAACTTTCCGCTCAAAGTATAAATCCCACTCTCGCTAATCGCAATATCCGTCTTGTAATCATCCAGCGAGATCTCGTGCTCGCTCACCTTCTTAGCCTTTTTGGCTCGCTCCGCCCCCACCTTGTAGTGGCCATCCGTCTCTTCTTCTACTCTCACCCCTATATCATGCGAAGCAAAAAAGATATTATATATAGCAAACTCCGCCCCCACAAAAACCACAGCCACTGCTACCGCAATTATCAAAAACTTGCTCTTTTTTACTCCACTCATTTACTCCATTTTATCATAAACGATTTTACTATTCAAATTCAATTTTCTTCGATTAACATCCCACCACTCTGCCGCGACCACAGTTTCGCGTACTCGCCGCCCCGTGCCAAGAGCTCCTGATGCGCCCCCTCTTCTATAATTTTCCCTTCTTTCAAAACCACAATTTTATCCAACCCCGCAATCGTAGATAATCTATGCGCCACCACTATCGAGGTCCTTCCACCCATCAAATTCGTCAATGCCTCCTGAATCACCGCTTCAGATTCCGAATCCAGTGCCGAAGTCGCCTCGTCCAGCACCAAAATCGGCGCGTCCTTAAGAATCGCCCGTGCAATCGCAATTCTCTGTCTTTGTCCACCAGACAATTTTACTCCTCGCTCCCCCACTAGCGTCTCGTACCCATCCGGTAGTTCTTTAATAAACTCCTCCGCGTAGGCTAGTTTTGCTGCTTTTTCCACTTCTTCCCGCGTCGCCCCCGGTCGCCCATAAGCAATATTCTCATATATGCTCCGATGAAACAATGCCGACTCCTGTGGCACGTACGCGATTTTCTCTCGCAAACTCTTCTGCGTCACATCTCGTATATCCTGCCCATTTACATATATCGCTCCTCCTCCCACATCCGCAAATCTCAGCAGTAACTTAGTCAGAGTCGACTTCCCCGAGCCAGACACCCCGACTAGCCCTACACTCATCCCCGCCGGCACCGTCAGAAAAAAATCTTCAAATAGTGCCTCACGTTTTCCCTCATGTTTAAATCCAATATGATCAAAATTAATCTCCGCATTTTTTATCACCAAAAGTTTGTCGGTTTTATCATCCACAATATATGGCATATCTAGAATCTTTACCATTTCATTTGCATCGCCAAACGCCCTTGTCATCGTCCGGAGAATATGATTCACCATCCAAATCGAGGACAGCAAGCTCGTAGATACACTAAATAGAAACACCACATTCGCAATCGACAGCCCAAACAAATTATGACTCATCACCGCCAGTACCAAAATCGCCACATACGCCACAGTCACTATAACATTTAGTGTCAAATTTCTCATAAAAGATGCCTTCGCCAGTCCATAAGTCGCACGTTTTGTTCCAGCCGTCGCCCTGCCAAATCTCTTCCGTTCATGTGTTTCCATTGCATACGATTTCACACTCATCACATTCGTAATCGCATCCGCCAGTTGTCCCGTCTGTTTATTTTCCGCATTCGCCATTTCTTTTTCGTAATGCCCCGTCTTAAAATAAACCACCGCCGCCATCGTAATATATAAAAACGCAAACAAAAACATTATCGCCGCAAACGGCGGGCAAATCACCAGCGCCGCCCCAATCGAATACACCAATCTCAAAATCAACGGAAACACATCCCATATAAAATTCGATTTAAAACTAATAAACGCACTCGGCAACTTATTCGCCGCCGACGTTAACGATCCCGAAAAATGATTCGCATGAAACGTCATCGACTGCTCAATTACCGCATTAAAAGCCAGTTTAGACAAGTATTCTCCACATTTAGCATCCAGCGACCAGTCCAGCCAATCCGTAATTCTATATACTACAATATTATTAAAAGCCAAAGGTATAAAAATAAACATCAAAACCGGCACATAGCTCTCAATTTCAAACTCCCCCTGCGAAAGCATCCCGACAACATCGCTCGTTCCCCTCGGCACAATAATACTACTAATAAACACATTTACCGCCGAAAAAAGCAAAAGCAGAAAACACATCATCTTGTGCTGCATCAACGCCTGCCAAAAATAATGCATTATCCGTTTAAAGTTAATTTTTTCCTTTTTATTACTCATTCTATCACCATATATTATATATTATTTCAGATACTTACGCAGATATTCGCCAGTAGGTGTCTTGGCTTTTTTGGCCAGCTCCTCCGGTGTCCCCTCGGCCACCACATATCCGCCCTTCTGCCCACCTTCTGGCCCCATATCTATGATCCAGTCCGCCGCTTTAATCACGTGTAGATTATGTTCAATAATAATCATGGAGTTTCCCCCATCCACCAGTCGCCCGAGGATATCTAATAGCCGCTTCACATCATCAGTATGTAATCCCGTTGTCGGCTCATCCAGTATATATAGCGTCTTTCCCGTCGATCTCCGCGCGAGTTCCGTCGCGAGTTTAATCCTCTGTGCCTCCCCACCCGAGAATGTCGTCGCCGGCTGGCCCAACCGTATATACCCCAGTCCTACTTCCTGAATCGTCTTTAACTTTGGCGCAATCGACGGCACATTGGCAAAGAATTCCACCGCCTCGTCTATTGTCATTTCTAGCACTTCCGAGATATTTTTACCCTTATACCGGATTTCCAATGCCTCACGATTATACCGCTTCCCATGGCACACCGGGCATTTCACATACACATCCGGGAGGAAATGCATCTCAATTTTCTTCACCCCATCCCCCTGACAATTCTCACATCTCCCACCCTTCACATTAAAGCTAAATCTCCCCGCCTTATAGCCTTTCACTTCCGCTTCTGGCTGCGCGGCAAATAATTCCCGTATCTTAGTAAATACACCAGTATAAGTCGCCGGGTTACTTCTCGGCGTCCGCCCTATCGGCGATTGATCTATCACGATTACTTTATTAATGTTTTTAATTCCATCAATCCTTTCGTGCGTCCCCGCTACCGTCTGCGCCCGGTGTAGCCGTGCCAGCAGTTCATTTGCCAATATATTATTTACCAGTGTCGACTTCCCTGAGCCAGACACTCCCGATACCACCGTCATCACCCCAAGAGGGAATTTCACCGTGATGTCTTTCAGATTATTCTCTCTCGCCCCCACTACTACCAGCTCATTACCTTTCTTCGCCTTGCGGCGCTTCTTCGGCACCGGTATCGTTAATTCCCCAGATAGATATTTCCCCGTGATCGAGTCTGGATTCTCCGCTATCTCCTCTGGCGTCCCCGCCGCTACCAGTCTCCCCCCGCGCGAGCCTGCCCCCGGCCCTATATCTATAACCCAGTCGCTCGCCCACATCGTATCTTCATCGTGCTCTACCACCACTACGGTATTTTTGAGATCCCGTAAATGTTTAAGAGTAGCAATCAGTTTATCATTATCCCGCTGATGCAGCCCAATAGACGGCTCATCCAGCACATACAGCACCCCCTGCAGCCCCGAGCCTATCTGTGTAGCTAGCCGTATCCGCTGCGCCTCTCCACCAGACAGTGTCCCCGCGCTCCGCCCCAGCTCCAGATACCCCAGTCCTACATCCTGCATGAACTTCACTCGCTCGCGAATCTCCTTGATAATCGGCTCCGCTATCATTTTTTCTTCTTCCGTAAATCCCAGATCCTCAGCCAGCACCTCTATCGTCGCATCCACGTCCAAGTTACACACGTCCATGATGTTCAGATCGTGCACAGTCACCGCCAGTACCGCCGGTTTCAGCCTCGCCCCGTTACACTCTGTACATTTATGTACTCGCATAAATCTCTCTATATCGTGCTTGGTAAATTCGGACGTCTTCGGATCGTGGTATCGCCGCTCCAACGTCGGTATCACTCCCTCATATTTTGTCTCATATACCGTGCCGTCGGCAAATCTCCCGCTCCCACTAATTTTCATTTCATACTTCTCATCCCCCGTCCCGTACAATATCAAATTCTTTGTTTCTTCAGACAATTCCCCGATCGGCGTATATACATTAAACCCATGCTTCACCCCCACTTGCATCAGCCGCTTTAGCCACCAAGATTCCTGCCCCACCCTATTAAACGGTCTTATCCCCCCTTCTGCTATCGTCAAATTATTATTAAATACTAATCCCGGGTCTATCTCCATCCGGGTACCTAGCCCCATACAAATCGGGCATGCCCCCTCCGGTGCATTAAAACTAAACAACCGCGGGGATAATTCCGGAATTAGAACCTCCGGATGATCCGGGCAAGCATACCTCTGGGAGAACGTATACACTTCCGTCTTCCCCGTACCGATTTTACTTTCCCCCACCGCCGTTTTATTATCGGTAATCTTGAGCAGCTGTATAATCCCCTGCCCCATCTCTAATGCCTGCTCCACCGAGCCCGCTATCCTCGATCTTATCTCTGGCGACAACACAAATCTATCCACCACTATCTCTATATCATGCCGTATATTTTTATCTAGCTCCGGGAATTCATCCAGCGCATAGACTATTCCATCCACCCGCACCCGTGCAAATCCCTTCGCCGCATACTGTTCTGGCAAATGCAGGAACTCGCCTTTTTTAGACGACACTATTGGCGCGAGCAGCATCAGCTTAGACCCCAGCGGCAGTTTCATCACTTCCTCTACTATATCTTCCGTCGTTCGCCGGCTCACTCTTTTATGACAAATCGGGCAGTGCGGCACCCCCACTCTCGCAAACAATAAACGCAAATAATCATACACCTCCGTCACCGTCGCCACTGTCGAGCGCGGGTTCCGCGAGGTAGATTTCTGGTCAATCGAGATAGCCGGAGATAGCCCCGTAATCGAATCCACATCTGGCTTATCCATCACTCCGAGAAACATTCTCGCATAAGAAGAGAGAGATTCCACATACCGCCTCTGCCCCTCCGCATAGATCGTATCAAAAGCGAGAGACGACTTCCCCGACCCAGACAGCCCCGTGATAATCACCAGCTTATCTCGCGGTATATCTACATCTATATCCTTTAGATTATTCTGCCTCGCCCCCTTCACCTTGATATAATTATCATCCATCCTTTTCTCCTCTCATTCACCTTACTCTGGCACCTTCCCCCGGCAATACACTTTCGCAAATAGCCCCACCAACCCCATCCTGCGTATAATATTAAACATCATTATGATTAGCCGAGTCTTCATCAATTCACCATTAAACTTTCGATTCAATGGACTCAAAATCTTCCCTTTTATATTCTCCTTTTCCCACGCAAAAAGTCTCCGATACTCCTCCATAAACTCCCTCGATGTAGCATACCTCCCCGAAAATAATAAATACCATATAATATATTTATGAAAGAAAAAATTCAAATAGTCCTTTCCTTGCCGAGTGCAATCCTGTTTAATCTTATCTAGCAACACCCTGCAGTCAAGCTCCTTCTTTAGCCCCTTCTGCTTGGTATTAGATACGCTCACTAGATTATACGACTGAAAATACCCTATATATGGCGTCACTACTATTCTAGGCTCATAATCATATAGTACCATACTAAAATACACATCCTCGCCTATCCCATAACTCAGATACTCAATACGGTTTTTTACCAAGAATTCCTTTCTAAACATCCTCGCCCACGGCGTCAAAATTACATACCGCGCATAGTACGTATCCTTCAGTTTTTCACTATATAGTACCTTATCCCGGTCCTTAGCATTTACCCGAGAGAACCCCCCTATCGCCAAATCCGCATTTCCTCTTTCTATTGCCTCCAGCATCTTCGCCAAATAATCTCTTGCTACTGTATCATCGTTATCTACAAAAATTATATATTCCCCCTTTGCCATCTTTATTCCTTTATTTCGTGTCTTTGCCACCCCCATATTTTTTTGGTCAAATACTCTAATTCTCTTATCCTTCTTCTCATACTCTTTCAAAACCTTCAAACTTCCATCAGACGAACCATCATTAAAGCAAAGCACTTCAAAATCAATATAACTTTGCGCCAAAATGCTATCCAGGCAAATACCCACATACTTCTCGGCATTATACACCGGCACAATCACCGAAATCCTTGACGACACTAAATCACCTTTCGTTATTATCCCCCCTCTAAACGCTAATAATTATATCTCACTTTTCTCCTTTTGTCCACTCTTAGCTAATGACAAAAATTCTAAATATGCTAAAATAGAATATATGGCAATACCAAATTTTTTGTATAAAGGTAATCGAGTTTTATTAAAGGAGCTAACCAAAACCGACTTCAAACTCCGCTACCAGGGCTCCGTCCTAGGCTACCTATGGGCTCTCCTTCGCCCACTTATGATGTTTGCTATTCTTTATCTAGTTTTTGGGCACCTATTAAAATTTGGCAGCGATATCCCCCACTACCCAGTCTACCTTCTCGCCGGCACCACCCTC
The DNA here is from genome assembly GCA_045649285.1 of Candidatus Nanosyncoccus sp. Classification (GTDB taxonomy): domain Bacteria; phylum Patescibacteriota; class Saccharimonadia; order Saccharimonadales; family Saccharimonadaceae; genus Nanosyncoccus. The sequence continues at coordinate 19,553 of JAZRPP010000027.1, read as the reverse complement.
TGGAGCTTCTTTACTGAATGCACTAATCAAGGCATCCAAGCCATGGTTACCCGCGGTGACCTCATTCGCAAGATTTGCTTTCCCAAGTATATCGTCGTCGTTTCCGCCACCCTTACCGCCGTTATTAATCTCCTGATAAATCTCGTCGTTGTCGTTATTTTTGCCCTCCTAGACGGCGTCACCCCTTCCTGGACATGGCTAATAGTTCCTTTCGTCTTATTCGAGTTCTACTGTCTTTCCCTTGGCATCTCCTTCCTCCTCGGCGCCATCAATGTCAAATATCGTGACATCACCTCCATCTGGGATGTCGTCATTCAGGCTCTCTTTTATGCCGTCCCTATTATCTACCCTATCTCTATGATTGCTGCCACTAGTGATATCGCCGCCAAAGCCATCCTCCTAGACCCCATCGCTCAGGTCATTCAGGATGTTCGCTATCTTCTCATTACTCCAGAGACCATCACTACCTGGGGCTTCGTCGGCGAGGGCAATTTCCTCATCAAGCTCGTCCCCATCCTCATTACTGTCATTATCCTTTGTTGGGGCTCCTGGTATTTTCGCAAAAAATCAAAACGTTTCGCGGAGGAAATCTAAATGAGCAAAGACATCGCTATCTCAGTTAAGTCTCTTCATAAAAGCTTCCGCCTCCCCACCGAGCGCTCCTGGGGTTTAAAGCAAGCTATCTTCAATCGCCTCAAAGGCATCAAGGGTTACAAAGAGCAAAAAGTCCTAAACGGTCTCAGTTTCGATATTCACCGTGGCGAGTTTGTCGGTATCGTCGGTCGCAATGGCTCCGGCAAGTCCACCCTGCTTAAGACTCTCGCCAAAATTTATTTCCCCGAAAAAGGTTCCGTCGAGGTCAATGGTACCCTAGTTCCCTTCATCGAGCTGGGTGTCGGCTTCAACCCCGAGCTTTCCGGTCGCGAAAATATTTACCTCAATGGCGCCCTCCTCGGTTTTTCCAATAAAGAAATTGACGATATGTACGATGAAATAGTCGATTTTGCTGAACTCCGCGAATTCATGGACCAGAAGTTAAAGAATTATTCTTCCGGCATGCAGGTCCGCCTTGCCTTCTCCATCGCCATTCGCGCCAAGGGTGATATCCTCCTCCTCGATGAGGTCCTCGCCGTCGGCGACGCCGCCTTCCAGCAAAAATGCAATGATTACTTCGCTTCCCTTCATGGCAATCAGACCATCATCCTCGTCACTCACGACATGAAAAACGTCAGAAAATTCTGTGACCGCGCCATCCTCATCGAAAACGGCAAAATCGCCCTCGATGATAAACCCAAAAAAGTAGCGGAGGCCTACGAAAAACTATGGGATTAATCAAAAAATATCACCAAAAAATCATTTCCTTTAGTTTTATTCTTCTTGGCCTCTTCTTTGTAGCTATTTTTTTCATCACCAGGCCCTCAAAAACCAACGTCGCCGAAGTCCACAAATATATCAGCAAATCAGAGCTTACCAACGTTTCATTTCCCTACTCCATCAAAGTCCCCGCCCTCCCCACTAAAGTTGACTATCTCGCCTTATATCTCGGGGATGATTCCCTCAACGAGCACGATTATAAAATCCCCGCCTCCACCGACTCAGATATCTTATTCGAGCGCACCTACACCAACGAAGCTTCAAACATCATCGTTCTCACACTGGATGCCACCAAAAACTACGAAGGCAAAGACATTGATATCAACATCACCTGCGAAAATAAATGTAAAGACGTAAAATTTGCGCTCTACGAAACCGATACTGAGCGATTACCCAAAGTTACTGTCTCAACCACATCTTCCGATTACCGATATCTATGGTTTGCCTGTCTATTTGTTATCTTTGGCTTAACTCTGCTACCACTATCAAAGGAGGCTAAAAAATGAAAAAAAGACTACTCATCATTCTCTCTGTTTTTCTTTCTTGCACACTTATCGCATCCCTAGTTGAAGTTTTTATCTTTAATTTTCAATCCCTCACCCTAGACCAGAGTAGCCAGTCTATCCCAGAGCTTTCCTTCGAGTTAGACAAAGGCAAAGAAGAAAATACCATCCACGTAGACCTCGATAATTATTTCGTTAATAAGCTTCATATTAACTACGAGACCAAAGAAAACATAGATTATTCCTTATCTTACACCCACGCTGGTCTATATAATAAAGAGACTACCGAAACTATAGAAGCCGATAAATTTGAAAAGGCTTTTTCTTCCGCCACCATAAACATCGGTCAAACCGTTTCAAATCTCTCCATAAAATATCCGTCAGAAAGCAGCCTTAAAATCACCCAAATTTCCGTTGACAATAATTTCCACTTCAATATTTTTCGCACTATCTTCATTCTCTTAGTTCTGATGCTCATTGCTTCTCTTATCCTCTTTTATAGAGCTGGCTTTAAAACTGAAAAACTACACATTTACTTTGCCGTAGTCGCCTCTTTGCTCGGTCTAATGTTTATCACTGCTCAGCCCGCCTCCACTTTTACCTCCTGGGACGACCAAATCCATTTCCAAACCGCCGTCGACTGGTTCGGAGGCAATACTACCTACTCCAGTGGCGAATATAATTTATCCAACGTCGATATCGAAAACAGCGTCGGAAGGAATTCCATCTCCTCCGTCGAAGAAAAACAAACTCAAATCGACTACTTCAACTCCAGTACCGACCCCGGCTACACCAGCTCCAATTCCCGGCTTTCCTTTATTGGAAAACTGCCCTATTTCCCCATGGCCCTAGGCTACAACCTCGCCAAACTACTCCATCTCCCCTTCACCATTTGCTTCTATATTGGCAAAATCTTTAATCTACTCTTCTTCGTCATTCTTACTGCCTATGCCATTAAAACCATCAAAATCGGCAAGCGCCTACTCGCCGTCATTGCTCTTATCCCTACTAGCATTTTCCTTGCCAGTAGCTACTCTCATGACCCTATCATCTTCTCCGGTATTGTTATTTTCTTTGCTCACCTCGTAAACCTGTATATAGACAAAAAATCCCGCCTTGATTTTCAAACTGCGCTCATTATGCTTTCAGCTATCTCTCTCGCCTGCCTGGCTAAACCAGTCTACGCACCATTTATTCTACTAATGCTACTTATTCCCAAAGATAGATTCTCTATCCCCTCAAAATCCACTTTCATCAAAATTGGTTTTATCTGTATTACGCTACTCCTCCTAGTCTCCCCCATCTTTAATGGTGGAGTCTCTACCGATACCCGTGGCAGCAATACCTCATTTGGTGGCCAGCTTTCCCTTATTATCAGCCACCCCCTCGATTATCTAACTATTCTAAAAAACAATGCTCTAGATGGCTTTTTCGCTAGAACCTTCAGCATCAACACCCTAACCAGCTTTGCCTATCTTTCCAAGATGTCCGCCGAATCAAATTTCTACTTCATCATCGTCCTCCTACTCGTCTTTACCTGCCTTACAGACAACAAAGACAATCGCCTCTCCAAGATTCAACGCCTCGCAATCTTCACTTCCATGCTCCCCGTCATCGCTCTAATCTGGACCATCCTCTATCTATCCTACACAGAAGTTGGCTCCGAAGTTATCCTCGGCGTTCAGGGGCGATACTTCATTCCTCTCTTCTTACCCCTACTACTTATCATTCAACCCAAAAACATCCAAAACAGCATTAGCCCCAAACTACTCAACCTTATTTCCTTAGCTATTCCCGCCTTTATTATAATAATATCTATATATAATCTCATATTACTGCCGTACAGCTTCTAGTATTCTGTAAATATGTTATAATATTAGTATGATGAAAACTCTTTTTATTATTCCCGCCTACAACGAAGAAGCCTCCATCAAAAAAACCATAAACCAAGTTATTTCCGCTGGCTATGACTATGTTGTTATTAATGACGGCTCCTCCGATCATACTGAATCCATTTTAAAAAAAAATAATTATAACTACGTCACTCTCATTTCTAATCTAGGTATCGGCGGCGCCGTCCAAACTGGCTACAAATACGCCCTCAACCATAGCTACGATATTGCCATACAGTTTGATGCTGACGGCCAACACGATATTAGCTATGCTAAAAAACTTATCGAGCCCATCAAATCTGGCAAAGCTAACCTTGTTATTGGCTCATGTTTCATCGACAAGAAAAACCCCAGCAAACGTTCCTCGGTCGTCCGCCGCTTCGGCATCCGCTTCCTTTCAGGTTTTATTAAGCTTCTATCAAATAAGCGCATCTATGACCCCACCTCTGGCTTCCGCGCCGCCGACCGTACAGTCATTAGCCACTTCGCCGATAATTATCCCCCAGAGTATCCTGAGGCCGTTTCCAATTTTGAAATTCTAAAGTCCAAATCTCTCAAATTAAAAGAAGTTCCCGTCACCATGTACAAGCGCACTAGTGGCAAGTCCAGTATCCATTCCTGGAAAAATATCTACGCCTCTATCAATGTTATTCTATCAATTTTAATTCTTTCTACTAGGAGGAAGCATGACTAGCTTACAAATCGTAATGACCGTGTCCGCCCTTATTTTACTTTTTCTCATCATCTTCGCTTTACGTCGCAGTCACATGTCTATCAAAATCTCCCTCGCCTGGCTCCTTTTGCCCTTAGTCTTCATCATCATTGCCATCTTTCCCGACCCCTTCGCCGCCTTCGCCTCCTGGCTCGGCTTCGAAACCTTCTCCAACTTCCTCTTCGTCGTCATCATCGCCGCCATGCTCATCGTGATTTTTGCATTAACCCTCTCCCTCAGCCACCAACAATCCAAGATTACTAAGTTAATTCAAGAAGTCTCCCTTTTGAAAAGCGAGAAAGATAAGAAATCAAACAAATAACAAACCCTTTTATAAGCTTGCATAGAAAGGCTGAAAAAATAAAAAAATAGTCGTGGGGGTCGCGGAACTGAAATTCCGAGGGGCCCCACTGATTATTTTTTTATTTTTTCACCTCCGCAAGCGCTAAAAGGGTTTGTTATTTATTATCACTTAAAAATCTTTTCAGCGCATCTTGCCAACTCGGAAGAGGCTCAAAACCATTTTCGATTAATTTAGACTTATCAAGTCGTGAATTCTTGGGTCTCTTCGCTACCGATTCTCCGTATTCTTCCGTCGTCACCCTTTCAACTTTCACATCCATCCCCATCTGCTTATAGATTTCTTCGGTAAAATCCGCCCAGGAGATATATCCACCCTCATTCGTCGCATGATAATATCCATACTTATCTGTCTCTAGCATATCCACGAGCAGCCGCGCCAAATCTGGGCAATATGTCGGTGTACCAATCTGGTCATCTACCACTCGCACTGTATCGTGATTCTTTCCTACTTCTATCATCGTCCGCACAAAGTTTTTCCCGTTTTTACCAAACACCCACGCAATCCTCACAATAAAGTATTTGTCGAGAATCCTAGAGACCGCGAGCTCCCCGTCTAGTTTCGACTGTCCATACACATTTATTGGTGCATAGTTTTTGTCATCTGGCTGCCACGGTTCCTCCCCCTCTCCATCAAACACATAATCCGTCGAAATGTAAATCATCTTAGCATCCACCGCCTTCGCCGCTTCCGCCATATTCTCTGTGCCGGTCACATTTACCGCTCGCACTACTTCTAAGTTTTCTGGTGCTTCCGCCCCATCCACATTCGTCCAGGCCGCACAGTGCACGATGGCGTCCGGCTTCATTTCTTTCACCGTCTCCATCACTTTTTCGGCGTCTGTAATATCCAGTATAATATGTTCAAACTCACCCGGCCCTTCGTGCCGGTCCGCTCCTATCGGCTCATGCCCCCGCCGAATTAACTCCTCCGCCACATCATATCCGAGTTGCCCACTCGTCCCTGTCACTAGAACCTTCATTTTTCCTCCAATTTAATTCATTATTATAATCTGTTTTAGTATTTATTTTTCCACCAAATAGTTTTTAAATAGTTCTCATTTTTTATATTTAATCCACCAAATAATTCTCAAATTTTATTTTCTTTTTTGTTTTTACTTTTTTAGTCTACTTATCCCCATACATTCTTTCATAATAATTCTGGTATTCACCAGAAATAATCTCCTCCCACCAATTTTTGTGGTCTAGATACCATTTTATAGTTTTCACGATTCCGTCCGCAAACTTCGTCTCTGGCTCCCAACCTAGCTGCGTCTTGATCTTCGTCGGGTCAATTGCATACCTTCTATCATGCCCCTTTCTATCAGACACAAACTCAATCAAAGACTCTGGCTTGCCTAGCTCCTTCAAAATCAATTTCACAATATCGATATTCGCCATCTCATTGTGCCCCCCTACATTATACACTTCACCCACACAGTCCGCATGGATAATCATATCTATCGCCTTACAGTGGTCCTCTACATATAGCCAGTCTCGCACATTCTTCCCGTCTCCATACACCGGCAATTTTTCGTCATTCAGCGCCCGGATAATCATCAAAGGAATCAGCTTCTCCGGAAAATGATACGGCCCGTAATTATTCGAGCACCTAGAAATCGACACTGGCAGCCCATAAGTCCTATGATATGCATTTACCAATAAATCCGCACTCGCTTTCGACGCCGAGTAAGGGCTCGAGGTATGCAAATTCGTCTTCTCTGTAAAGAATAGGTCTGGCCTATCTAGCGGCAAATCCCCATACACCTCATCCGTCGACACCTGATGATACCTAGAAACCCCATATTTCTTGCAAGCCTCCATCAGCACCTGCGGCCCCAAGATGTTCGTCTCGAGGAATAGCTCTGGCGTCTCAATTGATCTATCCACATGGCTCTCCGCCGCAAAGTTCACCACTATGTCTGGGTGCTCTTCTTCAAATAGCTTCTCTACTGCTTCCTTGTCGCGGATATCCGCCTTCACAAACCGAAAGTTTTCATTCTTCTGTGCCTTCTCCAGCGTCGACAAATTCCCCGCATAGGTCAACGCATCAAGGCACACGATTCTATATGCTGGGTATTTTTTCAGCATGTAATACACGAAGTTCGACCCGATAAACCCCGCACCCCCCGTCACTATTATTGTTTTTTTCTCCATCTACGCCTCCAGAGAATTCTTAAATTTTTCTAGATTTACTCTCATTCGCATTTTAAATCCTTGCATTCCACACTCCTTTTTAATTAAATTTTAAATTTAAAATCCAATTCTTCTAACCTCGGATGCTTGCCGTCCTTCTCAGACAAAATCAAATCACCAGAAATCTCTGGCCACTCAATCCCGCAAGAATTCCACATCACACCCCCCTCATCCTCTGGATGATACAATTCGTCGCATTTGTACACAAACTCCGCCGTCTCCGATACTACTAGGAACCCATGCGCAAACCCCCTCGGTATCATCAGCTGTTTCTTATTCTCAGCCGAGAGCAAAACCCCGACCCACTTACCATAAGTCTCCGATCCCTCGCGCAGATCTACCGCCACGTCAAACACTTCCCCCGAAATCACCCGCACCAGCTTCGCCTGCGGATGTTCCTTCTGGAAGTGTAGCCCCCTGAGCACCCCCCGCCGCGATGACGACTGGTTATCCTGCACAAACCTATAATCTAGCCCCGCCTCCTTAAAATCTTTTTCCGAATAGGTCTCCATAAAGTACCCCCGCTCGTCACCAAATACCTTCGGCGCAATTATATATACCCCCTCAATCTCTGTCTTTTCAAATTCAAAAGCCATTAATCCATTATCCTCCCCTCAGCCACGCTGAGTAGATGCTGTCCATAGGACGACTTCTTGTACTTTTCTGCCGACTCCAGTAGCTCATCCTTTGTAATCCACCCATTCTTATACGCTACCTCCTCTGGCGCTGCAATCTGAATTCCTTGCCGCTTCTGAATTACCCGTACATAGTCCGATGCATCCGCCAGCGATTCCATCGTCCCAGTATCTAGCCACGCCGAGCCTCGCCCGAGCAGCTGCACATCCAGCTTACCCTGCTCCAAATAATCTTCGTTCAGTGTCGTAATCTCTAGCTCACCTCTGTCAGACGGCTGGACTTTCTTCGCCATTTCAGCCACTCCCTTCGGGTAGAAATATAGCCCCGTCACCGCATAATTACTCTTTGGCTCCGCAGGCTTCTCCTCAATCGAAATCGCTTTCCAGTTTTTATCAAATTCCACCACCCCAAATCTCTCTGGATCCATCACGTGGTAGCCAAACACCGTCGCTCTAGTATTCTTCTCGGCATTTTCTACCGCTTCTCTTAGTTTCTTATCAAATCCTGAGCCATGGAAAATATTATCCCCCAGCACCATCGCACAAGCCTCATCTCCGATAAACTCCTCCCCCAGCACAAACGCCTGCGCCAACCCATCTGGCGACGGCTGCACCTTATAAAACAAATTCAGCCCAAACGCCTTTCCGTCTCCGAGTAGTCTCTCAAAATTCGGCAAATCCTCTGGTGTCGAAATCACCAAAATATCCCGAATCCCCGCCAGCATCAATGTAGATAGCGGATAATAAATCATCGGCTTATCGTATACCGGTAGCATCTGCTTGCTCGTCCCGAGCGTTAGCGGATACAACCTCGTCCCCGATCCCCCCGCTAAAATGATTCCCTTCATAATAACTCCATGTTACTTAGAGTCTATTATACCATATTTTTACACTTGATTATTTTTTTCGCTTTTCTTATAAAGCCCCGTCATTTTTCTCGCAATAAACTCCGGCCAAAACTTCCGAAACATCTCATAGTCCTCCTTCGACCTCGCATCATCGTTTATTGTATTCGATGTTTCCGACTCCTCATGTACCCTATGCCCCATCAGCGGCTTATTTATATATACAAACTTCCCCTCCCCCCGCGACAATTTCTCCCAGGCAAACCAATCCACGTCGCATCTTATCTCGCATTCAAATAGCGGCGTACTAACCTTTTTCACATTAAACGTCACCGCTGGGCAGCAAATCGCATCCCCAAACCTCAGTGCCGACCTCTTGACCGCTCTTAACCCCGCCACCCCTCGAAATCTCAGCAAAAACGTCAATATCCGTTTTATCCTCAAATTCGCATTTTTATAAACCTTCTTTCCATTCTTGATCTCATAATAATCCGTAAAAATTATTTGCGCCCGCGATTCATCCTCAAAAGCCCGCATAATCTCTTTCGCATAAGCTTTAGCATACACATCATCCTGATGTGCTATCGTCACCAGCTCCGCCCCAGTCTTCGCCCCAGCCCTTAGCGCCGCATCAAAATCTCCCCCTATCGAAGTATGCTTTGCCGTCTTCACTTTCAACTTATATTTTTTAGCCACCCCCTCAATATGTTTGTTTGGCGTCGTCGTCAGCACTATCACCTCCGACCCTTGCCGCACCACACTTTCTACACACTCCTCTAGATATGGGCTCTCCTTATAGGCTAGCACTACAAATATATGCTTACCCTTCATTCTTTTCCTTCCTTATATACCATACATAAATCACCACATAAAAAATCAAAAGCAACCCCATCGACCCTGCATATACCCCTGCTCCACCCATCATCTGCCATTTTGCCACCATCATTCCAGAAAGCGCCAAAGTCAAAGCCGACACCATCACAAAAATCCCTGCCTGAGCCGCAGTTTTTCGCATTGCAATCAGTACATTTTGTAACACATAAGACACCCCAAATACCGTCGCCCCTGCGATAATTATAGCCAGACTCCCCAAATATTCCGTAATATCCACCCCGTAAAGCAATTCATATAGCCACACCCCGAGAGCATATCCTAGTCCCACTCCTGCCCCCCCAATCACCAGTAATACCGCCGACACCCTAATTGTCATTTTATTTAACTCCTTTATTCTTTTTTTCTCCAGTAGCTCCTTTATCTTATTCAGCGCCGGCTGCACAACAAACTGCGACATTAGCACCATCACCGTCGCCGGCATAATCAGCATCCCATATATCGCCTGCATCCCCTCATCCCCCGTTGCCTCAATCGCATACCGCGACGCATTAAATAGATACTGCGTCAATAATGTCAACAGAAACACAAAAAACCCCGACTTAAATAGCTTCAAATAATTCTTATTCTCCACTCTCTCAAATCGATACCCCACCTTCATACATTCCCTAATATCATAAAAAATCGTCACCGCCAAATTTACCACCACCAGCATCCCCGAGGCCAGCGCCAAGTCCTTCGTTAAAACATCCACCGCCAAAAACCCTACCACCCCCATCACCGCCTTCATCAAAAACGAAATCCCCACCTTATATAATTTTCCATTCTTTTGCAAAATCCCATACCACACCTCAGCAAAAGCATCCAACATTTTATATACAATTAATATCACCACCAGCCCTAGCTGCAGCCCCGTAAATCCAGACACCACTCCATACAAAACCCCCAGCACCAGCATCACCAAGCAAGACACTACCCTATTATATACATAGTCATTATCCGAAACTCCCTTCTTTCTCTCCGTCACCTGGTATGCCCTCCCCACGTAAGTTCCCACCACCTGAAACACACAAGCATTCGCAAAAGCAAAAGTAAACGCCCCCGCCGCATCTAACCCATTCACTCTCGTCGCAATTATCATCAAAACTAGCGAGGTCAGAGCATAAAGAAACGACCCCACCGAATTCCAAAGAAAATCCCTCTTCATCTCTCTCGCTACTCGACCGCTCATCGGTATTTTATTCCCATCTTCTCCGCCACCCGTTTTTCTTCCTCCTCCATTCGCGCTTCCACTTCTTCCGAAATCTTATATTCTTTGCGAAACCATTCGTGCATTTCTTTTATCTCATCATAATGCTTTCGTTTCCTCTTTGCCTCACTCGTCACACTCTTTCTGTGCACTCGAAAATGATTTAGTGGTTTTCTGACGTAGCCAATCTTCCCGTGCTCTAGCACCTTCGCATAAAAATACCAGTCCCCCACTTGTGTAAATTCCATCGCCTCCTTCAAATACTTCTCAAACGGAATTTTCTTATTTTTCCTAAATACCACCCCCGACACATTCGGTACCGAGCATCTTACCGCCATTATCTCCTCAATTTCCTGCTTCCCGTCCTTAACATAATCATTTTTATAGTGTCCAGTTTTTTCCTTATCTCTTGACCATCGAAAATTCGGCGCTATCACCACCCCCATCCCGTTTATCACCCGCGATTCTGCATATGTCATCACTACCTTCGGGTCTTCAAACTTCTTCATTACTTCCTCGAGAAATCTCCGGCTACACATATCATCCGCCTCTGCAATCCACACAAAGTCCCCTTTCGCCTCCTCAAATCCCTTCTGCCACTGCTTTATCACGCTCCCCGAATTCTCCTTATTCTGCATAAACCGAATATTGAGGTCCGGCCGCCCGAGTTTCAAATCCAGCACAATACTCTTCGCCAGCTCCGCCGATCCATCCGTCGACTTATCATCCAGCACAATTATTTCATATACCGGGTACGTCTGCCGCATCACTGAGTCAATCCGCCGCCGAATGTACTTCATATAATTATAGTTCGGAATTATCACCGATATTTTTTTTCTCGCGCTTCTCTTATTCATCTTTGCTTTTTATCCTTTACTCTATTTTACTCTTGTTTTTTATTTTTTCAAATCTACTTTGCAAGCTCTCGAAACGCATTCTCCACCTTCTGCTTCACCTTTTCCCCATAATAATTCTTCATCGCCGCACTCTTAGCTTGCTTAGCCATCTTTTTATTCTCCTTTGGGTTCTCATACAAATACTTCAGCTTATCAAACCACTCTTTCTTTTTCGCAATCATCCCATCCCTACCATCCGAAATCGCCTTTTTAAATGTATAGCTCGGCGAGGCAATCGTTGTCGTCTCCACCACCCCCGCTTCAAAGAATTTCAGCTCCGACTTACAATTTGTAAATCTATTCACCACCAGCGGCGCTAGATTCACCTCCACCTCCCCCATTAACCCCTGCAATTGCACCGGACTCACCTTCTTCCGAAAAATAATCTTCCCCTCATTTATCAGCTTTATCGCCTCCTCCGAAAAATTCATATATCCCACCACCATCAGTTTGCTCTCTGGGTATTCCCTTAAAAACCTCAGCAACTGCCCCTCTATCAACTTAAAATCTTTCGTATGTGTCGGCGATCCCGAAAAATACCCCATCAAAAACCCTTTCGCTTTCTTCTTCTCTTTCAAAAACCTCTCACTTGCCTCCACTTGAGCTCCACTTAGAGAGTTCGGTATCACGGCATAAGGCTTCTTAAAGCTTCGCTTCAACTTCTCCCCCAGGTAATCATTTGTCGTGATAAACCCATCTACCTTCTTAGCAATCCTCCGAATCCCCCAAAAATACCCTGACCAATAAAATACATTCCTACTATTCGTCGACCTCATTAGTAGCGGTAAATCCCGATAGTCAAAAATCAAATCATCCAGAAGGTACATCACCTTCACCCCCCGCCCCTGCGCCTCCTTTATATAATCCAGTATTATATTGTCCTTCGCCGTCTGTCTTAATATCACCACTAGACTCGCCTCGTCAAGCCTATCTCTAGCCTGCTCAATTTCTGACTTCAGAAAGCACTCCACCCTCCATTTTTTATCCCCCCGCATCAGCTCCATCACATTTTCAACCTGGTACCGGCACAAATCACTCTTCGCATCCTCTACAATATAAATTACGGTCTTTTTTTTCATTACTCCCCCTCGTATAGCTTCACTACTTCCGCTTTTATTTTCTCCCAGCTCCTTCTTTCCACTATCTTCTTTGCATTCTCCGCCAGCTTTTTCCTTAATCCATTATTCTCTACCATCTCCTCAATTTTTTTCACCCCATCCTCTATATTTCCCGGCTCATAAAATAGGCAGTTCTTTCCATCTTCCAAATACTCCACATTCCCCTCATTTGGTGCCACCACTACATATCCCCCCGTCGCCATCATCTCGAGCGGCGGATACGAGAAACTCTCCAACTTTGATGATTTTAATAAAATATCTGACTCTTGATAAATCTTATACATCTCCTCATGCTTCACATTATTATAAAACTTGTCATATTTATACCATTTTTTCGGTTCCTTATTATATGATACAAAATTCACTTCAAATCTCCCCCGGTCTAGCCTATTTGCTATCTTAAATGACTCATCCACATTCTTATAATGCGACCCCGGGTCCCCCTCTATCAAAACTTTTATCTTCTTTCCAAACTTCCGCTCCTTGTATGGGAATTTCTCTAAGTCTATCCCGTTCGGCGCATACATTGCCTTCTTCCCAAAATCTTCCTTTAGCCACCCTTCACACCATTTTGAGATTGTCAAATACTTCACACCGTCTTCATTATATGTAGCATTTGCCTCCAATATTCTAGGGTCTGGCAGTTTATATAGTCTAGATTCCTGAGACTGCACCAGATACCTCTTATCCTTACAAGTCGGATAATCCATTACATACGGCAATGTCAGCCACATCGTCGCCACCATCTTATCTACATGTTGCTCAAATTTCATCTTATGAAACGGCATTACATTCACTGACCCTTCCCCCAGCTCCGTCACATCGGCAGTCTCTCGATTCAAATTCAGCATCGTCACGTCATATCCTCGCTCCCGCAAAATCTCCGCGTGCTTTTTTGCAATCAAAATCCCCCCAGATATCGTCACCCCAGGTAGCATAAAATAGATATTCGTACTTAGCTTCGCTTTCACGAAATCGCTTATCGTTTTACCACTCCTATATGTTATATATTTTTTATTTGTCGTCTCATACGCCCCTCTACCTATCTTTTCTCGCAACTCTTCGTCCGTGACTAACTTTTCAATTTTCTCAAACCACTCATCATCTTTGCTTAGTATTCCATCCACCCCATCAGTTATCGAATCATGAAAATCTCCCACATCCGATGCTACCGTCGGCACCTCAACTAGCCCCGCTTCCATCCATTTAATCGAGGATTTTGCCGCATTAAATAGCGAGGTTTCCAGCGGTGCCAGATTGATATCAAAGCTCCGAAGCACCGCTGGCAATTTCTTATAATCCATAAACGGCGTCGTCAAAATCCTCTCTTCAAACGCCTTCAAATCCTCTGGCAAATCCAGTGCCCCCACTAGCTTCAGCTGGACATTATCATACTTTTCCAAAATTTTTATCAACGCTGGCTTTATCAGCTCAAAATCCTCATTGTGTGTCAAACTACCACTTGCATACCCAATCGTAATCTTTTCCTCGTCTCGCTCCACCTCCCTTATTGCATCCTCCGAGTATTTTTTCATTTCCACACTACCCACGTTTTTATCAATGCAAGTTTCCTTTCCATGCTTCTCCATCTCTTTTGCTAAAACCCTCGTGGTAGTGATACAGTAGTCACACATCTGCATCATCTTGCCATACCGCCTCACCCCATCCTCATATAGCTCTAGCTCCTTTTTTGGTAACTTCTCGAGCGACTTTAGTTTTCTAGTATATTTCAAATCAAAAATCAAATCATCCACATCGTAAAATACCGTTTTGTTCTGTTCTTTTGCCTTCTTTACAAATTTCTCTAGCTTATCCGAATGCGGCGCCCGATAAATCACAAACCCCCTATACCTCTTCAGCATGTCATCCGTAATAAACCCATCATTCACTACATCACAAGTCATTCCATACGCTATCAGCTCTTCCATTTTATGTACCACTCTATACCTCGCACAATAATCTATCATGCAACCATTTATAAAAAGGATGTCGCGCATCACTGCCACGTCTCTTCCCATCTTTTTCTTCACGTTAAAAATCGTCCAATTCTTTGCCTTCGTCAAAAATCCACCCACCCCCTCATTCTTCAACGACGCAACCGTTTTTTGCGTCAATTCTCCAACTTTACTCATTGTATTAATCATATCAAAAACCCCTTCAAAAGTCCATCCCTACCAGCTCTTCCACCTAAATCTTCAGTTTATCCCCCAAATAGTCCAAAGCGTCCTGCTTATAATGCACAATTATTCCCGCCCCCGGCGTAAAAGTGTATTCTCCAAAATATATTTCCCCGCCAATTTCATATAAATCCACTCGCACAAACTCCATTCCCTTAGCCAATTTCTTCACAATCCTTATCATTTCATCCAAATTTTCTGGCTTCCTTAAATTCTTCTTCGATTTATATTCCTCCTTCTCAAAATCCAAACTATTCCACTCCAAATCAAAATCATCAAATCTCACTCCATTATCTCTCCCCGAACACACCATGATACTTTTTGGCTCCCCCTCAAAACAATAAAACTTGTAGTCCACTGGGTTTTTATTCTTCCCATCATCCAAATACTCCTCCGCCATTACCCTTGGAGTTATATAATGATAATGATATTCCAAATTTATCTTCGAAAAATCCTTCTTCAAAACCTCGTCTAGTCTCTGCTTTGCACTTTCAAGATCAAATTTAGCCTTATCCTTACAAATAAACACATCCCCCGAAAAATGATTGCATTTCAACACAAACCTCTCCGGCAGTTTATCCAAATCTATCTCCCCCACATCCTTATACACTGCTAAAGTTTTTGGTATCCTCAGCCCCGGAATTCCTAGTCCCTCCACATATTTTTTCACCAAAATTTTATCCGCCAGTCGCGCTTCTCTTCTTCCTACCCTATTTATTATCCGCCAGTGAATTTTTTCATTCAAATCCCGTGGCGAGTCAAGCCTTAATTCTTTTCCTATTACCCTTTTATAAAATTCCTTATGCTCTTGAATTTTCTGCTCCTTTGGCACCCCACCTACCATTCTTATGATTTTATTCTTTCCTCGCCTTATTATATTCATACCACCAATTATATCACTTCCTCCTTTTATGATATAATTTAACTATGAAAAAAATTTGCGTCTACACTTGCATCACTGGTGACTATGATAATCTCCACGAAGTTACTAATCCCGAAAAAAATATCGATTATTACTGTTTCACTAATAATAAAAATCTCAAATCAGATACTTGGCAAATCATCCAAATCAAGGATGACAACCTAGACAATGCTCGCCTCTCCCGCAAAATCAAAATCCTCGGTCATCCAAAGATAA
The DNA here is from genome assembly GCA_045649285.1 of Candidatus Nanosyncoccus sp. GTDB lineage: Bacteria > Patescibacteriota > Saccharimonadia > Saccharimonadales > Saccharimonadaceae > Nanosyncoccus. The sequence continues at coordinate 3,627 of JAZRPP010000027.1, read as the reverse complement.
ACGATTCCTACGACATCGCCGTCTGGACCGATGCCTCTGTTAATTGGCAACGCCCCATTTCCGAATTTGTCAAAACCTATTTCAAAGACGCTTCCTTCGCTATCCCCAGTCACCATTGCCGCACCACCGCCAAAGACGAAGCCGATGCCTGCCTCTTCTTCCACAAAGAAGATAAAAAAACCCTCGAAAAAACCCTCAAATTTCTAAAAAAATCTAATTTCCCCGATCAGTCTGGTCTCCACGAAGCCACTGTTTTTATCAAAAACCCCAAAGACGAGACGGTCCAAACCGCCTGCAATATCTGGTTTGATATGGTAAAGAATTATAGCCGCCGCGATCAGCTTAGTTTCGAATATGCCGTTTGGCGCTCCGGTCTAAAAGTCAAATCCATCCACCTTAACGTCTGGGATAACCCCTGGTTTAGTCATTTCAGGCACTTAGTCAAGAATAAAGATATTTCTCAATGTAGCGTCTATTATGGCAATCATGAAAAAGACTTCTCTTTTGATAAATTCCATAGTTACAAATATATCCAAAAAGGCTCCACCTACTCCTTCTCTGCCAAAGTCCCTTGTGATGCACTAGAGTTATGTATTATCGTTACCAATACCCCTAATATCTTCTTTGATAATATCAAAATTACCCCGACCGCCAAAAACATAATTCCCGTTAATTACATCAATTTTAAAGGGCAGTTTTTCTTCTTTACTACCCATAGCGCCGTTAGAGTACTGGGTAGTTTTAAAAAGGGCCAAACTCTTACTTTTTCCATCGACCTTCATCCTCTAGACCAAAGTGACCTCGCCACTATCACCGAGCAGCTCGCCCTCGACTACGTTAAGGCCATAGGCGAAAAAAACTTCCATCTCGCCAGAATCAAAGCACTCGAAAAGCAGAATGCTTCCGACATTGAGCATATCGCCGCCAATACTGAGCGCATCAAATCCCTAGAAGAAGAAAATTCTAGAATTCTAAACAGCAAAACCTGGAAGCTCAGCCGTCGCATCCGCGGTCTCCTCCCTCCATACCAAAAATAGTATTCTAAGTATTCTTTTTAAACAATCAAACAATTATTTTGCCATCAGTTTCATCTGTAAAGCCTCCACTCTTAGGCCTTTCCCTGTCGTCCCAGCAAGCTCACCATCTTTCACCCACTGCATCCAACCAATACCCTGCACATGGGCCCTATAATATATGTCAAATTTCTTCTCAAGCTCTTCAGGTAACTTTATCTCTATTGCTTCCACTCTTAGCGAATAGCCAGTTGTCCCAGCTACCTTTCCAGCCTCTACCCAATCCATCCAACCAATATTTTGCACGTGAACTCGATATTTTATATCCTCTTTAGCCAAATTACCCGACAAATTAATTTTTACCGCCTCGACTTGTCTAGACTGCCCCGTCGTCCCACCAGTCTTTCCGTTTGTCACCTTCCCCATCCAGCCAATATTTTGTACATGCGTCGTATATTCTGGTCCACCCAAATCCTTCTTTACAATTTTCACCTGTATCGCCTCCACCCTTAGGCCTTTTCCTGTCGTCCCAGCCACCTGGTCATTCTTCACCCATTTCATCCACCCCTTACTTGCCACGTGCGCCCTATAATAAACGTCATAATTTTTTTGTAGCTCACTAGACAACCTAATCTGCACTGCTTCAACTTGCAAACCCATCCCCGTAGTTCCACTGACTGCACCATCCGCTACATAATTAGTCCACCCCACGTTTTGTACATGAGTCCGATACTCTATTCCCTTCATATTCTCTAATTTTAGCTGCAAAGCCTCAACTCTAGCCGAATACCCAGCGGTCCCAGCCATTGCTCCACCGCCTACCCAACCGAGCCATCCATAATGCTCAATATGTGTCCGATACTGCATTCCTAAATCACTTACTTCATTTGCAACCCTATTATGAGACATCATAGTTGCCACGCTCGGCCAACCATCGAAAGTAATCCCCCCAAACCAATCTTCAAAATAATTATAAAAGTTTCTGTTTCCATATGCCCCACAATGTGCTGTTCCATATCCTGATGCTAGTGCTGCTGCATTTGGTTGATATGGTGTATATCTATATAGTGCCGACGTTGCCTTATTTCGTACATTTACTATCGACCCCCCACAGGCTGCGTTCGGACTATACTGTATATAATTATTTCCCACTGGATAGTTGGACCAGCCCCCCTCCATTACCGTATGAAACATCGCCGCTGCATTTCTCACTTGATTATTAAATCCATAATATTTTGATGAACATGCTGCCGTATCTGGACATCCATACCCAGTAGCCGATCGATACTGCACGCTATTTGGCAAAGTATCCGTGATTAGCCCCTGCTCCTTCTGCAAAAGCACAATCAGCACCTTCGGGTTGATATGATAATCCTGTGCTGCCCTATATATTATATGTGCCGCCGTTCCCGCTGCAAACTTCTCATCCGCAAGACACACATAATGCCCATTTGCCACATGCCAGCTATATGGCGCTTCTTCTCGCACATATCCCAAATTATTCCCCGTCAGATATGTCCTCGTATCATTGCAGGAATTCTTTGATTTCAAAAATGCCTGAATTTGTGACTCATTCATCGAATTATAGTCAGTCATCTGATAATCCGAAATGATATACCCCGCCTGAAAAGCCCCAGTATTCGCCGCATCAGTCTTTTTTACTATTTTTTGTGCAAGAAACGAAAATACAAACACCATCACAAACACCCCCATAATCCCCCACCAAATTCTTTTATTATTGCGTCTACCCCTCATCATATATTCGTTTCTCCTTCAATTACGCCAGTTTTACCACCAGCACTTATGTTTATTTTTATATTTAATACTCCCTTCGGTAATCTACTCACCGGCACATCAAATCCCTCACAAGTCGAAGTGCTAGCCACCCCCACTATATTTGCCGTATTATTATAGACTACCGTCTCGCCTTGATATACATTCAATTCACACTGCCCTTCAGTCAAATATTGGTTGATATTTACTCTTACCATCCACTTTTCTCCATTTACTCCCGCATAAGAAATCGTCCCCGTCAAATTCTCTGAATCGTTTGGATCATCCCCTTCGTATTGTGGTACTTTTTGCTTCTCTCCCTGCTCATTTATTTTCGCCTCATTTACATCGTTACCCTCCTCAGTCTCAACCTCAGCCCCTTCACCATCCTTTTCCTCTTCATCATTTTCATCATGACTCTCTTTCGTCTCAGCCACTTCTTCTTCACCTGTATTATTGTTTACTACTATTGCCGCTACCACACCACCCCCCACTGCCGATACCAAAAATATTCCTGCAATAATCCAAATCCATTTTTTGCTTATCTTCATCTTCTTCATCATTGCAAAAATCTCCTAATAATATTATAACAGTATCTATTCCTTATTTCAACCTAAAAGCTAGTGTAATTATTTTTTCACCAACTCCACTTGTACTGCTTCAATTCTTAATCCCTTCCCCGTAGTCCCCGCCATTTCGCCGTTTTTTACCCACTTCATCCAACCAATACCCTGCACATGCGCTCTATAATAAACATCATATTGCTGTGCCAACGTACCAGACAGGTTAGTTTCTATCGCCTCCACCCTTAAACCTCTCCCAGTGGTCCCCGATATTCCCC
>JAZRPP010000026.1:0-30808 GCA_045649285.1 Candidatus Nanosyncoccus sp. | reverse complement strand
CAGGACTACCAGAGGCAGTGGGGGAAGTAAAAATGGGAGAGACTTTATTTAGTAGCGATGGCAAGGGGGGATACAAAGCGAATTATGCTGAATCAATGGATATATTAGAGGCACTATTTCCGAAGGATAAGACGATATTTTTGATGTGCGGAGGTGGGGGATACTCGGGGATGATGAAAAATTTGCTAGTGTCGCTCGGTTGGGACGAGTCGAAGATTTATGATGTGGGAGGATATTGGTATTACGCGGGAGAGAATAATGTAGAGGTGAAGCGGACTTTGAGTGACGGAAGAGTGGTGTATGATTTTTATAAAGTGCCGTATCATGAGATTGAGTTTGATAAATTGACGGAAATATAAAAATGAGTAAAGCGATATTTTGGATTTTGACGGTGGGGATGACGGCGGCGGTAGTGACTCTGATCTATGGCGGGGTGAATGGATGGTTTGTGAGACCGGTGGAGATGGAGGCTAGTGATTACTGTGAAGGATGTGGAGAGGAATATGCTAATATTACGGTGGACGAATATGAAAAAAAGATTTCGGAAAGGAAATCGTTTGTGCTTTTGGTGGATCAGACTGGCTGTACGACGGCGGATAAGCTGCGAGGGTTCGTGACTGACTATGCGAGGGCGCATGATTTGCGAGTGTATAGGATTATGTTTAATGAAATGAAAAATACGGCACTACATGAGACGGTGAAACATTATCCGTCTGTGGTGATTTTTTCGCATGGAGAGGTGGTAAAATATTTGCGAGCGGATAAGGATGAAGATGCGGGGATTTATAATAATGAAGATGAGTTCCGTGATTGGATAGATAAATATGTGCGCTAATTAGCGTCTGCTGTTTATTCTTGTGCTTGAAAGTTTTTTGGGGTTAATTATGATGGTCTAAAACAGGAGTAAAAATGAGGACTATCAGAAAAGAGGTGGAGGAATATTTGAATTATTGCGAAAAAGTGCGGGGGATGAGCAGGGCGACGCTGAAGATGAAACGGAATGTCTTGACTCGATTTGCTGGGGAAGTGGGGGTGAGGCGGTTGGGACGGATGAGAAATAGGGAGTTTGATCGGTGGGTGGAGATGGAGAAGGCGCGGGGGATTAGTGCGCGGACGATGAATATGTATATAGCGATAGTGATGGCGATGGTGCGATACTACCGAGCTCGAGGGGAACGAGTGTCGCTGGATCTGGGGTTGGTGAGGAAGATGAAAGAGGGGGTGAGTATCCGGAAGTTTTATACGGAGGAGCAGGTTTTGGAAGTATTGAGGTATGCGGATTTGGAGACGGGGCTGATGATCCGGATTATGTTTGAGACGGGGATGAGAATAGCGGAGTTGGCTCGGCTGAGACTAACGGACTTTTCGGGGCGGAGAGTGGAGTTTGTGGGGAAGGGACGGAAGTGGCGCGAGGCATATATCTCGGCAGAGACTTATAAGATGTTAGAAAAATATATAAAGACTGAGGGGGTGCGAGACTACTTGTGGCGGTGCGGAGAGCGGGAGGGGGCGATTACGACGGAGGCGGTGAGGAAGCGGTTAAAGCGGGCGTTCCTGCGGGCGGGGTATGAAGGATTCTATCCGCATGCGCTGCGCCATTCTTTTGCGACGAATCTGCAGAGGAAGGGAGCGAAGGTGGCAGAGATTAAGGAGATGATGGGGCATGAGAGTATAGCGACGACGGAGCGGTATTTGCATGGATTTGAGGGGAGGATGGAGGAGCTGTTTGATAAGTATGGGTAGGAAATGATTTTGATGGAGGATAAAAAATCCCCTCGGAGAGGGGATTTTATCTTTGGCTTCCAGCAAATTAGCTAGCTGCTGGGTGAGTCAAGGTGTATTGTACCTTACCAGTATAAGTACCAGCAGACTGAGTTTCGCTGATTCCTACACCATAAGTTGCGGTAACTGTCGAATCACCGTAAGTCGAGGTACCAGTCGCAACCTTTTGCGAAGTGGCCGGCACTGCCTTGAAGCCGGTGTAGCCAGTTGTAATAGTTGGAGCGTTATCTCCACCGGCAGCTAAGCTGAATGCCCAGGAAGAAGTCGAAGCTGAGCCAGAAGGTGTACCATCAGCAGTCGCAATATCATCAGTCGTCTTATTCGTTGAGGCTTTCATGTAGTTGACATGGCCAGTAGCTTCACCAGCACCAACAGCGTTTAGATCCCATCCACCAGTATCATTACAGGTTACTGTAAAAGTACTACCTTCAATTGCAGTATTTTCTTGGCCGTTAGCGATTGTCGCCGTGTAGGTTGCACCTACAACTTGTGTTGGGTCTGTAGTATCATAATCAAGGGTACCACCTGTTCCCGCGGTCGTCTCGATTGAGCAAGCGGAATCAACTGTGACTATGACAGTATCAGTCTGAGTTAGAGTCCCGTCAGCATTCGCTGCAAATACCCCTGCGAATGGAAGTGCTGCCATCCCTAGAGCTGCTACACCTGCGCCTGCGATTAATGTTTTTTTCATAGTGTTTTTCTCCTTTCTGGCCAAAGACCAGAAGTTAGTTGATATTTGTGTTATAATACCAACTTTATATATAATATATAGCGAAATAAATAATTTGCGGCAAAAAAATATAACTTTTTGACTTCTTCCTTGATTTTTTCCGCGAAAAGAGGTATAATAAGGTTATGGAATATTTAGATACTAAAAAGATGGCAGAAAAATGGCAGATTTCTGAGCGAAGTGTGAGAAAATATTGTGCAGAGGGGCGGATTGTTGGCGCAAAGCAAAAAAATAACACCTGGTTAATCCCAGAAAATGCTGAGAAGCCAGTAAGATTAAATCATCGCCTACAGAATGAGCTCCTAGAGGCTTTGCGTCGCGAGGATCGCTTGCAAACTAAAGGCGGCATTTATCATAAAGTGCAGATTGAGCTAACTTACAATTCTAATCATATGGAGGGGAGCCGTCTTACAGAAGAACAGACGCGGTATATTTTTGAAACAAATACTATCGGTGCGTTAAAAAAATATCAGGGTGTAAAAGTAGATGATATAGTGGAGACGGCAAATCATTTTCGTTGTATTGACTATATTATAGATAATGTTAATCGTAAGATTACCGAAAACATGATTAAGAAACTACATTTTATTCTCAAAAATGGCACAAGTGATAGTCTAGAAGATTGGTTTGCGGTAGGAGATTATAAATGCCTACCTAATGAAGTGGGGGGGATGACTACTACTGCACCAGAGGATGTCTCTAATGAAATAAAAAGGTTATTAAAAAAATATCATGCTAGAAAAGTATTAGATTTGCATGATCTACTAGCCTTTCATTATGAATTTGAAAAAATCCATCCATTTCAGGATGGAAATGGTAGGGTGGGGAGGTTGATTCTATTCAAGGAATGCTTGCGGTTAAATATTATACCGTTTATTATAGACGATGAACTAAGGATGTTTTATTATCGAGGATTGAAAGAATGGGAAACTATGCCAGGATACCTCACTGATACTTGTTTGGCTGCGCAGGATAAGTTTATAAAACATTTGGAGTACTACCGGATTAGACCCGGAGACAAAGGAGTGTAATATTTGTCTATTTGGCCTCTGTTATAAGAAGTAAAAAATGGTGGAAAAGTCAGGCAAAAAAGTTTAAAAAAGTCTTAAAAAGTTGTTGACATTCCGTTTATGGCTTTGTATAATGAAAGAGTTAAAAGGTCATATTTTAACACAAATATAAATTAACTTCTGACTTTGTCAGAAAGGAGAAAAACACTATGAAAAAAACTCTAATCGCAGGCGCAGGCGTAGCAGCTCTCGGTATGGCAGCATTGCCTTTCGCAGGGGTATTCGCAGCTGATGGGGATCTAACCCAGACTGATACCGTCATTGTAACTGTTGACTCGGCTTGTTCGCTAGCTACGAGCGGTAGCTCTCTCACTCCAGCTTCGACTTACACTTCGACGATTGCGAACGGTGAGTATGATACCGACATTACTGGTAGCACCTTCACCATCACCTGCAACGATACTGGTGGATGGGATCTAAACGCTATCGGTGCTGGTACAGCTACTGGTGATGTAACAAAGATGGATGCTTCTACAAACGTAGATGCTGATGATATCGCAACTGGTACAACTCTTGATGGTTCTGTGTCTAACTGGGCATTCAAGGTTGCTAAGGGTGGCACTGATGCTAGTGCTGCTACTGTTACTACCGGGTATACAAACTTTAGCGCAGTGCCTTCTTCTTCCACGAAGATTGTTACTGGTTCTTCGACCGCTGGTAATGTGACGGTTACCGCTACTTACGGTGTAGGTATCAGCGCGACTCAGTCTGCTGGTGATTACACTGGTAAGGTACAGTACACCTTGGCTCACCCAGCAGCTAGCTAATTTGCCGAGAGTTAAGTATAAAATCCCCTCTGATGAGAGGGGATTTTTGGTGTGTATATTATATATGGTGATATTTGGGGATTTTTGTGTTTAGGACGATAATGTTTGATATAATAGTAGAAAAGTGGAGGCAAAATGGGTAAAATAAAGAAGAAAGATATTAAGCTAATTATCTTTGCAGTGGTGGGGGCGATAGTGGTATTTTTGGTCGTTTGGCTGGTATATAATATGTTTACACCAAAGGTGACGAATATCTCAACTGAAAGAAGGCAGACAGAATATAGTGCAATTAAATGTACGGCGACAGCACCAGAGGGAGCGCTCTTTAAAGCGCAAAAGGGGGCCAGCACACAGACGCAGACGATCAAGATGACCTTCCAGGATAACAAGGTGGATAAGATCGCTTATGAATACGAGGGAGAGTATAGTGGTGAGGAGGCGGCAGAGCAGGCTTCAACTAATTTACATATTGCCTATAATGAATATATGGGGGCGGATGCAGAGAGTCTCTCGCCGGCTTTTGCGGCGGTTAAGACGACAGCGCGAGTGAATCTGCTGGTTAGGCGGGAAAAATTGAATTCAAAGAATGCAAAAGTATTCTTCTTGAATACGGATGAGGTGGCGGATATTGGAAATTATGAGCCAGAAAAAATCGAAAAAATTTATGAGGCTAGAGGGTTTTCTTGTAAAATCGATAAATAATATGATACAATAGTGAGAAGTAAAAGGAGGTTAAATGAATAAAATAAAAATGAAAGTGGTGGCTTTGGCATTCGTCGCGGCGCTGGGGGTGGCGTTTGGGGGGGTGTTGGCGTGGGCGGATGGAGATGATAATGCTTCTACGGTCACGGTGTCGCCAATGAGTAAAGGGATTGTATTGATACCGGGTGAGGAATAGGAGGGGGTGGTTAAGGTATCAAATCCGGCATCTTCTAAGTGGGATTTGGACTACTCGGCTTTTGTAGGGTCTTTTTCTCAGCATGCTAGTGCGGAGGGGGGGGACGAGCAGGATGAAGTAGATATAGAATCTAAGTCAAATTACAACCAGATGATGGATTGGATTGAATTAGGCAAGGAGTCTGGCACTGTGGGGCCAAACGGGACGGATGTGATTTCGTTTACAATTGATGTGCCAGAGACGGCGCCAGCGGGTGGGCAGTATGCAACTATTGTGGTACGAGATGAGACGGATAGAGGAGATAGCACTGGTGGGAATGTATCTATCGGTGAGGATGCGCAGATTGCCTCGATTATCTATGCGGAAGTGTCGGGCGAGACAAAGGAGGATGCGGAGATTATCGAAAATAATATCCCAGCTTTCTCACTAAGTGATGAGTTGACGGCGACTTCGACGGTACGGAATAATGGTAACGTACATACACGGGCAACGTATTCTTTCCAAGTATGGCCAATGGGGTCGGATGAGGAGATTTGTACTAATGAGGAGAATCCATCTACTGCGTTTACGATGCCAGAGACTACGCGGTATCATACTGAGACTTGTAAGGTATCGTCGCCGGGGATTTATCGGATAAAGCAGGTAGTAAGGATCTTTGGTGAAGAATCAGTGGTAGAAGCGACGGTGGTGTATTGCCCGATTTGGCTGATGTTTATCATTGTCTTTATCATCGTAGCGATGATTATATGGATTGTATTCCAGGCAATGGGGCGAAAAAAGGCTGCAGCGCGAAGAGATGCTAAGAGCGAATAAAGCTTGAAATGATAGAGTTACCGCTTCTCTAGAGAGGCGGTAATTTTTATGTTATAATTAGGTTAAGATGAATATATTATATTGCGGGGATAAGGGGATAGAGCGGGGGGTGCTGGTGTCGATATTGTCGATTTTGAAGTATAACAAAGAACCGATACATTTTTATATCATGACGATTAGATGGGAGGGGATGAAAGAATTTACGAAATCGGCGGCGGATTTCCTAGACAAGCTAGTGAAAAAAACTAATGCGAAAAGTTTTGTAAAACTAATTGACGCGACGGATGCGTTTGCCGCGGAGTTGCCAGAGAAAAACATGGGGAGCTACTTTACGCCATGCTCGATGTTGAGACTCTATGCGGATAAGGTGAAGGAATTAGAAAAATGTGAGAGGATACTATATCTGGATTACGATGTGGTGTGTAGAGGGGATTTGTCTGGATTTTATAATATTGATATGGAGGGGATAGAAGCGGCGGGGGTGCTGGATATCTATGGAAGGAGATTTTATAAATATCGAGGGATACTGAAACGTGAGGATGCGGGGGTGATAGATGAGCGAGAAAAAAAGGATTGGTCACTACTGAAACAGGATTATATGAATTCAGGAGTGATGCTATTTAATCTAAAAGAATGTAGGAAAACTGGAATGCTGGCAAAGGCAAGGCAGCTCTGTATGCGGCGGCGGATGATGCTAGCTGATCAGGCGGCGTTAAACAAGGCAATTCGTAAGCGAAAGTTGATGGATCGGAGGTATAACGAGCAAAATGAAAGGCCATCTGTGGATACGGTGTTGCATCATTTTTCAAATAATTTTAAGTTTTGGCCGTATTTCCGAGTGCAAAAAGTGAAACCTTTTGAGATTGATAAAATTCATAATATTCTGAAAATTTATGAATATGATGATATTTTAGAAGCGTATCAAAAACTTTATCAAAAAATGGTATAATTTGAGTATGGCGAAGGCAGAATTATTCCAGAAAGATTTACCTGAGAGTGAGCGGGTGTTTTATTATAAGTCGGAAGAAGATGACCCGATTAAGACGGAAGAGCAGGAGAGTAAGAAAAAAGTAGAACTACCGGCGGATTATGTCTATGTACATAAAAATATTTTTTACCTTTTGTGGGCGAATGTGTTGTTTTCTTTCTTTTGGGTGTTTGGGAATTGGTATGAGCGGCATTATTTGGAGGGGAAGTTTGTCGGGAAAGAAAAAATTAAGAAAGCTAAGGGTAAACGATGTGTGATTTATGCGAATCATACAAATCCTTTCCATGATGTGTTTGGGCCGGCGGTGATGGCGGGCGGGCGGATTCGGACGGTGATCTCGCCGGTGAATTTGCTGGTGCCGGGGATTGGTAAATGCTTGCCGGCGATTGGTGGGCTGCCGTTAGGCTCGACCAAGGAGCAAAAGAAAGAATTCAACGAGGCGGTGGATTATTATATTGAAAAGGGGCAACCGTTGGTGATATATCCGGAGGCACATGTGTGGCCGTATCATACGGGGATACGGAAGTTTCCGGCGGGGGATAGGTCGTTTAAATATGCAGTGAGGAATAAGGTGCCGATTTTTACTATGACTACGACGTACCAAAAATCGCGGAGGGGGCATGCGCGGCCACGGATGACAGTGTATCTAGATGGGCCGTTTTATCCGGATGAGAAGTTAAGTGATGCGGAGAATATGAAAATGTTAGCGGATACCGCGTATAAATCTATGGTAAAAAATAGTAAGCATAGTAATTACCATTATTTTAAGTATATAAAAACCAAGAACCACTAATCTCTCGAAGTTTCGCGAGGTGATAATCTAACGATTATATCACCTCGCTACACCTCTGCGCGAAAAAAATCTTAGATTTTTTTCTTGATGTTCTCGAGATTTAGTGGTTCTTGGTTTTTTATGATAAAATAGAATTAGGATGAGTATTTTTTATACGGGTAATCCGTTGAACAGAATTACGAAGGTGACGCCAGTTTTTATGGCAATTAATAATGCTTATGTGCCGTATGCGGCGGTGACGATTAATTCGCTAACTAGAAATACAGACAAAAAAAGATACTATCGGATTATTATTTTGCATGATGGGATTAGTTTAATCAATCGAATCAAATTACGGAATTTGGTGACGCCGAATTGTGCAATACAATTAAAACGGATTGATAATAGTTGGTATTTAAAGGCAATTATGCGGTATTGTGTGCAGAGAAAGGGGGTGGCGGATTTTTTCTCTAGTGCGGTGTATTACTATAGGTTTTTTGCGCCGATGCTGTTCCCACTTTATTCTAAAGGAGTATATATAGATAGTGATACGATTCTTCGGGCGGATATTGGGGAGTTATTTGATATAGATTTGGAGGAGAAGACGGTGGCGGCAATGGCGGATACGAAGGTGAGAGATATTCCGGCGTTTGGTAAATATGTAGAAAAAGCGTTAGGGGTGCCACGAGAGGAATATGCAAATTCTGGGGTGATGGTAATGGATTTTAAGAAGATGCGAAAAGAAAAATTCGTCCAGACTATGGTAGAGTTAATTAATAAATATGATGCGGATTTAGTAGCACCAGATCAAGACTATTTGAATGTAATTTTAAGGGGAGAGATAAAGTATTTTGGTGAAGAATGGAATATGCAGCCAGTCACGCCGATTCCGCGGAAGGCAAAATTGATACATTTTAATTTAACCTATAAACCATGGCATCATAAAAACGTGCCGTGTGAGAGATTGTTCTGGAATGCGGCGAAGGGGACTGGGTATTATGGGATCTTGAAACGGCAGCAGGCGGCCTTTACCGAGGAGCAGCAAAAACAAGAAATGGAAAAAATTGAAGCGCTAATTAAAAAAGGCGCCGAGCTAGCAAAGGCCAAGGAGCCGTTGATAAAAAAATAACTCCGCTGGAGCGGGATTAATGGTGCGGGTGAAGAGACTCTAACTCTCGACCTCTTCCTTGGCAAGGAAGCGCTCTAAACAGCTGAGCTACACCCGCGTCTGCATTTATTATATCACAAAAAAATGATTTTTGATAAAAATCTTTTGACCTTAAAACTTCTTATGTTATAATGAGAACCATGACATGGCTTTACTATGTGGTGGCTGATGTGCTCACGGATTCGCTCCGCATCTATATAGACAACTATACTTCAGATGTTTATTTTAAAGAGCGGGGGGCTTTTTCGCAGCGATTAGTATATGGTATTATTGCTACGGTGATTGGGGTGGCTTTGGTGCTGACTAGGCTTTCGGATTTTGCGGCGGCGCCATGGATGACTTTTGGGCTGTTTTTCCTTTCAGGGGTGATTAGTGCGATTTCTAGTATCCCATATTATTCGGCATTGGAGCATGATGATTCTACTAATCTAGGGATTTTTATTCAGCTAGCGCCGGTGATGTATTTGGTGCTAGGCTGGCTGTTCTTAGGTGATACGATTTCACCGATGCAGCTGGTATCCTTCTTTATTATTCTCTCGGCGCCGCTTCTGATTGTGTTTGCTTCGAGAAAACGTAGTCGGGGGGTGCGGATCAAGGCGATGCTCCTGGCATTTCTTTATGTACTATTTAATGTGAGTGGAAATTTGCTATTTGTGCATGCACATAATAGTAATCTAAGTTTTTTTACGGAAATGGGAGTTTGTTTTGTGGGGGCGGGGGTGGCTAACTCTCTGCTGGTGCTTTTAAATCCTAAAATGCGGCGGCGGTTTTTCTTTGTGGTGAAACGGAGTAAGAAAAAGGTCTTGCCGCCAGTTATTATTGGTGCGCTGATGAATATTTTGATGAATATGTCGTATCGGGCAGCATTGACGTTTGCACCAGCGGTGGCACTAGCTTCGGTCTCTACGGATGCGGTGGAGCCGGTGGTGATTTTCTTTATGGGGTTGGTGTTGTCGCTGATATGGCCGAAGTTTGGTCGGGAAAAACTTAATAAAAAATCGGTTTGTGTGCATCTACTTGCGACTATTATTGTGGTGATTGGGATTATTCTGATGCAAGTCCAGTAAACTATGCTATAATAAATTTATAAGGTGCTTTGGCGGAGTGGTTACGCAGCGGTCTGCAAAACCGCGTACACCGGTTCAATTCCGGTAGGCACCTCCATTTAAAAATAATAAAAGGAGTTAATATGTCAAGTGGGCTAATTGTGGTGATTGCAATTGTTGCAGTAGTAATTTTGGTTATTGCGATATTTGCGGGTATTTATAATAGTTTAGTTAAGTTAAATGAGCGGGTAAATGAAGCTTGGAGTGACATTACGGTACAGATGAAGTATCGGGCGGATTTGATTCCGAATGTGGTAGAGACCGTAAAAGGCTATGCTAAGCACGAAAAAGAAACTTTCCAAATGGTAACCGAGGCTAGGAGTGCGGCGATGGGGGCAAAGACCGTAAAGCAAGCGGCCGCAGCAGAAAAAGAAATGCAAGGGGCACTAGGGAAAATCTTTGCAATTGCAGAGGCCTATCCAGAACTTAAGGCGAATGAAAACTTCCAGACTTTGCAGGTGCAATTGCAGGATGTGGAGGATAAAATCCAGGCAGCTAGGAGATTTTATAATGCGGGGGCCAAAGATCTAAATACCAAGATTAAGACTTTCCCGACAAATATTATAAATAATATGGTAGGGCACTTTAAGACTCGCGAATACTTTGAAGTAGAAGCAGCTGAGAAGGCTAAGATCGAAAAAGCTCCAGAAGTAAAGTTCTAGTAATAAAGGAGGACTTGTGAAAGTTCGAAGTGACGAACTTTAAGTAATTAGAAAATGTACAAGCAAATTGCGGAAAATAAACGAAGGACAGTTTATATTGTAATTGGTTTTATTGTGATGATTGGGGTAGTCGCAGCGCTTTTTGCTTGGTATTTTAAGGATCCGTTTATTGCGGTCTGGACTGTAGTGGTGGCGATAATTTATGCGGTGATACAATATTATGCTTCAGCTTCGATTGTGATGGCAATGACGGGGGCAAAAGAAATCACCAAAAAAGATAATCCTATACTATATAATACAGTAGAGAATTTGGCGATTACGACGGGGCTTCCCATGCCAAAAGTTTACATCATAGAGGATGCGGCGCCTAATGCTTTTGCGACGGGGCGAGACCCGGAGCATGCGGCGGTAGCGGCGACGACGGGACTAATCGACATTATGGATAAAAAAGAATTGACGGCAGTGATGGCACATGAGATGAGCCATGTGAAGAATTATGATATCAGAGTGTCGATGATTGTGTTTGGGCTGGTGTGTGTGATTGGGCTAATCTCTGACATGGCGATGCGGATGATGTTTTATGGGAGCCGGCGGCGAGATAATGAGGGAAGTCCGGTGGGGTATATATTGATATTGATCGCTGGGATCCTCTCGCCGATAGTGGCGGCGGTGGCACAAATGGCAGTATCGAGGCAGCGAGAATATCTGGCGGATGCCTCGGCGGTAAATATTACGCGCTATCCGGAGGGGATGATTTCGGCTCTAAAAAAATTGCAGGCGCATACTCGGCCGATGAAAAATCAGAATATAGCGGCGGAAGCGATGTGGATTAATGATCCTTTGCGGAAAGGTTTCTTTAATAATCTACTAAGCTCACATCCACCGCTAGAAAAACGTATAGAAAGATTAGAAAATGGCAAAAAAACTTTCTAAAAAATTTTCCAAAAAGGTAAAAGAATTAAAGAAGGGACGGAAGCAAAGAATTAATCCGCATCGGAGTTTTAGACGAAGCTATCGAGAGGATTATAAACGCGAAACGAACGTGCCGGGAGTGATGCATCATATTTTTGCTAGTTTTAAAATGATTTTTAAGAATTGGAAATTGTTTTTGCCGTTTTTGATTATACTTGTAGTATTAAATGCGGTGCTGGTAGGGATAATGGATGAGGGGGACTATGCAAAGTATCAAGAAATCCTAGATGAGACAAGTGTGCAGGTGGCGGGGGAGGATATCGGTAATGTGGCAAAGGCGGGGCTACTCTTGATTTCGACTATTACAACTGGAGGGCTGTCTGGAGAGTCGAGTGAAGCGGCAATTGTGTTTGCGGTGCTGATTTTTATTTTGGTGTGGCTGGTGACAATATTTTTGCTACGGCATATTATGGCGGGGCATAAAGTAAAACTACGGGACGGACTTTACAACGCTTTGACACCGTTAATTTCGACATTTTTGGTATTTGTGGTGGCGGTGATTCAGTGTGTCCCGATATTCATTTTGATTATAGTGTATTCGGCGGCGGTACAGACAGAGTTCCTTTCGACGCCGTTTTATGCGTTGGTGTTTTTTATCTTTGCGGCATTGATGATCGTTTTGTCTGGATATTTACTGTCATCGTCTTTGATTGCGCTAGTGGCGGTGAGTGCGCCGGGGCTCTATCCGATGCGGGCGCTCCATACGGCATCGGATCTGATGATGGGGCGAAGGATAAGATTTGTAATACGATTAATCGCGTTGTTTTTTGCTATGGCGATTTTGTGGGTGGTGGTGATGTTGCCGCTTATTTTAATCGATATGGGATTTAAGAATTTTGAATGGGCGGCGGGGATACCGTTTGTGCCGGTATGTTTGACCGTGATGACGTGTTTTACGGAGATTTATTTGACAGTTTATCTATATCTTTATTATAGATGGATGTTGGACAATTAACTTGCGAAAAATAATAAGATAGGATATAATAAAAAACGATGAGTAAAAAAGAAGATGATATTTTAGCTTTAAAGGAACTAGATATTGACGAGCCGGGGACGGGGGATCTTGAGAACGAAGAGGAACTAACAGATGAAGACTTGGCAATTACTGCGGAAAATGTAGATGCGTTTGCGGACGACTCGGTGCGGCTATATCTGCGTGAGATCGGGAAGATTCCACTACTTAGCCCTGAGGAGGAAATGGAGCTAGCTAAAAAAATCGCTGAAGGTGACAAAAAGGCCAAGGATAAAATGGTCGAGGCAAATATGCGTCTAGTGGTTTCGATCGCTAAGCGGTATTCGGGACGGGGCTTGGATTTCTTAGATTTGATTCAGGAGGGTAATACAGGACTAATGCGGGCGGTAGAAAAATTTGATTCGGAGAAAGGTTTTAAGTTTTCAACTTATGCGACATGGTGGATTCGTCAGGCAATTACACGTGCGATTGCGGATCAGGCGAGGACTATTCGGATTCCGGTGCATATGGTGGAGACGATTAATAAGGTGCTTCGGACGATGCGAAAGTTAACAGCAGAACTAAACCGCGAGCCGACTAACGAAGAAATCGCTAAAGAGCTAGACATGGAGCCAGAGAAGGTGGATTATGTGATGCGTATCAAGCAAGACATTGCCTCGCTAGATGCGTCGGTGGGGAAGGATGGCGACGATGAAGATTCGGTGCTGGGGGACTTTGTAGAGGATGAAGATCGGGATTCCCCGGAGGACTCGGCGGCAAATCAGATTTTGAAGGAGCAATTGTCTGAAATTATTGCGACTTTGAGTGATCGTGAGCAGAAGATTATTCGTCTGCGTTTTGGAATTGGTGGGGGGCGGCCCCATACCTTGGAAGAAGTGGGGAATGAATTTGATGTAACAAGAGAGCGGATTCGGCAGATTGAGGCTAAGGCTCTGTCGAAGTTACGTAAAAATAAAGATACCAAAAAATTGCACGAATATTTGCGTTAAAATAATATATAATATAGATATATGAAGAAACTTTTGCTAGGTATTGTGGCGGTGGTAATGGGGGTGAGTTTGCTTGGTGCCTTGACAGTGACGCCGGCTTGGGCTGAAGATGATAATAAAAGTGATAAATGTGCAAATACGGCGATTTTAAAAAGTGAAGATTTAACGTGCGATGATGGCAATGGTAGCTCCATTATTGGGGTATTGAGGCTTGTGGTGGAGATTATGACGATCGGAGTGGGGATACTGGGGGTAGTTGGGATTACGATTGTGGGTACGCAATATTTGACGGCGGGCGGAAACGAGGAACAAACTCGGAAGGCAAAACGGAGAATGTTTGAAATTGTAATCGGGATAGTGGCATATGTAGTACTTTATGCTTTGCTTGCTTGGCTGCTGCCGGGCTTTAGTCCGTTTCAGTAGAATAAATTATAAAGATAGTGTGGAGAAAAATGCGAAGGGTTTTAATAGTTTATAATAAAAGGTCGTCACAGTTTGCGGATGTAAAACGTGAAGTGCTAGCGCCGGCGCGGAAGCTGAAGGGGGTGATGCTGGGTAAGTATGAAGTAGAGCCGACGGATGTAGACAAAAATGCGGCGAAACTAGCAAAGCTACTGCAAGATGATGATATTGTAATTACGGCGGGTGGCGATGCGACAGCAACGATTGCGGTGAATGGAATTATGATTTCTGGAAAAAAGGTGACTTTAGGGGTGCTGCCGTATGGGAATTTTAATGACCTCGCGTGTACACTTCGAGTGAAGAATTTTGAAGAGATGGCGGGGTTAATAGAAAATGGGTTTGAAGAAAAGAAATTATATCCGCTAATGGTGACGGTGGATGGGAAGTTCTTTCGCTATGGATCTTGCTATGTGACGATAGGCCTTACAGCGGCGGCGGTGGAGATTTATGACGATCCGAAGGTACGGGGGAGTTTGAGAAAAGGATGGTTTGGACGGAAGATTGGTTCGTATACGGCGATCATGAATTGGTATTTTAAGAATCGGAAGAAAATTGACTATCTGCCGGCGTTTAAATTAAATGGAAAATTGGTGCGTAAAGGGACGAGTGACTATGCAGCGGTGAGTGGACGGCGGATGGCGCGGGTGATGAAAGGCGGAGATGATTTTCTCAAGCCTAAAGTGTTTCGCAGTATGACAGAGAGAACCGTGAAGTTCCCGGCGCTATTTTGGCTTCTTGCTAAAAGTATTTTGGTGCGGACACCAGGTGCAGAAACTACTAAAGACATCTTGGAATTTGTGAAACCTTCGACCGTTGCGCTTCAGGCAGAAGGAGAATATAGAACTTTTGAAAATATTAAAAAAATTGAAATTAAGAAAAGTGATAAGTATATAAGAGTTATAGCGAAGTAATATAATCAATTTTTGCTTGTTTTAATTTTGTTTCATCGTGAGGAGGGACTTTTTCTTCGCTGGAGTATTTTTCGAAAACTTCTAGGCAGTTTTTTATTGGGCCATGATAGATGGGGGATTCGCTGTAAGTGTTCCAGAGGATGAGTGGGAAATCTGGGCAATGTTTAGCGTAAAACTTTATAGCTTCCTTGGTGGCGCGGATGAATTCTAGCTCGGTTTCGCGAGTGTGGCGCCAAGGGCGACCTTTTAGGAATTGTTCGGTGATATCGGGACTGGCGGCAATCATGAGAAGTAGAGTGGTGTATTTGGCTTCGGTTAAAGTCTGGATGAGGATGGATTCGATGGCTGGATCGAGGAGGGTGACGTCGAGGACGATATCGTAGCCAGATTCGACGAGGGCTCGCATGGTGAGAAAGAGCATAATGGTAGCGAATTCATCAGTCATCTGGCGAAGCTTGGCTTTGCCGTAATGATTTAAGATTTCATTGTAATAGGGGTGATAGGGGACAAAAGTGCGAGCAGCTACGAGGACGGGGTGAATATCGTGGGTCTTACAATATTCGTTGGCGGCGGGGAGGAGTTGGGTGGTCTTGCCAGAGCCGGAGAGCCCGGCGATGCGGACTAGGTGGCGAGTTTTGGTCTTATCTTTGGTGAAATCAAGGAGGACTTTTTTGAGAATTGACGGATACTCCTCCATATTAACTTGCCATTCGGATTTGACCCCAGATGGCCAGTGAGCTTGCATGTATTTGATGATAGTTTGAAAATCTTGATCCATAATATTTTTTAGTTTAAATTTGGTAATGTAATTTCGGGGAAGTGGGTGCGGATGTGATCGGCGTAGCCGGCATCGATATGGCTCCAGGCCTTTTTCATGCGGGGGATTTCGGTGGTATCGTCGAATTCTTCCAGTAAAGTCTGCTCAAATTCTTTTGGAACGGGGCGAGAGAGGATGCGAGCGAGATCCATATTGGGATTGCCAGTGCCAGCAAAACAAAAATCAATGACTCCGATGACTTTGTCGTTTTTATCTAATAGAATATTGCCGAGATTGAGATCGCCATGGACTAGTTTGCCTTGCTCAGTTTGTTTGATAAAGTCGTGATCAGCATCGATGTGATGCTCGTAATGCTTATAATCTAATTCTTTGAGAAAATCGGACAGAGGGTATTTGACTTTATCGGGAGCGTCTTTTAGGCTAATATTGCTTAGCTCCTTGATGAATTTACCAACATCGTAAGCGGCGCTGGTCAAAGCAGTGTGAGATAAGTGATAAATGCGATCGCCTAGGCAGTAGCCTTCGATTTTTTTGTGAACTGAAAAAGGACGGTGCTGGTCGTCGTAACATAGTTTCATTTGAGGAGTATAAAAGCTGGTTTTGCCTTCGACAAAATTACAAACGGTGGCATCTTTGACGATCATTTTGGACCAGAAAGGATTGCGGGGGAAACGGAAGAAAAAACTACCTTTGTCGGTAGTGACTTCAATGACGATATTAGTCCAGCCGGTCAAAATATGGTCGGTTTTGAGGATCTTATGATTCGGCAAAGTTTGCTTAATAATATCATCTAATTTATCTTTGGTCGTAAAAAATGTAGCCATACACTAGTTTACCTTAAAAATTAATTTTTTGCAAAATTTGGTCGAGGTCTTTTTGTAGAGCTTCGATAGAGCCATTGTTTAGAATGTAATAATCGGCAGCGGCGATGGGGCCACCTTTTTCTAAGTTTTCGATTTCGGAGCGGTCACGCTCGATGATGGCGTTTCGATCAAAGGAGCGGCCGGGGCGACTGGCTACGCGCTTGTAGCGCAGAGGCTTGTCTACGACGATAGCGACAAAGGTAAGACAGCCGGGGAATTCGTGTTTTAACGTACGATACTCTGTCCAGGAATAGACGCCGTCTAAGATAATGCGCTTCTGACCGGCGGCGATTAAATCTCTAGTCTCGGAGATGACTTGACGGACGACCCAATCTTTGCCTTCCTTCTCGCGGATTTCTTCGCGGAATTTTTTTTCGGACTCGCCGTCTTCGGTACGCTCAATTCCGCGCTTTTCCATTTCTTTGTAAATCATGCCACCAAAGTAGACTTTGGGGTAACCTTTTGCTGTCAAATAATCTACGGCGACAGATTTACCGCTACCACTCATGCCAACTAGGGCCAAAATCTCTACATTTTCCATATCTTAATTATAACATGCTATACTAGAATATATGAAGAGGTTGGTATTAATTGACGGGAAGTCAGTGTTTTATCGGGGATACTATGCGATGGGGGCTTTGTCAAAGGCGGACGGTACACCGACGGGGGGCGTGTATGGTTTTGCTGCGGTGGCGATAGAGATTGTAAATAGACTGAATCCGACGCAGGTGGTGGTGGCTTGGGATTCTAAGACTTCTACGGCGCGGCGGCGGGAGATTTACTCGGAATATAAGGCGGGGCGACATAAACCTGGGGAGGATTTTTATGCGCAAGTGCCTTTGCTAGAAGAATTGGTGGCTGATCTTGGGTGGACTTTTATTGAGGTGGATAATTATGAGGCGGATGATATTATCGGGACGCTGAGCCGGCAAGCGGATGAGAGTTTGGTGGACGGTAAATGTGAATATGAGACGTATATTATATCGTCTGACCTGGATATGCTACAGATAGTAGATGAAAATACGCGGATGCTCAGGATCCGGAAAGGGTTTACAGATATAGAGGAAATTGATGTGCCGGAGGTGGAGGTGAAGTACGGAATTAAAAAATCACAATTTTTAGATTTGAAGGCTCTGAAGGGGGATGCGTCGGATAA
The DNA here is from genome assembly GCA_045649285.1 of Candidatus Nanosyncoccus sp. GTDB lineage: Bacteria > Patescibacteriota > Saccharimonadia > Saccharimonadales > Saccharimonadaceae > Nanosyncoccus. Next base: position 12,948 of record JAZRPP010000026.1, on the reverse strand, counting down.
TATCCCGGGAGTACCGGGGGTGGGGGAAAAGACGGCGGCGAAATTATTAAATCAATACGGTGATTTGGATGGAGTGTATGCGCATGTAGATGCGACTAAAGGGTCTCTACATGATAAATTAGTAGCTGGAAAGGATTCGGCGTATATGTCGAAGGAGTTGGCGCAGATTGATTTTAATGCGCCAGTGAAATTGTCGAGTGTGCCGGATTTTGAATTCAATATACAAAAAACAATAGAAGGATTAAAGAAGCTTGAATTCAATTCATTGATTAGGAAATTTAGTAATGTGGAAATAAAGAAAGAAGAAATAAAAGTAGATAAAAAATATGAAGTACCGGAAGTTTTGGAGTGGGATGTGAAGGGGGCGATGCATGCGAGCAAGAGAGTGGCTGAGAAAGTACTTGCCAAGGCAGAATTTTACGATTTGGGGCAGGCGGAATTTTTGCTAAATCCATTGGAGAGAAAAGATGCGGATCTTTTTGATATAGATAAAGAGCAAAAATATCAGGAACAGCGGGCGGAGTTAGATAAAATGCCGAAATTATATAAAGTTTTGACGGAGTTTGATTTGCCTTTGATTCCAGTTTTGTACAAAATGGAAAAACGGGGAATGAAAATCGATCGGAAATATTTTAGAAAGTTAGAAAAAGAATATACGGAAGAGGCAAAAAGGATAGAAGAAGAAATCTGGGAATTAGCGGGGAAAGAATTTAACGTGAATTCGCCGGCACAGTTATCGACGGTGCTGTTTGAAGATTTGAGACTGCCAACTAAAGGGATCAGGAAGACGCGGCGAGGCTACTCGACGGGGGTGAAGGAGCTGGATAAGTTGAAGGGCGAGCATGAAATCGTAGCGAAAATTATGGAATATCGGGAGATAGCGAAGCTTTTAAATACTTATATTTCGCCTATACCGGGGATGGCGGATGCGGAGGGGCGGATCCATACGACGTTTACGCAAAATGTGACGGCGACGGGGCGGCTATCTAGTAAAAATCCGAATTTGCAAAATATCCCAGTACGGACGGAGGCGGGGAATCGGATTCGGGGAGGATTTGTGGCGTCGGAAGGGCGGAAGTTGGTATCGGCGGACTATTCGCAGTTTGAACTTCGGCTTGCGGCGGTGATGGCGGGAGATGAAAAACTGGTGCGTGATTTTAACGCGGGGGTGGATATTCATACTAAGACGGCGAGTGAAGTGTTTCATGTGCCTTTTGATGAGGTGACTAGCCGGCAGAGGCGAGCGGCTAAGGTGATTAATTTTGGTGTGCTCTATGGGATGAGTGCACAAGGATTGGCGGAAGCAGCTAAGATGCCGTTTGCGGAAGCGAAGGAATTTATTGATAAATATTTTGAATTACGGGCGCCAATACGGGAATATTTGGATAAAATCTTGACGCAGGCAAGAGAGAAGGGATATGTAGAGACGTACTTTGGGCGGCGGCGGCCGACTCCGGATGTGAAATCAGCGAACTATGTAGTGCGAGCGGCGGCAGAACGGGCAGCGATGAATATGCCGATCCAGGGGACGGAAGCAGATCTAATGAAACGAGCGATGATTGCTGTGGATAAGCGGCTGCCAGAGGGGGCGGAAATGATAATGCAGGTGCATGATTCGATGATGGTGGAATGTGACGAGGCTTTGGTCTCGGAGATTTCGGAGATCTTGCGGGAAACAATGGAAAATATAGCACCGGAGCTGGATATAAGGCTGGCGGTAGAGGTGGAGGTGGGTCAAAATTGGGGGAAGTAGAATAAGAAGTATAATATATTATATGGTATAATTTGGGTATGGTGGAAGAGAAGAAAAAGTTCAAGTTTCCATTTCGAATGTTTTTGATTATACTGACGGTGGCACTGGTGGGGTATGTAGTGTATCAGAATTGGCCGGATATGCTGGAGACTTTTAATCGGTTGGGAGAGACAAACGGATTTGTACTAGCACTATTAATCCCAGAACAGCTGATGATGTACTATGCTTGTGGGCAGATTTTTTTCTCGTACCTGGCGACGCGGCGGAATGTGGAAAAGTTTAGCCGGAGGGAGATTTTGTTGATTTCGACGGAGCTAAACTTTGTAAATCACGCGGTGCCGGCGGGGGGATTTGGCGGATTAGCATTCTTAATGTACCGACTGAAGCCGTTTAAGGTGACAGCGGGACAGGCGAGTTTTCTTTATATTTTTCGCTATGCGGTGACGACGGTGATTAATTATCTGCAGGCGCTGGTGGCGATTGGGGTATTGCTGGCATTTGGCTTAATCCCGGAGGAGGCGATGTGGATTATCCCGTTGACGCTGCTGATGAATTTGGGTGTGGGTGTGGCATTGACACTTGCGGTATATATAGCGGCAAGCCATAAACGAATAGATTTCTTTGCGAGAATTGTCGAGAGAATTATGAGTTTCTTGGTGATGGTTTTTACTTTTGGGCGGAAAAAGCATATAGCGAGTAATGCGAGGGTAAGGCATTATTTTGAGGATATCCATGAGAGTGTAAAGGTGGTAAAAGAGAATAAAAGATACTTGCGGAAGCCGGCGGCATGGGGGCTAGTGTATAGTCTATTTGAGGTGGGGACGTATTATATAGTGGCGCTATCTCTGGGGCGATGGGAGCTTTTGCCATATATTATGGTGGGGGAGGCTGTAGGATCGGTGTTTGATGGGATTGTGCCGTATGGGCTGTATGAGCTGGGGATGGCGGGGGTGCTGATAGCGCTTGGGGTAGATTTCCCGACGGCGACGATTGTAACGGTGATGACGCGAGCGATGACATTGGTATTTACGATTGCAAGTGGCTCCTGGCCGTACTATAAGGCGATTAGGGGGAAGAAACATGAATGATGCAGCTTCGAATCTGACACCGACACAGTTTTTGGCGATAATTAATGACACTCTGCGATATAATTATGAAGCAGTGATGATAGAGGGGGAGGTGGCGAGCTTTAAGGTCAACCAGGGGAAGTGGGTGTTTTTTGATTTGAAGGATGAGGAGACGAATATACCTTGCTTTATGCCGGTATGGAGCTTGCGCGTACCTTTGGAAGATGGAATGAAGGTGGTAGTAAAGGGTGAGCCGAAGGTGACAAAGTGGGGAAAATTCTCGGTGACGGTGGCGGCGGTGAAGCCGGTGGGTGAGGGAAGTCTGAAACGAGCTTATGAGATTTTGAAAAAGAAGTTATCTGATGAGGGATTATTTGATGTTAACAAAAAACGGAAGTTGCCAGAGAATTTGGCGCGGCTAGGGGTAATATCGTCGACGCAGGCGGCGGGGTACGCAGACTTTATCAAGATTATGAATGCGCGGTGGGGTGGGATAAAAATTAGTGTGGCGCATACGCAGGTGCAGGGGGCGGAGGCGCCGGATCAGATTATCCGGGCTTTGCAGTATTTTAATGAGCGGGGTGAAGTAGAGGCGATTGCTATACTCCGTGGGGGTGGCTCGGCGGATGATCTCTCGGCTTTTAATGATGAGAAACTAGTGCGGGCGATAGCAGCTAGTAAAATCCCGGTGATTACGGGGATCGGGCATGAAGTGGATGAAAGCTTGGCTGACTTGGCTGCAGATGTGCGAGCATCTACACCGTCTAACGCGGCGGAGATATTGTCAAAGGATAGAGAGGCGGAGCGGCGGAAGCTAAAGATGATGATGAGCGGAGTGGGGCGAGACTTGATTAATCGTATCACGCGGAATGATTTGGGGCAGAAGATAAAACTGCTAGAGGCGATGAATCCGGAAAAAGTATTGAAGCGGGGATATGCGATAATTGCGGGGAAGGGGTCACCTGGTTTTGCTGTGGGAGATGTTGTAAAAATTACAACATTTGATAAAGAAATGGAAGCTAAAATAGAGGAGATACATGAGCGAGAAAAGTGAGAAGAAAGATTTAAATTATAAAATCGAGGAATTAGACAAAAAAGTCGAATGGTTTTATTCGGATGGGTTTAAGCTGGAAGAAGCAGTAGATAGATATAAGGAGGCTTTGGATCTGGCAAAAGATATTGAAAAAGATTTGGATAAATTAAAAAATGAAATCAAAATACTAACTGAAGATTTTAGTAAATAGTATGGTATAATGGGCTCATGGATAATTATCAAAATCCGCAAATGCCAATGCAGGGGCAGCCGATGCAACCAATGCAACAGATGCAGCAGCCGATGATGCAGCCAGGTGGGGGGATGCCGATGGTACAGCAGGTGCAGTTGCCGCCGCCAGTAAAAAAGGATGTGGCGGGACTAGTAAAGACGATTGTGATTATTATTTTGTCGCTAGCATTGGTGACATTTATCGGGCTGTTTATTTGGAAGATGATGGAATATGATGAGGTGAGTACTGATGTACGGGGGCAGATAAATGTAGCAGTGGCAGAGGCTAAAGATGAACAAGCTACGCAAGACGAGGCGGAGTTCTTAGAGCGGGAAAAGTATCCATATAATACCTTTATGGGGCCGGTGGATTATGGGGCGCTGACATTTGAATATCCAAAGACTTGGAGTGTATATATTGAGAATGCGGCTAATGAGACGGGGCAGGATTTTCATGCTTACCTTAATCCGATACAGGTAGACGCGGTGGGAAATGAGACAATTAATGCACTTAGGGTGGAGATTTTGAATAAAGGATTTGACGATGTAGTCGAAGAGTATCAGCGTAGTTTGGAAGATGAAAAGAAGCCATTATCGGTAGAGTCAGTGATGATTGGTAAAAATGGTGATATTGCAGCGAATCGTTATACTGGTGTCATCCCGAGGACGGAGCTGCAGGGCATTTTTGTAGTGTTTAAGATTCGAGATAAAACCGTGATACTTCGAACGGATTCGATGCTATTCCAAGAGGAATTTGATAAGTTGATAGGGACAGTGTCATTTAATTCATAAGCAATATTATTTGGGTTTGGGGGGTGCTATAATGGTGGTATGGAAGCGGAGGTAGACGGAATTTTGGTGGCGGCGCATGAGCTGAAGGCGCCGCTGGCGACACTGAGGCAGCTGGCATTGAATTTGGACGGAACGGATGGGGCGAATAGGGAAATCCAGGCGGAAATGGTGAAGGTGAGCGAACGGGCAATTAAGCAGGTGAATGATCTGACGCGAATGCGACAGATCGAGGCAGGGGGATTTGAGATGGAGCCGGTGGCGGTGCGGACGGTATGTGATGAAGTAATGATGGAGCTCCGGCAGCTATTTAGTAGTAATCATCAGGATTTAAGAGTGCGATATGTAAATAGGTCGCGTTTAGTAACGGCAAATAAAGAGATGCTCAAAAGTGTGATGTATAATTTTTTGCTTAACGCGATGCATTATGGAGAGGCGGGGACGTGGACAGAGCTGACGGCACGAGATAGGCGAGATAGAGTGCGAATTTCGGTGCGAGACTATGGGCCGATGCTCCCGACGGAGATTTGGCGAGAGATGCGGCGAGGATGGATAGAAAAACCAACTTCGATTGCGATGCGGCCAGGGTCGTCTGGGCTGGGACTTTTTATTGCGTCTAAATTCTCGCGGGCGATGGGAGCGCAGGTGGGGGCAGTGCGGCATCGAGACGGGACGAGTTTTTATGTAGAGCTAAATAAATCAAAACAGATGAGTTTATTTGGAGGAATGGATGATTTTTGTGATTGATGATGACGCAGTGATGGCAAAATGTATAGCGCGGGCGACTGGGGTGGAGGTGAAGATTTTTGCGGATGGAATTACGGCGATGGATGAAATAGATCAGGAAATGCCGGAGTTGATTTTTTTGGATATTTTGCTGGAGGGGCCGGATGGGTTTGCTTTTTTAAATGAACTTTTGTCTTATAAAGATACGGCGCGGATACCGGTAGTGCTGGTATCGTCTCTAGATTTAAGGGGACGCAATTTTAGCATGTATGGGGTAGTGGGAGTACTGAATAAAGAGACGATGCGGCCGGAGGAAATTAGGGGATATGTAGAGAGGTATTGTCAAAAATGAAAGATATACGGACGGAAGCGATAGTACTCCGGCGGGTGAACTATGGGGAGGCGGATCGGATTTTGACTTTGATTACGCCGAGTGGGGTGGTATCGGCGATGGCGCGGGGGGTGCGGAAGTCTAAATCGAAGCTGGCGGGAGCGGTGGAGATGTTCACTCTGTCTGATTTGAATTTACATGAGGGTAAGGGAGATTTATATACTTTGACGGGGGCGAAGATGGTAAGGCATTATGGGGGAATTTTGAGAATTTATGAGAGGATGGAGCTGGCAGGAAGCGTGATGAAGGCGATTTCGCGGATAGATGGGGTAGAGGCGGCGGAGTATTTTGCGATATTAAAACAAGTTCTGGAAGAGCTGGATGTAGAGACGGCTATAGGGGTGGTAGAGGCATGGTTTTTAATTAAATATACAAATACGATGGAGGGGGTGAATTTGTATCGAGATGTCTCGGGGGAAAAACTGGCGGCTGAGCTGAGGTATGATTGGAATGTGGCGGAGAAGGCTTTTGAGGTGCGGCCGGGGGGTAAATATGGAGCGGACGAGATAAAGATGCTTCGGATTATGACGACGGCAGATTTGAAAACGGTGAAACGAGTCAGGACGACGGATGCAGTGTGGAAAAGAGTTTTGGAGACTTCGCGGATGATTAGTGGGGTGTGATATAATATATATAATATGGGAAAATTAGAAGATATTGTAAGTTTATGTAAAAGGCGGGGATTTATCTTTCCGGGGTCGGATATTTATGGAGGAATGGCGGGGACATGGGACTTCGGGCCGTTGGGGGTGATGCTCAAGAAGAACTTGATGGATGAATGGTGGAAGTTTTTCGTAGAAAAAGAGGATAATATGTATGGGGTGGATGCTGCTATATTAATGAATCCGCGGACTTGGAGGGCTTCGGGGCATACTGCGACTTTTGCGGATCCGCTGGTAGAATGTAAGGAATGTAAAAGTAGATTCCGAGCAGATAAAATTGTGGATGGATTTTCGGAGTCGATTACGACGGAAGAGTTCTTGGATACACATACTAAATGTTCGAATTGTGGGAAGGAAAATTGGGGGCCGATTCGTAAATTTAATATGATGTTTAGCACGCATGTAGGGGCGGTGCTACCAGAAGATGCGGCGGATGATCCGGAGATGGGGATAGCGTATCTACGGCCAGAGACAGCGCAGGGGATTTTTACGAATTATAAAAATATCGTGGATACATTTTATCCGAATATTCCATTTGGGATAGCGCAGCAGGGGAAGGCTTTTCGGAATGAGATTTCGCCGCGGGATTTTATTTTGCGGGATCGCGAGTGCTCACAAATGGAGATTGAGTATTTTGTAAAGCCAGAAAAATGGGAAAGTGATTTTGAATACATGCGGGAAAAAAACCGCGAGTTTATGGAAAAAGTGATTGGATTATCGGCTTCGCGGATTCATGAAATTGAGGTGCCAGCGGAAGATCGGGCGCATTATAGCAAACGGACGGTGGATTATATGTATGATTATCCGAACGGTGAGGAGGAGCTGATGGGGCTGGCCTACCGGACGGATTTTGATCTTAAAAATATCGAGCGGGAATCAGGTAAGAAACAGGAATACCGGGATAAGGTGACGGGCGAGACTTATACGCCGCATGTGATCGAGCCATCTATGGGGGTGGAGAGATTGTTCCTCGCGGTGTTGTCGGAGTTTTATGTGGAAGATGAGATCGATGGGAATAAACGGACGGTTCTGAAATTGCCGGAAACTATTGCTCCATATAAATACTGCGTGTCGCCACTACTTAAAAATAAACCAGAGTTGGTGGATTTGGCGAAAAAAGTGTATGATAAGTTGCGAGAGAAATATACTTTTGTGACCTGGGATGATTCGGGTAATATTGGCAAAAGATATCGCAAGCAGGATGAGATCGGGACGCCGAAGTGCGTGGTGGTGGATTTTGATAGTCTAGAAGATGAAAGTGTGACAGTGCGAGATAGAGATACGGCTGAGCAGAAAAGAGTAAAAATTGACGAGTTATAGCTTGTGCTTTTGATTATAGTTATGCTATAATGGAGGTAATATAAAAGGAGATATTATGGCTAATAATGCTAAGCGGGGGGACAATAAAAACAAAATTATCGGGATTTGCTGCGGAATTGTAGTCGTAATTCTGCTAGTTGTAGCGATTGTAGCGGCGGTGATGGCAAATACTGGAATTAATGATGCGTATTTTGTATCGGATGGGTCAAAGTATGTACTAACCATTGACAACACAGAAGAGGAAGAGGAAGGCGAAGGCAGTGATACAAATATCCCATTGAAGACTCACTATGTGTATTATTATAGTGGCGATGATGTCACGGAAGTAAAGCTCTTCTCGGAATTTGCCGATGCTGATAAGGCAAAGAGTGCTTATGACGAGCTACTAGCAAGTGGTGAAGATATCGAATCTAGCTATAAGGCGATCGAACTAAATGGTAAGTATGTAGTTTTGACTTTCTTGGAATCCGACTATGAAGGTATGACAGCTTCGGACGTGAAGGACCAAATCGAATTGATTAATGGTGCTAATAATGAGGAAGAAGTTGAGACAACCGAAACAACTGAAGGTGGCGAAGAGACGACTGTCGAAGAAACGGAAACTACCGTTGAGGAATAAAACCAGCAAAAATCCCCTCTTTAAAGGAGGGGATTTTTGATGGTTGGTGATTATTATTTATTGTTCCAACGATCGATGGCGGCCTTGATAGTTTCTTTGGCGCTGTCTAGACCTTCAAAAGCTTTGACTGTAGTGGTGCCTGGTTTTTTCAAATCTTTGTAGTGATTGAAGTGGAACTCGATTTGATTTAGAGTTTGCTTGGGTAAATCTTCGAGAGTCTGGTAGACATCACCATTGTTGCGATCGTCATCGGGGACGCAGATGATTTTGTCGTCTACTTCGCCACCGTCGACGAATTTCATGACACCGAGAATACGGGCCTTCATCCAGATGCCGGTGGTGAGAGGCTGATCGGTGATCATGAGGACGTCTAGCTCGTCGCCGTCTTCGTCGAGGGTCTGAGGGATGAAGCCGTAGTTGCAGGGTTTAGCAAAGGCTATCGGCTCCACGCGGTCTAGCATGAAACAAGCGTGATCGCGATCCCATTCGATTTTATGATTGCTACCGGTCGGGATTTCGATTACGACATTTAATTCACCGTTTTCGTAATCGCCAGGCGTTAAAATTTTATTAAAATCTGCCATAAAAATATCTCCTGTTTATGGAAACATTATACCATATTTTATAGAAAATCTGAGGCGGATCCTTCGCTATGCCAGAAATCTTCGGGCTGGACGGAGGGTTTTTCTTTGGAAAAGCTGATTTCTAGGGTGTCTCCGGTGTCGAAATCTTTGGCGAGGAGGCGGCCAGAGTTTAATTCTTCTTCGCCGATGACGATACCGCCGCCGGCGACTTTGGAAGCGTAGGCTAGGCGTTCGCTGAGCTTTTTGTCTGTAATGGCGACGGTGGTGGATTTGCCACTTTCGCGGAGTTTGGCGGCTACTTCAAAGGCATAATCTACCTCTGCATCGGAAATTGGGATAATGCAAAAGTCGAGGAGGCTCTGGATAGAAGAATTGAGTAAGTTGTTTTCGTTTAACACGTAGAAGAGGCGGGTGAGGCCGATAGAGCCACCGACACCAGGGAAGGCGCGGTCGGAGAAATATTTGGTTAAGTTCTCGTAGCGACCACCACCACAGACGGAGCCGAGGTTTTTGTATTCGGGGAGGATAAACTCAAAAACTGTGCCGGTGTAGTAATCTAGGCCGCGGATGATTTTGAGGTCGGCGGTGATTTGATCTGTTAGACCCATGCTTTCGAGGAGACCGAGGGTGCGGTCGAGCTCGTCGATGCCTTTGGCGAGGGTACTATTTTCGATTTCGAGATTATTGAGGGCGGTGATGACTTCGGAGCGAGGGCCGTTGAGACTGATAAAATCTAGGATGGTTTTGATCCCAGATTTGTCTAGTTTTAGCTCGGCGAGAGACTCTTCGGTCTGCTCGGGGGTGACTTTTTCGGCGTGATCGATGATATTGCTGATCTCGCTGGTCTTTTCTTTGAGGTCTAGAGCCTCTAAAAGCCCACTGAGGATTTTGCGATTAGAAATGCGAGCGAGGACTGGGGTGCTGAGGTCGAAGCTTGCAAAAACATCAAGAAGGGTGGAGATGACGTCGGCATCGTAGGCGAGGTCAAGCTTGCTACGGCCAATGACGTCGATGTCGCACTGATAGAACTCGCGGAAACGGCCCTTCTGAGCACGCTCGCCGCGGAAGTTGAGGCCGATTTGCTGGGCTTTTAATGGAAAATCTAGAGTGGACTCATGGGCGGCGACGTAGCGAGCTAAAGGGATAGTGTGATCAAAACGGAGGCCTTCGGAAGGGTTTTTGACGCTTTCGGAAGTTTTGGTGACGGAATATATTTGCTTTTCGGTATCGCCGCCAGCTTTGGCAGTGAGAACCTCGAGGCGCTCTAAAGTAGGGGTCTCGATGGGGAAGAAGCCGTGAGCTTTGTAGATTTGACTAATTTTAGATTTCATGGTGTTAAAAACGGCTTGGGTCGTGGGATCTCGATCCTCTGTGCCGGATAGGGGGGAGATGTTGATTTTTTTCATAATACTATTATAGCATAAAAAAGGACGCCTATTGGCGCCCTAAAAAGGAATGTGAAACTGGTTGTCAGGTGTCAAGCATATTTTTTGAGACTGGCTATGATTACATCCTTTGTAGTCGTTTGATCGTTGCATGTGTAAACGGTTTTGACCGATTTGGTCTTCTTTACTGCTACGCGAGAAACGACGATACGGTACGCTTTGCCGGCCTTGTTGGTAGCCTTGAAACTGGTGCTACCCTTAGTTGAGCTGACTGGGTATTTAAAGTCGCTTAGAGTCCAGCCATCTTTTTCAGCCTCTTCGATAATTGGGTCGGCTAAGATAGCGGACTTTTCTTGCCAAACGTAACCGTCTTGAGTCTTGTATTTTGCAAGACTCTTTAATACACCATTATAGGTGTAAGTTTTACCCCCCTTCTTGTATGTCGTTTTAATTCTACCATTTTTCTTGGTGGTAACCTGGGTGAATTTAAAATACTCATTTCTAGTATTTGTATATTTTAAATTCCAGACTACCTTGGTTGACGAGTTACTACTCAGAGATACTTCGGTGTAATAGCCGTAGTATTCTGCCGCGTTGGTTACCTTCTTCTGATTGGCTTTTGCCTTCCGGTATACGGATGAATTAGTAGAGGCAGCCTCCGTGGTTGCTGGGATCATGGACAGAGCCATAACGACAGCAAGTGTCAAAACAACGAGTTTCTTCATGATATTATTCTTCTTCATAATATCAATCTCCTTTCTTAAAGTGCTAGATCCACCCCCTACGGTCGATCTGTGAATTGGATTATGCCTTTATTATAGCACGAAACGTAAAAAAAGTCAATAGCAAAATGAAAAAATGCTCCAAAATGGAGCAAATTACTGTGGTGAGGCAGGTGGGGCTCGAACCCACGACACCGGGCTTAAAAGGCCCGTGCTCTAACCAGCTGAGCTACTGCCCCATAGGGGTGATTTTATTATACCACAGATAAAAAATCCTTTCAAGCTATATTTGCCATATATGAGTGGGTGTGCTATGATAAGCGTAAGAATAACAAGGAAAAAAAATGACAAAAACCAAAAAAACTACTAAAAACATTAAATCTGGTAAAACTAGTAAAGCGAGAAAGACTACTGGGGTAGCCCTAAGTACCTGGGGTAAGGTGTGGCGGATTGCGCTAACTATTATCGTGCCTCTGGGGATCGCCTCGATTATTTCACTGATGACGCAAGATACGATGATGAAATTTGGACAGTTTAATCAGCCACCTCTGTCGCCACCGGCGATTCTCTTCCCGATTGCCTGGACGATTTTGTATATTCTGATGGGGATGGCGAGCTATTTGATCTGGAAGAACACTACTGATAAGAAGGGCAAAACTAGCAAAGAGGGGAAGGTGGCGCTGGGGATTTATGCGGTGCAGCTGCTGTTTAACTTTGCTTGGACGCCGCTTTTCTTTAGTTTGTCCCTGTATTGGTTTGCTTTTGGGTGGCTTATGGTGATGTGGATTTTGATCGTTGTGCTAGAGGTAAAAGCTTATAAAATCTCGAAGCCGGCGTTCTATATGCTGCTGCCGTATCTGATCTGGTGTACTTTTGCGGCATATCTGAACTGCGGAGTGGCGATTTTGAATTAGGGATTTTGTGATATGAATATTAGGGATTTTGCGGTAGGGGTGGAGAAGCTGGTCAACCCGATGATGGTGGGGAAGACACATTATATGCAGACGAGGCTAAGGAAACTGCCGGTGTGTCTCCAGAGGAAAATTATCAAAAGTGCGACCAAAAAGGCTGGGATGATGCCTTTTGTGGTGGAGCCGAATTGTACATTTATGTTTTTTGAGATTAAAGACCCTACGAAGACTTTGCAATATCTGCCGGAAGGGTTTGAACCGGCAAGATCGGCGATTTTTGAGGGGGATGAGCCGAAATATTATGGGATTGTGTCGATGTTTCGGATACATACGAGCGTGTTTTGGGGTGCGAGAGCGGAGTTTTATCTGGTGGCGAGGAATACTAAGACGGGGCTGCTGTCTTGGGTGATTATGGATTATATTAGCGATACTATCTCTTATGATGAGAAAAACGGGCTAAAATCGCCCGATGTGGTGGGCGGAGTGATGACGACGACTTGTGAGGGGGAGTTTGTCTGTGAGATGAAGAATGAGGATGGGCGTAAATTTGCTCACTGTGAGGCGGGGCTAAAAAAGGCGAGGATGCGGAAGCTAAATCAGGAACTCTGGATAGAGGGGAATACCTCTATCGCCTATGGGCGCGTGGTGGGGGAGGCCGATGCGGACCTCTTTTCTCTGACTTTCTTCCCAGAGGAGATGAGTGAGGCGCTAGAGGTGCCGATGTGTGATGTCTATACGGGTGAGGCGCGGGCGAG
>JAZRPP010000025.1:0-5823 GCA_045649285.1 Candidatus Nanosyncoccus sp. | reverse complement strand
GACACCTTGTAGGCACTGAGTTTCAGGATCTATTTCACTCCCCTCCCGGGGTTCTTTTCACCTTTCCATCACTGTACTAGTTCGCTATCGATCAATCAACATATTTAGCCTTGGCAGGTGGTCCTGCCAGATTCAAACAGGGTTTCTCGTGCCCCGTCCTACTTGAAAGAAGATAAATAAAGCCAAAGACCGTTTCGCTTACAGGGCTTTCACCTTCTTTGGCGCTCCATTCCAAGAGCTTCTGCTACGATCTAAAGGTTGTGTCTTTACCCACTCAGTTTAGCGCTGTTGGTTCTTATGCCGAACTGTCACAAAGTGACAACTCAGCATAAAAATTATCTAATTTCGCAACCCCCTTCAAGCATTGGCCGCTAAAACCATACTTCTCCGCTCCGTCTCGACACGCGAGCCGGTTCACAGAAAAGAACTTGAAAGGTTTAGGCTGTTCCAATTTCGCTCGCCACTACTTTCGGAATCATTGGTTATTCTCTTTTCCTCGACCTACTAAGATGATTCAGTTCGGCCGGTTCCCTCCATCTACCCTATGTGTTCAGGTAGCGGTAATATGGCATGACCCATATTAGGTTTCCCCATTCGGACATCCCCGGATCATATCTCGCTGTCAGATCCCCGAGGCTTTTCGCAGACTTCTACGTCCTTCATCGGTGTTGATTGTCAAGGCATCCACTATCAGTGCCCTTAATTACCTTTTTATGCATTGACTTAACCAGCAATCTATGTTTGATTACTAGTTCCGTCTTTAAAATCTTTCTACTCTCCAAATTGTTAATTAGAAATACTCAAACGGAATCTATGAACCTCCAAGAGTTCTATTTTTTACCCTTTGGGCTAATTCCTCGCTTTCTTTTTCTTTGACAGAGGTCGTATTAGCGACTTATCATAAACTTCCCCTATTATAGCGCACTATTTTAGAAAATGCAACCCCTTTTTTGGACTTTTTTCAAGATTTTTTGTGTTATAATATAAAAATGACAAAAGTGGAGGTAAATGATCCGATTTTACAGGGGTTGAACCCGGCTCAGCGGGAGGCGGCCGAGACTTTGAGCGGTCCACTTTTAATCCTAGCTGGCGCCGGTTCGGGCAAGACCAAGACCCTGACCCACCGGATCGCCAATCTTATCCGCCACGGCATCAAACCATATAATATATTAGCCGTAACTTTTACCAATAAGGCCGCCGGCGAGATGCGGGATAGGCTGTGGTCTCTACTCTACCCAGAGGTGGCTGGCGAGCTTCCGCCCCGTTCTTTTATGCCTTTTATGGGTACATTTCATAGTATTGCGGTGCGGATCCTCCGCGAAGAGGCCGCCGCAGCCGATCTCTCGCGTGATTTTGTGATTTACGATACAGATGATCAGCTAGCCTTAATTCGTCGCATTATAAAGACACTAAATTTAAACGACAATAAGAATCTCAAGCCCAAATCCATCCAGTCCATCATTTCCTCCGAAAAAAACCAAGGTCACACCCCAGATGATTATGAGGCTAATGCCTACTATCCTAACCAGATTAACATCGCCAAGATTTTTGCCGCCTACGAGGCCGAAAAGAAAAAGGCCGGCGCTCTAGATTTTGACGACCTCCTCCTAAAAGAGCTAGAATTGTTCGCCAAAAACAAAGAAATCCGTGCCAAATGGCAGCAGCGCTTCCGCCATATATTAATAGACGAGTACCAAGATACCAACGTAGTACAATATAATATAGTCAAACTCCTAGTTAATAACGAGCGCAATATCTGCGCCGTTGGCGACGATTGGCAGTCTATCTACTCCTGGCGCGGTGCCGATTTCACCAATATTTTGAACTTTGAAAAAGATTTCCCTGGTGCCAAGGTGATCAAACTCGAGCAAAACTACCGCTCCACCGAAAATATCCTCACTGCCGCTCAGAAAGTTATCACGAAGAACACTATGCGTACAGATAAATCCCTCTTTACCGAGCTAGGCAAAGGCGAGCCTATCGATATCGAGTCCCTCCGCGACGAGACCGAGGAGGCCAACTACGTCGCGCTAAAGATTCTTAATCTCCAGTCCAAATATCCTAATTTTGGCGACTACGCCGTCCTTTACCGCACTAACGCTCAGTCTTATAGTTTTGAAAAAACATTTGTCAATATGCATATCCCCTATAAAATCGTCGGTGGGGTGCGCTTCTACGACCGTAAAGAGGTTAAGGATGTGCTCGCTATCCTCAAAATCATCCAAAACCAGCACGATATTATCAGCCTGACCAGGGTAGTTTCTAATGTGTTATCTGGTATTGGCGAGGTCTCGCTCGGCAAAATCTTGGCTGCCTTGAGTACTCTACCAGATGAAAAACCATTATCCAATCCAGACCTATTAGAAGTTCTAAAAACCGCCAAAGCCCGCGAATCTTTCCGTCGTCTCACCACCTTCCTCCGCAATAATTCGGGCGACATCAATCCTGGCGATATTGTCGGTAGCGCCATCGAATATTTTAATTTCAAAGCCTTGACCGACGATGGTACCCCTAATGCCGAGGAGCGCATGCAGAACTTGGAGGTCCTTGTAGCTAACGCTAAGGAATACGATAATTTAGAAGATTTCCTGGCTGATGCCACCCTGATGTCCTCCGCCGACGAAAAATCCGCCAAAAACTCCGTTACTCTGATGACTCTCCACGCTGCTAAAGGCCTAGAATTCCCAGTAGTCTTTATCGTGGGGCTAGAAGAGGGCTTATTCCCTGGCCAGCGTTCCATCGACGACGAGTCTGAAATCGAGGAGGAGCGGCGCCTCATGTATGTCGGTATGACCCGCGCCATGCAGAAGCTATTTCTCACCTATGCTGGTAGTAGATTTAGCTTTGGGAGCCGCAGCTATAATCTCCCCTCTAGATTTCTCACCGAAATCGGCTACGACCCTTACAGTTCCTCCGCCGGCTCAGCTGGTTTCCGCGATCGGGATGGCGATGGCTTTACTGACTTTACTGATGATGATTTTGGCTACAGCGGGATTGATCCATTCCCAGATGACTTGCCTGTATATGAGTAAGAAGACCTGATTGTCTTTATTTAAGTTAGTAAGACTTGGCCTAGCGGCCCGGAGCGCTAACTTTAATAAAGGCAATCAGGTCTTTTACTATTTACATTTTATGCATCTCGTGATATAATCCCCCTATGGCAAAAGCGAAAACATATCAAGAAATTATCGGTGAAACTATCGAGCAGATGCGCCTCGAGCGCGGCTGGACCCAGACTGAATTGGCCGAGCGGGTCGGCTCTTCTCAGTCGGCAGTCCACCGAGTCGAAAAAGGCGGTCAAAACGTCTCTCTTGAGATGGTTAAGAAATTCTCTGAGGCCTTTGGTACCCAAATTCTCTCTATAAATGACTCAGTTTCCCAGAGTTTTCGCATCAATGGCGGCAAAGAACTAAAGGGTGAAATCACCGTCAATACTTCTAAGAATGCCGCCGTCGCTCTTCTTTGTGCCGCCCTTCTAAACACTGGCCGCACCGTCCTTCACCGTGTAGCCAGGATAGAAGAAGTTTTCCGGATTATTGAAGTTTTGGAATCTATCGGTGTTAAATGTCGCTGGACTAACCGCCGTCGTGACCTCGAAATTATATCACCCCGCGAATTGAAACTAGAAGAAATGGACATCGAGGCAGCCCGCCGTACCCGCTCTATTATCATGTTTCTTGGCCCCTTGCTCCATCGATACAAAAAATTCCGCATCCCCTACGCTGGGGGTTGCTCGCTAGGGGTCCGCACTGTAGAGCCACATTTAAAGGCTCTAGAGAGTTTTGGTCTCAAAGTCGACGCCACTGAGAACGCTGGGTTCTACGAGGTCACAGTTGACCAAAAAATCCTCCACAGTCACAAATCCCGCTACATTATCTTGACCGAGCGTGGCGACACCGTGACGGAGAACGTCCTCATGGCGGCCGCCATGAGCCCTGGCGAGACTACTATTGTCGGCGCCTCGCCTAACTATATGGTTCAGGATGTCTGTTTCTTTCTAGAAAAGCTCGGGGTCAAGATCTCTGGTGTCGGCACCACCACCCTGACCGTCCGCGGCCGCTCACTGATTAATCAAGATGTAGATTACAATATTTCCGAGGATCCCATCGAGGCTATGAGCTTTATCGCTGCCGCCCTCGTCACTAATTCCGAGATTACTATTCTTCGCGCGCCCATTGAGTTCCTCGAGGTAGAGCTAGAGGTACTCAAAAACATGCACGCTAACTTTATCAAATCCCCCGAGTATCTAGCCAATAATGGCCGCACCCGCCTAGTCGACCTCACTATCCAGAAATCCCAACTCGTCGCCCCAGTAGACAAAATCCACCCGCTCCCCTTCCCTGGTCTCAATATCGATAATCTCCCGTTCTTCTCCGTGATCGCTGCTGTAGCTGAGGGGCGCACTCTCATTCATGACTGGGTATTTGAAAATCGCGCCGTCTATACCACCGAGCTAGCCAATCTAAACGTCAAAGTCGAGCTCCTCGATGCTCACCGCGTCTATATCGAAGGCCCGACCAACTGGCGCCCAGCCGAGCTAGTAGCTCCACAGGCTCTCCGCCCGGCTGTAGTCGTCCTTATCGGCATGCTAGCCGCCCCTGGCAAATCCATCCTCCGTAACGTCTACCCCATCAACCGCGGCTACCAAGATTTTGCCGCCCGACTCCGCCACCTCGGCGCCGATATCGTCCCCCTGACTGGGATTTAGCTCTTGCTTTTTTCTGATTTTTCGTCTAAAATGGGCTACATAAGCATAGGTTAAAACTAAAGAGAGGAAATCTAAAAAATGAGAATCAAAAGACATGTCTGTGGAAAACTAGGTCTGGCTAGCAAGCTAGACCTAGCTGCTGCGGGGGGGGGGTAATTTTATTAGGATTAGCAACCGTACTAACTAGCCACCCGGCTATCCATGCGGAAGAAAGCTCTTCAGACTCACTCGGCGTTAGTATATCTACTGCATGTACCCTGTATGGCACAGTAGATACACCTCATAATGCAACTATGCCCCCAGGCATCTATACAGAAGGTATAGGCCAAACTACTATTAAAGCTGTCTGTAATGATGTAAATGGATTCTCTCTCTATGCTATAGGCTATACAGACGATACTGCGGGCAAGACTGTCCTCTCTTCTGATGCCGGCTCCACTTATGATATCCCCACTGGTACTGCTACTAGTGGAGATACTTCTAACTGGGCTATGAAAGTAAACGCAGTACAAGGACCTACTACTCCTACTATCCATGACAACTTCAATAACTACCACACAGTACCAAGTGACTATACTAAAGTAGCTAGCTATGGTAATGCTACAGATTCTACCGCAGGTTCTTCTGTAACTACTACTTATGCTGTCTATGCAACTCCCTCACAAATGACCGGCACCTACACCGGCCAAGTCAAGTACATCATGGTCCACCCCTCCACTGCCAACGGCCATACTATTACCTATAATCCAAACGGCGGCACAGTCTCCCCAAGCTCTGAAGTAGTAGCGCTAGGGACTAATACGACCCTCCCGACACCTACCTATAGCGGTCATATCTTCCTAGGATGGTATTCTGAGGCTACTGGTGGTACAAAAATAGCAGAAGGTGGAGATGCATACTCCCCTACACAAAACATCACACTCCATGCACATTGGACAGAAGGTGTAGATATGTTTGGCATTACTAACATGCAGGATATGACTAGTGCTATTTGCAATGCTACTACCACTCCATCTGCTTCCGCTACAGAAGCAGATACCACAGGTGGACATCATAACAATACTGCTTATGTGCCTAGGACAACACTAACGGATACTCGTGATGGTACTACTTAT
>JAZRPP010000024.1:0-36812 GCA_045649285.1 Candidatus Nanosyncoccus sp. | reverse complement strand
ACGAGGGTAGCAACGGGAACTACTGGTCTAGCTCGGCGAGTACGTCTAGTACGAATGCGTACAGCATGTACTTCGGTAGTTCTTATGTGGATCCGCAGGTTAACAGCAATAAGCAGTACGGTAGATCAGTTAGGTGTGTGGCTCGCTAGAGGTTCTGCCTCTTGCCGGAATTCCAGTGCAAAAGCCTCCTAGGGCAGTTAGCCCTAGGAGGCTGTTCTAGGCCTTCAGATGTGGTACAATGGAGGTGAGGGGCTTTTCAGTCTCTTGAAGGCTTCGGCTAAATGACACAGCGCACCTCTAGGGTAAGACGAGGTTATAACCCTTAGCCTTTTAGTTTATGGAATTCGGAATCCTCCTTGCAGTTATCAAGGTCAACGACGCAAGTCGGCATCCTCTCATCCGCTAGGTTGGGGACGATGTTTCTAAAGGATTCTATGTGGTCACGCACGTGATAAATATTGTTGTTTTAAGCGTAGGTAGTCCTTCCGCGAGCCGAAGGCTCGTGGAAACGCCCCTCTTTCGTTTATTATGGGTGGCAACTACAACAATGGTAGCCTGAACAACGAGGGTAGCAACGGGAACTACTGGTCTAGCTCGGCGAATACGTCTAGTACGAATGCGTACAACATGAACTTCAATAGTTCTAATGTGAATCCGCAGAATAACAACAATAAGCAGAACGGTAGATCAGTTAGGTGTGTGGCTCGCTAGAGGTTCTGCCTCTTGCCGGCCTTCCATAAAACTAAGAGAAAAAATGTGAGACTAAAGTCTCACATTTTTGATTGGGCGACTTATGAGACAAATGTCTCATAAGTCTAAACTAAAGAGATATGAGACAAATGTCTCATTAGCTTTCTAGGGTGATGCCGTATTGGTCGAACATCTCTCTAATCATCCGAAAGCTCTTATAGTGCATCACATGGCCAATATAAGACTGGATGCTCACAAGATCTCCTTTGCCTTTGGAAAAGCGATACAGGGCTTCTCGCATATTTTTCTGGACTCTTTTACCGCAAACTATCCGGTCTGGATAGACAACGGCACCGAGGAAAGGAACACCGTCTTTAATATTGCGAATCCTGGTCTTGTTGGGATGTAATTCTAAACCCATTTGGGCGAGAAATTTGCGGATTATCTCGATATCTTGTTTAGCTTTGGGAAGTTCATCTTCCGTGACGACGATGAAAAAGTCATCTACGTATCTACCGTAAGCGTGATACCCGAGTCCGTAATAAACAAATTTGTCTAGCTTATCCAGGAAAATGTTTGAGAAAAGTTGGGAGGTGAGATTACCGATAACGATACCGACGCCCTTCGGTGCGAAAAAGAGACTTTTGTCGCGGGGGAGTTTGAGCCATTCCGACCATTTGCTTTTGATTTTAGCGCCCTTGACTGGGTTGTCGAAAATGATGGCTTTGATGGCGTGTTTCAGGACGCGGTAGCGCCAGGTGTTTTCTTTGCCTTTGAATTGTTTGTTTAGGGCCGTTATGACTATGAGGTAGAGTATTTTGCGGTTGATACTCATGAAATAACCTTTGATATCTAGCTGAATGACATAGGTGGGGACGGAGTAGTTTCGCGATACTTTGCGGATATAGTGATCAAGCCGCTCAATGCCGTATAAAGTGCCTTTACCCTTGCGGCAGGAATACGAGTCATTGATGAAACGGCGATCGTGCCATTCGGAGATATTGTCGTAAATCCAGTGGTGGACTACGCGATCCGAAAATGTGGCGGCGAAAATCTCGCGCATAACCGGCTGGTGGATGATGTGGACCGAGCTAGGTAGGGGTCTATAGACTTCGTGCCAAAGACTATCTCGGAGACGGCCGAGTATGATAGGTGCGTTCTTTTCGAAGCGGTGTTCGTCTCTAGTTTTCCTTTTACCTAGCCGGGCCTCGGTG
Organism: Candidatus Nanosyncoccus sp.; assembly: GCA_045649285.1. Taxonomy (GTDB): domain Bacteria; phylum Patescibacteriota; class Saccharimonadia; order Saccharimonadales; family Saccharimonadaceae; genus Nanosyncoccus. The sequence goes on along the minus strand of JAZRPP010000024.1, from coordinate 34,908 downwards.
TAGGCGACAAAGAGTTCTTGGTAGAGTTTGGCTTTGGCTAGATCTTCTGCCTCCTTGTCCTTATCGTCCTTGATTATTTCTTTTCTGGTGTTGAGCCAGAAATGTTTAAGGATGTTATTTTGTGATTTATTTTTGGGCATTTTTCTTGAGCTCCTTTCTGATGCTGATTGAACGGACTTTAGCGTCGGACAAAAGATTAGCCATTTTACCGAGAGTTTCTTTGTCGATAAAATTGTTTTCTAGCATTAAATCGAGCCATCCTCCGATGTCGACGAGAGCTTGGTTGATTTTTTCTAGATAGGCGAGTCGGTTTTCGGGCTTTGAATTAACCATGGCGATATAGGAATTGTGGAGACTGACGGCGGTTTTGGCTAGCTCGATGCCGAAAATATCACGTGCGATGATGTCCATTTTTTTGATATGAAAGAGGGTCATCCTGGTGAGTTTATTGATAATGCCAAAGAAATCTGGGTAGATGTTGTTTGATATAATGAGATTGCGAACTGCGTCGGTTAATTTGCGGTCTCTCTGGCGGAGACTTTCGATTTCTTCGGGGGTGCGGATGCGATCTAGACGAAAAATCCAGACGCCGTTTTTGAGATTCGCCCAGTAGACGATGCCGGCGGCGAAAAGTTTTTCTACTAGAGACCTAAAGCCATGGACGAAGGAGACGCCGTCACTGAATTTGTTTTCTAAGTCCCCATCGATGGTGAGTTTTGGTCTCGTCCTGTAGGAGCCGCCGATGTTGGCGTCATAAACATAGAGAATGGCCGAGAGGTCTCCGAGGACACACCAATGGCGTTTGACATCTTGTGTGACGATTAAATATCCGCCATTGTTAATGCGGTTTAATTCTACGGCCAGGGTTTTGGCGATTCGATAGTTCGCTTTGCTCATTTTGGGTACGTCGGCGAGGAAGATGCTAGAGATGGTCTCTTCGGTTCGCTGTATTGTCTCCTCGCGATCGGAGATGGTGGCATAGATGCCTTGCTTTGTCTGCTCGTTTAGGAGAGTGTTTAGGGATAATCTGACTGCGTTGGCGTCGAAATTGTCGAGAAATAATTGTCTGAGCCGGTCTTTGGGCCATTTTTCCAGGATTTTTTCGGCGTCGGCCATCAGGTGGCCGAGATCTGCGAATGACTCGAATTGGGATGTTTGGGTTTTTAGTGTTTGTGGTTTTGAGTTTTTGGGGTTTTGCATATATCCTCCTTTGGTTAATATTTGCCCCACCCTTATTATAAGGATACAGGGTTTTGGAGAAACAGGGTATAATGTTTTTGTGTAAGGTTTGATATTTAGCTTACATAAAATTCTTGATTCTACTGCCAATTTCTGCCAAATTTGGCTAAAATTGGCAGTAGGGTAGGTTAGGTGATGTGCTTTTTCGCGGTTTGCTAGGCCCTCTCTTTATTATAATGTGTGATATAATGGTGATATGGAAGGAAAACTTTTTTCGGTGACGCCTATGGCGCGGGAGGTAACGCTAGTCCCGGGGGAGACGTATCACGGGACGATGCAAGTGAGTGTGCCCTCTGACGCAACGGAAGATTTTAACTATATAATTTCAGTAATGCCATATACGATCAATAACGATACTTATGAGGCGAGATTTGATAAAGAGACAGACTATACTACAATTGTGGATTGGGTAAAGGTGGAGGAGCCGGAGGGTACTCTAAAGCCTAACGAGATTCGCCAGATTAAGTTCTCGGTGGATGTACCAAAGGATACACCGGGGGGCGGGCAGTATTTTGCTTTGTTGATTCGGGATAATGACAAGGCAGAAGCAGAAGAGGATGGACTCTCGATTAATAATACCTTCGAGCTTGCGAGTATTGTCTACGCTAAGGTGGACGGTGATGTCTCGCACGAGACAGAGATCCAGGCTAATAGCGTGCCAGGGTTCTCTTTTGAGCCAAAGATAGATACTAGTGCGGTGCTAAGAAATAACGGGAATATCCACGAGCAGGCGATTATCGAGCTCTCGGTGGCAAATAGATTTACCGGTGAGGTGGTGTATCCGTCCAATGCTGACCAAATGGGAGCGTCGGAGATGGTGATGCCGGGGACTACGCGGTATTATACTAGGGGGATCGAGGGGCTACCTATGATGGGGGTATTTGATGTGAAGCAGACAGTATACTACGGTGATAATTATGATACCATGGAGGGGACTTTGATAGTCTGCCCGATTTGGTTTATGTTTTTGGTGCTGGCGGTGATTTCGCTGGTAATTACTTCGATTGTGGTGCGAGTACGTAGGCACAAGAAAAAAATCGTGGTATAATAATAGTATGTTAGATGTGAAGTTTATTCGAGAGAATCTAGATTTGGTGGAGAAATCTACAAAAGAAAAGGGGTATAGTGTAGATGTGGCGGGGGTGCTAAAGCTGGACGACGAGCGAAAGGCGAAGTTGGCAAAAGTAGAGGATTTGCGGCGGCAGCGGAATGAGATCGCGGCCAAGATGAAAGGTGGCAAGCCGGCGGCGGATTTGATTGCTGAGGGGAAGAAGGTTAAGGAAGCTCTGGCGGGGCTAGAGGAGGATTTGTCGCGGATAGAGGGGGAATATAACGAAGTTTTGCGGCAGGTACCAAATGTGATTTTTGATGACGTGCCGCTAGGAGGCGAGGAGTGCTCGGTAGAGGTAAAGAAATGGGGTGAGTGTAAGAAATCTGGAGTGGATCATCTGGACTACGCGGTCAGCCGTGACTGGGTGGATTTTGAGCGGGGAGCAAAGGTGGCGGGGGCGAAGTTCTATTATTTGAAGAATGAATTGGCTTTGCTGGAGAATGCTTTGTTACAGTTTGGATTAAAGAAGGTACTGGAGAAAGGATTTAGCTATATGACGGTGCCAGATTTGGTGTCGTCGAAGATCCTCGAAGGGACGGGATTTAACCCGCGGACTTCTACGCAGTCTGATGAGTATTTTGTAGAGGGGGAGGATTTGGCGCTGATCGCGACAGCAGAGATGCCTTTGACTGGCTACCATATGAATGAGATTATCGAGGAATCGCGACTACCATTATTGTACGCGGGATATTCGGCGTGCTTCCGAAAGGAAGCTGGCTCGGCGGGTAAGCATACGCGGGGGTTATTCCGAGTGCATCAGTTTAATAAGTTGGAAATGTATGTATTTTGTCTTCCTGAGAAGTCTAAGGAAATGCATGAGATGATACTCTCGGTCGAGGAAGAAATTTGGCAGGAGCTCGGGATACCGTATCGGGTGATAAATATCGCAGCGGGCGATCTAGGGGCGCCAGCAGCCAAGAAATACGATGTAGAGTATTGGTCACCGGTGGATCAGACATATCGGGAGCTGACTTCTTGCTCTAACTGTACGGATTACCAAGCGCGGAATCTCAATATCCGGGTGCGGCGGGAAGATGGCTCGGTGGAGACTTTGCATACTCTGAACGGGACTGCCGTATCGCTAGCACGGACGATGGTGGCGGTAATTGAGAATTACGCGGAAGAAGGCGGCAAGCTGAAAGTGCCGGAAGTTCTAAGACCATATTTGAACGATTTGGAGTATATATAATATATAGTGATAATTTAACCAAAAAGGAGGAAAAATGATCACAGAGATAAAGATATCAGGGCACAACTATAAGATAGAAGATACGTTAAAAAAATATGTGATGAAGCGACTGAGTAAACTAGACCGATATCTGCCGCGGGGTGCTAAAAAAGATGTGGTGATGAGCGTAGCGATAGCGGAGGTGGGCAAGAACAAGACCGAGAAGTTTGAAATCACAGCGACAATGGAGATCACTGGCGGCAAGGTGATTGCGGCGAAGGATGAGTGTTCAAATGTGTTTGCCGGGATTGATTTGATCGAGGCTAAGCTGACGGGGCAAATCCGGCGATACAAGCTAGAGGTGCAGCCGCACCGGCAAAAGAAAAGTCTGCGTGACCTCTTTATTAAAAGAAGATAGTGTGATATAATAACTCTATTATGAATAGAGGTAAAAAGGAGAAGAAGCCGACAGATAAGTTGGCGGACCGGACAGCATTGACGAAGTTCTTGCAGGGGGTCTTTGGGGATGCACAGAAGAAGATTCTAAAGAAGCTCTGGAAAAGGGCACAGGAGATTAACGCTCTAGAGCCTAAGTACGAGGCGATGAGTGACGAAGAACTAAAGGGGCAGTCTGAGATTTTTAAAGAAAAAATCGCCAAGGCTTTGAAGACTGGAGAGGCGGATAAGGCTGACCGCAAGAAGGTGGTGCGGCAGCGCGAGGCAGACGATACGAAGATCTTGGATAAGATTTTGCCGGAAGCTTTTGCGGTGGCGCGGGAAGCGTCGAAGCGGGTGACAGGGCTCCGCCCTTATGATGTGCAGCTAATTGGTGGGATGGTACTAAATAGTGGTGCGGTAGCAGAGATGAAGACCGGCGAAGGTAAGACTTTGGTGGCGATGTTGCCGGCGTATTTGAATGGTCTAACGGGGCGCGGGGTACACGTAGTGACGGTAAATGATTACCTGGCGCAGCGGGACGCGGGGTGGAACGGGCCGATTTATGATTTTCTAGGTCTGACTGTAGCGGTGATTGTGAATGAAGCTTCATATATTTATGATGCAGAATATGAAAATACCGAGCATACGGATGAGAGATTTCTACATTTGAAGCCTTGTACGCGGCGAGAAGCATATGATGCGGATATTACTTACGGGACAAATAATGAGTTTGGGTTTGATTATTTGCGTGATAATATGACCTCGGAGGTCAGGTATCTGCGGCAGCGGGAGCTGAATTTTGCGATCGTGGATGAGGTGGATTCGATTCTAATCGATGAGGCTAGGACGCCTTTGATTATTTCGGCGCCAGCGGGAGATAATCCAGAGGCCTACTATCAGTTTGCGAAGGTGGCTAGTCGCTTAGTGCCGGAGGATTATGTGTTTGACGAGAAGCGACGCTCGGTGACTCTGACAGACAAAGGTATCGAAAAAGTCCAGGAAATCCTGGGTGTAGATAATCTATATTCGACTAGAAATACGCGATTAGTATATCACCTAGAGCAAGCGATCCGGGCAGAAATTATCTTTAAGCGAGACAAAGATTACGTAGTGACGAACTCTGGTGAAGTAGTGATCGTGGATGAGCATACTGGCCGGCTAATGCAGGGGCGGCGATATAATGAGGGGCTACATCAAGCAATTGAGGCCAAAGAGGGGGTCGCGGTCAAGCAAGAGTCGATGACGCTCGCGACGATTTCGTTCCAGAACTTTTTCCGGCTATATAATAAGTTGTCTGGGATGACGGGTACGGCGTTTACTGAGGCGGAGGAATTCCAGCAGATTTACGCGCTAGATGTGATCCAAATTCCGCCGAATCGGCCGATTGCGCGGGTAGATAAAGACGATTTGATCTACAAGACAAAGGCTGAGAAGCTAAAAGCAATTGCGGAGGAAATTAAGAAATATCATGCAGAAGGGCGGCCAGTACTGGTAGGCTCGGGCTCGATTGAGAATAACGAGGAGATTGCGCGGTATTTGGATGCGCAAGGTATACCATATGAAATCTTGAATGCTAAGAATAATGAGCGTGAGGCAGCGATTATTGCCAAGGCTGGGCAGAAAGGGGCGATTACTCTGGCGACCAACATGGCTGGGCGGGGGACGGACATCAAGCTGGGCGAGGGGGTAAAAGACCTCGGTGGGCTAGTAGTGATTGGCTCAGAACGGCATGACTCTAGGCGGGTGGATAACCAGCTACGGGGGCGGGGCGGCCGGCAGGGCGATCCTGGGACGACACAATTCTTTGTTTCTTGTGAAGATGATTTGATGCGGATTTTCCAGGGGGATAGAGTAAAGACTTTGATGTCTAGGATGGGGGTACCAGATGGGATGCCGATCCAGACGCGGTCTATCTCTAGAACTTTAGAGGCGGCGCAGAAGCGGATCGAGGGATTTAACTTTGATTCGCGGAAGAATGTGGTACAGTACGATAACGTGATTAACCGGCACCGCAAGGTGGTGTATATGATCCGGCGGAAGATTCTACTAGGAGAAAATATCCATCCGGAGATCGAGCGCTTAATGCGCGATGAGACAAAGATGCTGACCATGTTCTCTTCGAGAGTGAATAAGGATTTTGATGAAGAGTTCAAGGCGGTATTTAACCTGGACGAAGATTTGATCCATGGGATTGGAGTAAAGCGGAAGGAAGCGGAGCGAGCCAAGCTAGCACTAGAAGCAGTAAAAGAGGCTTACAAGAAGAAGGAAGAGGAGTTTGGCGTAGACACAATGCGAAAGCTAGAGCGCGAAGTGTACTTGAAGGTACTAGATACTCTGTGGATGCAGCACCTAGAGAATATGCAGCATCTGCGTGAGGGGATACACTGGCGGAGTGTGGGGCAGAGAGATCCGCTAGTAGAGTACCGAAGTGAATCGCAAAAGCTATTTGATGGGTTGCAGAGAAATTTGCGGGAAGAAGTCTTGAAGATTTTGCTCACGATTACTCCGGCAGAAGCAGCGGATGAGGGCGTGGTAGACGGCGAAGAATACGATTCGGAGCTGACCAAGATGGCCGAGACGCAGACGGAGCGGGGGGTGAATGAAATCTCTAAGGGCGAAAAGAATTTGGATGACGAATTCAAAAAGCCTGCAGCCAAGAAAGGAAGCGCTACCAAAAAGCCAGCTTCCAAGCGAAAAACGACGAAAAAACGCAAGGCTAAGAAGCGCAAGTAGTTCTAGTTGATATTAGTGGATAAAGTGGAGGTAAACGTGAGACATTCTGTCGAGGAAGTAACATTGAAGTCGGGTGCGAGGGGGCTACTTATTGATGTGCCGGGGGCGAGTGTGATGGCGACGAGATTTGGGTTTCGAGCGGGGATGATGTATTCGAGAAAAAAAGAAGTGTACGAAATCCCGCACCTGGTTGAGCATTTGGCTTTTGGGGCGAATGCGAAATTTCATAATGAGCAGGCTTTTGAGGCGGAATTTACTAAGAACGGAGCCTATCATAATGCCTGGACTTCGGATACGATGGTATGCTACGAGACGGAATGTGCGGATTTTGAGTGGGAAAGGATTATGGATCTGCAGCGACTGTCGATTACGGAGCCGAGATTTAATGCGGATGAGCTAAAGAGTGAGAAGGCGAATGTAAAGTCGGAATTGACCGGGTATATGAATGACTATTATCGGCTGCTTTGGCCGAGAGTGCAGCAGGCGATCGGGGAGGATATATTGGATCTCCCTGAGCGGATCAAGACGATTCCAAATATCGAACTTCGAGACATTAAAGAACATTATCGGCGGACGCATACGGCGCGGAATATGCGGTTTATTATCGCGGGGCGGATCCGTGGGCGGAAGCGGAAGCTGATCCGGATATTGAATAGTTGGAATCTGAAGGAGGGGAGAGAGTTTGAAATCCCGATGTCGGATCTGCATATGGGGGAGCCGGTAGCGATACGGCGGAAGGATGCGACGAACATTACTTTTGGGTTTTCGCTAGTGACGCCGCGGCATTTGGAGCTGGATGAAGTGTTTACTATGAACTGCTTGAATCAGATTTTGAATGGGACGACAAATTCGCGGATTTTTGGGACGGCCAGGAAGCGGGGGCTAGTGTATGGGATGGGCTCGGCGATTGCGAGTAACGCGACTAATTCGTACTGGGATTTTGATGGTGAAGTAAATGTGGAAAATGCGGGGGAGCTGTTTGATTTGATTCAGATGGAGCTAATGCGAGCCTTAAACGGGGAAATCCTGGATAAGGATTTTCTAGCGGCAAAATCTTACGCGCTAGGTAGGTTCCAAATGGGGGCGCAGACGCCAGCGACGATTGCAGATTTTTATGCGGAAACTTACTTTACCAACGGGTCGATTATTCGGTATGATCATGTGCCTGGTATTATCAAGAAAATCGATAAGTTCCGGATGATTGAGCTGGCACGGGAGTTCGCTGGGTCTGGTATCAAAGGGTTTGCCGCGGTTTCGAGCGTAGAAAAAGCTGTGATTAACGAGTTGAATGGTAAGCTAGAATTCTAGAAACTATCTTTTTTGACAAAAGGAAGATTGGGGTATTCGGGACGTTTACGTTTGTAGGCTTCACGGAGCTCGGCGACGGAGCCGACACATTCTAGGGGTTTCATGTGGTGGCCTATGCCGAGAAGGCCTTTGAAATCGTTTTTGAGGGAGCCTTCTTCGAAGAGGCTGTGGCCTTTAAAGAGGGAATCGAGCTCTTCTCTAGGAATGAAGGGGGCGAAGAGGAGATAGGAATTGGCGCACTTAGGGCAGTGGCCACACCAGGTGAGGTTTTGTTTTAATTCGCCCTGTTTGTAGTTGGCAACGTTGCAGGAGCTGAAGGCGCGGCCGTAATCACTCCAGCAATACTTGGCAAATAATTCGGCGATTTGAAGCTCGGTGAAATTGCGTAAAGGTGAGCCGACGAGAAGATCGGGGGAAATGTAGTTTTTGACGTAAGTCTGAAGGAGGTTTTCGGCGTAGGCGGTCTTGGACCACTGATGGTTGACTGGGAGGTCGGCAGTGGTGTAGGCTTGGCCTATCCAGTTTTCGGTTTTGCGGTTGTCGTGGATGAGAGCGTGCGGCTCTTCGCCTTCGCGGCCGATGGCGGCGGCGACATATTTTTGGTGATTTAAGATAGCTTGAATCAGGGCAAGACTCTCTACAATGTAGGTGATGGGGACGTGGCCGGTTTTGCCTTTTGCCTCCTCAAGATGGACTTTGTCGATGACGCGGAGAGCGGTCTGGAGTGGGCGGCCGAGACGATCTAATACTGCTGGGTGGACATTACTGGAACCGAGGAACCAATAAATGAGACCATGGTCTCTAGCCTCACGTGTCCAAGGGGTGTCGATGAGACCTTCGGAGAGGAGTTTGGAGAGAAGTAGGGAGTCTTTGCCGCCAGACTGAAGCGAGAGGACGCCACCGTAATCCTCTGAAAGAGATAGGGGCTGGGCGAGCGGCTCTGAAACTGAAGGGGTAAAGACGGCGAGATTTTTGCGGGCGAGATGATTTTCGAAGGCAAATTGGGAAAGGCCGTCTTGATAAACGGTGGTAAAGAAGCTGGCCTGGAAAGTGTCGAGTGGGCGACCTAGGAAAACTTCGCGGGTGGGGTGGGATTTGTAATAAGAGGTACCAATGAGGATAAAGCTTAAGAAAAGGGCACGATCTAGGAGCTCGGGGTCTGGAGGGGTAGCATTTGTAGGCTTAGCAAACTGGACGATCTCCTCAAAATCTACCTTGCCGCGGTAACGGAAGTGGGCAGTATAATCCTGCGGGTAGAAGGCATAATCTAAAAAAGTGAAGGGGGGTTCTGGGGTTTTACTCATTTTTGCTCCTTTTTATGATTTTTGGTGAGGTTTTGAACTATTTGTTGGTATTTTTCGCCGCGGTCGTTGAAATTCTGGAACATATCAAAACTGGCGGAACCAGGGGACATGAGGATGACGGGATTTACGTCTTTGGGGAGATCTGCGGCAACTTGGTAGGCGGTCTCTACGGCCGTCTCTAGGGAATCTGCGAAGATATATTGGTCTTTGTATCTAGCAGCGGAGGCGATTTTGGCTTTGTTCTCGCCGATTAGGATGGCTTTTGTTAGGTTTGGATCATTAAAAATGCGCTCTCCGTGGAGGTGTTTATAGTCTAGGTGGCGGTCTTTGCCGCCGGCGATGAGGATAATGGGGTGGCCTTTAAAGGTGGAGAGAGCAACATCTAGAGAAGAAAGACTGGCGGAATAATTATCGTCGTAGAAATCGACATTATCTAGGCGGCAGACAAACTCAATGCGGTGGGGGAGAGGGGTGAAAGTGTGTAGGGCGGATTTTAGCTTTTCTGAGTTTTGGGCTAGGAAATCAGAGAAATTATTCGTGCTATGATATTTTTGTGCGTAAGTGTAACTGAGGAGAAGGGCGGCTTCGGCGTTCTCGCGGTTATGCTCGCCAGGGACGGTGAGACTATCTAGAATGTTTTTTAATTCTGGGGTGATATCTAGTGGATAGGGGAGCTTGTGACCAGGGGAGAGGGCGGCGATTTCTCTTGATGATGGGTTGTTTTGGTAATAAACTAGGTAATCATCTGCGGTCTGATGTTTGGCAATATTGCCCTTGGCGGCTGTATAAGTAGCGAAATCGCCGTGGACATCTAGATGGTCTGGCTCGATGCGGAGGACGCCGGCGATGCTAGGGGATTTCTCGAGGTCCCAGAGCTGGAAACTGCTCATTTCAAAGACGACTATATCCTCGGATTTGAGGCTGTCTAATCCCTCTATGGAGGGGGTGCCGATGTTACCGAGGAGGTGAGAAGTGTAACCGAGGGATTTTAGAATCTGGTGGGTGAGAGAGCAGGTGGTGCCTTTGCCTTTGGTGCCGGTAACGCCGATGATGGGGCAGGGGCAATGGTCAAAGAAATAGCGAGTCATAGTGGATTCGTTATCTAATCCTAGCGGGGGGATGCTAGGGCTGCGGAAAATTATATCATAGGATGAATAATCTCTCTGTTTTAACTGCTCGGGAGTTTCGTTCTCAAAAATGTCAAAAATAGCATCTTTGTATTTAGATTTGAAATACTTTTCGGTGGCTTGACCTTCCGTGCCGTAACCGAGTAGTGCAATTCTCATAGGTTAATTATAACACGACCGGCCTTTCTTTGGGTAAAGAAAGGCCGGTCATTATTATTTGAAAGTATTTTTTGTTATAATAAATCTATGAACGAGCTGGATAAAAGATTAGGTACTCTCAAAACGGAATTTGACAAAGTCTATCAAAAACTAAACATTGCCGACAAAATCTCTGAGACCGAAGCCCTAGAAAAAGAAGTCGCCGAGCCAGAAATCTGGCACGATGTCAAATCTGCCACCGAGAAAAACCAACAGCTCGCTAGATTACAAGACGAAATTCAACCCTGGGAACTCCTTAAAACTCAAATTACCGATCTAGCCGAGCTTATTACAATCTCCGATGCCGACCTTAAATCCGAAATTGAGTCTCAACTTTCCGCCATGGAAGAAAACCTAGCCGAACTAAAAAAGGCCCTTCGCTTCCGCGGTTCATATGATAATAACGACGCTATCCTCCGCATCACCTCTGGCGCTGGCGGCATCGAGGCTATGGATTGGGCCGAAATGCTAGAGCGCATGTATCTACGCTTCGCCGAAAACAAGCATTTCAAGGCTACTCTCCTCGAGCGCACCCCTGGCGAGACAGCCGGGATTAAGACCGCCGTCTACGAAATCTCTGGCCCCCACGCCTATGGGCTATTGAAATCCGAGCACGGCACCCATCGCCTAGTCCGACTTTCCCCCTTTAATGCCGACCATGCCCGCCAGACTTCTTTTGCCCTGGTCGAGATCCTCCCTGTCATTAAAGAGCAGACCGAGGTCGTAATCAACGACAAAGATCTCCGTATTGATGTCTATCACTCTAGCGGTCACGGTGGTCAAGGAGTTAATACCACTAACTCTGCCGTCCGCATTACCCACCTCCCGACCAAAATTTCCGTTGCCATCCAGAATGAGCGCTCTCAGCTCCAAAACAAAGAAAAAGCCATGGAAGTCCTCCGCGGCAAGCTCGCTCTAATGATGGCCGAGCAGCATGCCGAGTCCATCGACAAGCTCCGCGCCGGCGAGTCTGCTAGCTGGGGTCAGCAAATCCGCAACTACGTCCTCCAGCCCTATAAACTCGTCAAAGATACCAGGACTGGCTACGAAGAGTCCGACCCAGATGCTGTCCTCAACGGCAAGTTAGATGGCTTCATCGACAATTTCCTAGAATCATGTTAAAATATCCCCATGATTTGGGATAAGCTAAAGAAACCGTTTCTGATTCTCGCCCCGATGGAGGGCGTGACTGATGTGATTTTTCGTCAGGTCATCGCTCAGGCTGGCCGCCCCGATCTCTTTTTTACTGAATTCACCAATGTTTCTAGCTATGCCTCCGAAAAAGGCCGCGCCAACGCTCTGGAGCGCCTGAGTATAGCCCCCTCTGACCCGCCAATTATCGCGCAAATCTGGGGTAAAAACTCCGAGCATTTCGGTATTATCGCAAAAGACCTAGAAAAGCTTGGCTTTGCTGGCATCGATCTCAACTTTGGCTGCCCAGACAAGCACGTCAACAAAGCCGGTGGTGGCGCCGCCATGATTAATGCCCCAGACCTTGCCGTAGAATGTTTTAATCAGACTAGAAATGCCACTAATCTCCCAGTTTCCATCAAGACTCGCCTCGGCTGGAGCCGCCCCGAGGAGTACCAGACCTGGCTCCCAGTACTACTAAACGAGCATCCCGCCGCCCTTACCGTCCATCTCCGCACCAAAAAAGAAATGAGCAAAGTCCCCGCTCACTACGAGCTCATCCCCGAGATCCTAAAACTTCGCGCCAAGATTAGCCCCGAGACCAAGCTAATCATCAACGGCGACATCAAAACCAAGGCCGCCGCCCTAGAGTTGTATAAAAAACACCCCGAGACAGACGGTTTTATGATCGGCCGCGGAGTTTTCGAAAATCCTTACTGCTTTACCGACCACACCCCGACGAGAGAAGAACTAATGGAGCTTCTAAATTTCCATCTCAAACTTTTCGAGGAAGAATCGAAGAAGCATTACCTCTCCTACGAGCCACTCAAACATTTTTTCAAAATCTACATCAATAATTTCCCTGGCGCCTCCGCCCTCCGCGCCCAGCTAATGGAAACCCATAGTATAAATGAATGTAAAAGACTCTTATATTTAAAATAGAGACGCTTATGTATAAAAATAAAACGTTTATGTCTGGGGTGATAGTTGATTTATTTTTTTTGATATGATAATAGGGGTATAGGCGGGAGATTGATTAAAAATGAGAGGAGGCTATATGCTAATAAACTGGAAATTATTCTTAAAAATAAGGAGAATAAAAATTGTCTTCATCGTTACTACCCTAAAAGATGAAGACAATCAAACCTTATAATTAGAGTATAGCACACTTTCTAAACCTTGTCAATAATGAAGTAAATAAAAAAAATTACTTAAAACTCCCGCCTTGAGGGATCTGAAAAATGCAGAAAAAGCCACTTTTCCTATTGTAAAAGTCGGGAACTGTGGTATAATGGAGGTAATAGCTAGATATGAGGTTAGGTCTCTGGCGTCTAGACACTCTACCAGAGAAACCGGCCTGTAAGTCTAGTTTTAAGAGTGTATTTACCCTGGTGTACAGGGGTAAAGAGTTAGCTACTAGAGGTAGCACTATCAGGGAAACCTGAAAATTAACTAAATTAAAGGAAAGGAACAGGATGCAAGTCATTCTCGGCACCAAAATTGGTATGACTCAAATCATCGGTGAAGATGGTGTCGTAACTCCAGTTACGATCATCCAAGCTGGCCCGGTCACAGTGACTCAGATTAAAACTGTCGAAACCGACGGTTATAACGCTGTGCAGGTGGGATATGGGGTGAGTCGGAATCTGAGCAAGTCGGAACAAGGCCACGCTAAAAAAGCTGGCGAAAATGTCAGTCCTAAAGTTCTACGGGAATTCCGCGTAGAAGAAATCCCAGAGGGGATGAAATTAGGAGACGTAGTCTCTATAGCGAACTTTAAGATCGGGGACAAAGTTGCAGTAACTGGTACGAGCAAAGGTAAAGGGTTTGCTGGTACAGTTAAGAGACATAACTTTATCGAATCCAGAAATACACACGGATTTAAGGGGAACATCCGGCGCGTAGGGTCGATTGGTTCGATGTATCCACAAAAAGTCTGGAAAGGCAAGAAAATGCCAGGTCGGATGGGTCACGACAAGGTGACAGTCAAGAATCTGACAGTAGCCTATATCGACGAAGAGAAGAATTTGCTAGGTCTCAAAGGCGCAGTGCCTGGTCCACGCAAAGGTATAATCAGCGTGGAGGGAAAGGAGTAATATGGCGACATTAAATAAAGACATATTTGGCCTTTCGGTGGAAAATCACGAATTAGTGAAATTGGCCTATGATGCATATTTAGCAAATTCTAGAAGTAGTCATGCTAAGACTTTGAAGCGGGGCGAAGTCCGTGGTGGCGGTAAGAAACCTTGGAAACAAAAGGGTACTGGCCGGGCACGGTTTGGTTCTACTCGGAACCCGATCTGGCGGCACGGTGGTGTAGCTTTTGGGCGGACTGGTGAAGAGAACTTTACCAAGAAAATCGCTCGCTCGAGCAAACGCCTAGCAGTGCGGCAAGCTTTGTCGATGAAAAATGCAGACAAGGCGGTTATTACTATTGAGACTCTAGGTATCAAAGATGGTAAAACTAAGGAAGCTTTGAAGGCGCTAGACGCAGCGAAGGTTGGTCGGGATGAGACGGCGCTAGTCGTAGTGACGGACAAGGAAGATTTAACTCGCCGGGCAACTGGTAATATCGCTAACATTAAGGTAGTTAAAGCAACTTACCTAAATGTGTTTGATATTATGAATGCAGATAAGATCGTGATTGAGACACCAGCTTTGAAGGTAATCGAAGAATGGCTAATTGGCGATAATAAGAGCGCCGAGAAAGTTACCGCAAAAACAGAGGTAAAGGAGGACAAGTAAGATGGCAGAAACTGACATTAAACTAAACATCCTAGAGCCGAGAGCTACAGAGAAGACTTACATGGAACAGACTAAGCGAATTTATGTCTTCCCGGTAGATTTGAAAGCCTCAAAGCAAGAAATCGCAAAAAAGGTCGAAGATGAGTTTAAGGTAACCGTAACTGAGGTCAAGACTTTGATCCGTAAGGGTAAGAAAATGCGCTATAGCCGAGGCAAAAGAGCATTTCCTGGGATTACTCATCGGCAAGACAAGAAGTACGCTTACGTGAAGCTAAAGGAAGGCGATTCGATCAAGGTGTTCGAAGAGCAAGAAGATAATAAAACCAGCGCAAAGGATGCCAAAAAGGAAAAGAAGGCAGACAAGAAAGCAGGTAAGGAGAAGAAATAATGGCAATAAAGCAATATCGCCCAATGACTCCGGGGCAGAGACAGAAGACTACAGAAGATTACGAGCAAATTACGACTCGTAAGCCTCTGAAGTCTCTCACTGCGCCGAGAAAACAACGGGCAGGACGCAACAATCAGGGTCGGATTACCGTACGGCACCGCGGTGGTGGTGTGAAGCGGCACTACCGGTTGATGACCTACAAATTACCAGCCAATGAGATTTTTACCGTTGAGGAAATCGAGTACGATCCAAACCGGAGTGCTCGGATTGCTCGGGTGAAAGATAGTAAGGGTACATATTATTATGTACTAGCTGACACCAAGATGTTTAAGGGGGCTAGCTTTAAGACTGGTGCAGAGGTAGAAATCGATAGCTCTAACCGGATGCCACTAGAGAATATCCCAGTGGGTACATTTGTTTACGCTATTGAGTTGAAGCCGGGCCGCGGCGCACAAATGGTGCGAGCTGCAGGGACTAGTGCACAGCTAATGGCAAAAGAAGATGGCTATGCCACCTTGAAGATGCCATCTGGCGAGGTACGCAAAGTCCTAGTCGGCTGCGAGGCTTCGATTGGTACCGTATCGAATATCCAGCATCAGAATGTAAAGATCGGGGCTGCAGGGCGTCGTCGCCGCAAGGGTATCCGCCCGACGGTACGAGGTGTCGTAATGAACGCAGTGGATCACCCGCACGGTGGTGGTGACGGTGGTCGTCATGGTCCTGGTAAGGCACCGCGGACTCCTTGGGGTCAGTTGGCTCTGGGTAAGCGGACTCGGAAAGCGAGAAAAAGTAATAAAATGATCGTGCGTAGTCGTCACGAAGGAAAGAGGAGAAAATAATGTCTAGGAGTTTGAAGAAAGGCCCGTTTGTGGATGCAAAACTCGCCAAGAAAATTGCTGCTCTATCAAGCGAGGATCGCACTGTGATTAAAACTTGGGCAAGAAGTTCGACGATTTCACCAGAGATGGTGGGGCGGACAATTGCAGTTCACAACGGAAAAGTCCACGTACCGGTTTATATTTCGGAAAATATGGTAGGGCATAAACTCGGTGAGTTTGCGCCAACACGTAAATTTAGACGCCACGGTGGAAAGAAAGCAGCAGAAGCTGCGGCGGCGAAAGGAAGGGGTTAGGATATGGCAGAAACACATTTTGCACATGCATATGAGAAGGGGATTGATTCTCAGCCAAGAAAGACTAATGTCGTGGCGGCACTAGTCCGGGATCGCTATGTAGCAGATGCGATAGTAATCCTTGAGAATACTCCGCGGAAGGCTGCGAGAGCTGTACGCAAAGCTATCGAATCGGCTAATGCAAATTTGCTCAACAATTCGAAGGTTTCGATTGATCCGAAAACTATCCGGATTGCGAGAATTTTTGTAACTAGTGGTACGAGAATGCGGCGCTACAAGCCAGCTTCTAGAGGCCGCGCATTACCTTTTGAGAAGATTAGTAGCAACATATTCGTCGAGGTCGCCGGCGAAGAGAAAGTAAGAAAAACTGCTGAGAAAAAACCAGCAGAGAAGAAGGAGAAAAAGTAATATGGGTCAGAAAGTAAACCCCATCTCTTACCGTCTCCAGATTAGCAAGGACTGGGCTTCGAAGTGGTATGCACCCAAGAAAGACTTTCGTCACTGGCTAATCGAGGATACGAAGATTCGCAAGCTGATCGAAGACCGCTTTAAAGCGCGCCCGACGATCGCTAGAATCGGAATTGAACGCTCCGCTAATCTAACGACCATCACTATTGCCACCGCCAAGGCTGGTGCAGTGATCGGCAAGCAGGGCTCGGGGATCAATGAGTTAAAGAAACAGCTCGAAAAAATCGTGGATGGTCCGATTCGAATCAACGTAGAAGAGGTGAAGAAACCAGAATTAAATGCTAAGCTAGTGGCCGAGAATATCGGGTTCCAGCTCGGTAAGCGGATGAATTTCCGCCGGGCAGTCAAGATGGCACTCCAGTCATCGATGAATGCCGGAGCGAAAGGTGTTCGGATCGAGGTGGCAGGGCGTCTAAACGGGGCAGAGATGTCTCGGAGAGAGCGCTTTATCGAAGGGTCGGTGCCACTACATACTTTAAGAGCTAACATTGACTTTTACTGTCATCATGCCCAGACAATTGCGGGTATTGTAGGGGTAAAGGTCTGGATTTATAAGGGGGAAAAGTAAGATGGCAATTTTGATACCAAAGAAAGTACCGCACAGGAAGGTACGCAAAGGCAAGAATAAAGGCACTGCATCTCGCTGTAATACTGTAGCGTTTGGTGAGTTTGGGCTAGTATCTCTAGATAACGAACGTGTCACCTCGCGGCAGATCGAGGCGGGGCGGCAGGCAATTACTAGATACTTGAAACGTGGTGGTAAAGTCTGGATTCGGATTTTCCCGCATACACCAGTATCGAAGAAGCCGCTAGACGTAAAGATGGGTTCGGGTAAAGGTGAACCACAATTCTACGTAGCAAAAGTGAAAGCTGGGACAGTGATGTACGAAGTAGCCGACGTGCCAGAAGAAAAGGCGCGGGAAGCACTCCGGCTAGCATCACATAAGATGCCAGTTCGATGTAAAATTATAAAGAAAGAGGAGTTTTAAGATGGCACACACACTAGTAGGTACCGTGACTTCGGACAAGCGTGATAAGACCATTACCGTCTCGATTGAAGCACGGGAAACTCATCCGCTCTATAGAAAGCAATACACGAAGACTCGGAAATATACCGCGCACGATCCAAAGAACGAGGCGCACATGGGGGACAAGGTGCAAATCGAGATGGTAGCGCCGATTTCCAAGACTAAGTCGTACGCTCTAGTCAAAGTACTAGAAAAATCACATGGTACAGTAGAACTAAAAGAGAATGTAACAGAGATCGCAGAAGAGAAGAAAGTCGGAGCGGACGAAATCGCACGCGAAAAAGCAGCCAAGGAAGCCGAAAAAGAGGCCAAAAAGGCTAAAACAAGCGCCTCTGAAGTTACCGAAGAAACAGAGGTAGAAACTAAAGAGAAGGGGGATAAATAAATGATACAACCAGAAAGTAGACTCAAAGTAGCGGACAATTCTGGCGCTAAGGAGCTCGGGGTAATTCGGGTGCTTGGCGGGACGAGAGCTCGCTATGCCAAGGTAGGCGATATTGTGACTTGCTCGGTCAAGGAAGCAGCGCCAAATGGCAACGTCAAGAAAAAGGCTGTAGTCAAGGCAGTGATCGTGCGGACGGTTTATCCGATTCGCCGGCCAGATGGCTCGACTATCCGGTTTGACGAAAATGCCGCGGTACTAGTAAATGAGGATAAGAATCCTAAGGGTACACGTGTATTTGGGCCGATCCCAAGAGAGTTACGGGATAAAGGTTTTATGAAAATTATAAGTCTAGCTCCGGAGGTACTATAATGAAAACTTTGAAGATAGGCGACGAAGTCAAGGTCATTAGCGGCGACAATAAAGGCAAAACTGCCAAAATCGTGGCAATTGACCGCAACGAGAAAAAAGCTTCACTAGAAGGAATTAACGTAATTGAACGGCATATGCGCCGCACGCAATTCAGTCCAGCAGGCAAGAAGACGGTCCATCCAGGGATTGATTGGTCGAACTTGAAGCTGGTCAAGGAAGCTAAGTTTGAGAAAAAGTCCGACAAAAAGGGCGCTAAGCAGAAGAAAGGAGCTAAATAATGGCGGGAAAAGAAGCTAAAACTATGCCACGCCTAAAAGAGCTCTACAACTCTGAGCTCAAGGCTAAGCTAGAAAAAGAACTAAAATTAGATAACATCAGCCAAGTGCCAGAAATCAAGAAGGTAGTGGTGTCCTGTGGGGTAGGCAAAAAGCGGGAAGACAAGCGCTTTACCGAGACTGTGGCTAATACACTAGCTAAGATTACTGGTCAAGCACCGACTTCGAGACTAGCTAAGAAATCAATTGCTAGCTTTAAGATTCGGAAAGGCATGGGGGCGCCAGTAGGATACTTGGTGACTCTTAGAAATGACAAGATGTACGAATTTGTGGATCGGCTAATCAACGTAGCTTTGCCACACGTACGGGATTTTCACGGAGTTTCGAGAAAAGCTTTTGATGCTAATGGTAACTATAGCTTGGGACTAAAGGAGCAAACTGTATTTCCGGAAATTACTTTCGAAGATGCATCAGTGCTACATGGCCTCGAGGTAACGTTTATAATTAAAAACGGTTCAAAGGAAGGAAGTCTAAAATTGTTAGAACTACTAGGAATGCCGTTTGAAAGGGAGGAGAAGTAGATGGCGAAAAAATCTGCAGTCTACCGAGACGAAAAACGGCGTAAAATGTACGAAAAATATAAGGCTAAGCGAGCTGAGCTAAAAGCTGCGGGCGACCTAGAAGGTTTACAGAAGCTGCCGCGCAACTCTAGCCCAACGCGGCTTAAAAACCGTGACATGCTAGATGGGCGGCCACGAGGCTATATGCGAAGGTTTGGCCTATCCCGGATTAACTTCCGTGAGAAAGCAAGTAAGGGAGAAATCCCAGGTGTAACAAAGAGTAGCTGGTAGGAGAAAGGAGAAATATGTCATTACAATCTACAGATCAAATTGCAGACCTGATCACGCGGATTCGTAACGCGGTGATGGTAAACAAGACTGAAATCTCGGCCCCTACCTCGAAATTAAAAGAACGGGTAGCAAAGGTACTCAAAGATAACGGCTACATTGTGGACTTTGAGGTGATTGAGGGAACACCACGGGGGACGCTTCGTGTAGTTATTAATGAGCCAGGGACAAATGCCAAAATCAACGAGATTTCGAAAGTGTCAAAGCCAGGGCGCCGAGTGTATTCTGGGGCAGATGAGCTACCGACCATTAAATCTGGTAGAGGGATGATTATTGTGTCTACCTCGAAAGGTTTAATGACCGGCCGCGAAGCCAAAAAGAATCGCCTCGGGGGTGAGATACTAGTCAAGGTCTGGTAAAATAGGGTTAGACCTTGAAAAAATACGAAATTTGTGATATAATATAAGGATAAGGAGTTAAAATGAGTCGAATCGGAAAACAACCCATCGAAATTCCGGCGGGAGTGACAATTACGGTCGGCGACACAGAAATTACTGTGGCCGGGCCGAAGGGGACACTCGTGGTGCCGGTACAACCAAAAACTAAAGTAACAATCGAAGGTACGACTGCTACGGTGACGCGTGAAAACGACGAGCCAAAGTCGAGAGCTTGGCATGGTTTGCAAAGAGCTCTCTTAAATAATGCAGTAATCGGCGTGACTCAAGGGTTTGAAAAGAAACTTGAGATTAATGGTGTCGGTTTCCGTCTATCAGGCGGCGGGCAAGATATCGAGATGGCGCTTGGGTTCTCACACCCGGTGAAATATCACGCACCAGAGGGTGTGCAGTTAACCACCAATAAGATGGAAATCACGGTATCAGGAATCGATAAACAGAAAGTTGGACAAGTGGCGGCGGAAATCCGCAGTCTAAAGAAGCCAGAGCCATATAAGGGTAAAGGTATTAAATATGCCGATGAAGTAATCCTTCGCAAGGCAGGAAAGGCGGGTAAGAAATAATGAATAAGTTTTATAGAGCCAAAAGAACACGGGCAAAAATCCACGGTACAGCCGAGCGGCCAAGACTCGCGGTCAATATTTCGAACCTGCACATCACAGCGCAGATTATTGATGATGACAAAGGTATGACTTTAGCTTATGCAACTACAGTTGGTAGTAAGGCTAAAGGCACGAAGACCGAAAAAGCAGCAGTAATTGGTACAGAAATCGCCAAAGCTGCTAAGGCTAAAAAGATCAAAAAAGTGGTCTTTGACCGAGGAGCAAAATTATATGCAGGGCGGATGTCGGCACTAGCAGACGCAGCTCGCAAGGAAGGATTGGAGTTTTAATATGGCTGGAAACGAAAAGAAAACAGAGCAAGCAAAAGCTCCGCGAGTAATCAATAAATCAGGTACGCTCAAGATGGAAGACAAGGTCGCGGCCACCAAGCCAACCAGAAGTATTTCTGGCAAGAAAATGGATCGGCGGCGCCGACGTGATCGCTCGCGTGCAGATGCAGGACCAAAAGAATTTGATGAGATGACCATCGCAGTAGACCGCGTATCGCGGACCGTAGCTGGTGGGCGTCGGATGAGGTTCAAAGCATTAGTAGCGATCGGCGACCACAAGAATAGAGTAGGCGTAGGTGTAGCTAAGGGTAACGATGTAACTACAGCCGTAGCCAAAGCTACAGCCAAGGCTAAGAAATCTATGATTACCTTTGCGTTAGATGGCGAGACGATTTGTCATGAGACTAGGACTCGGGCGACCGGAGCAGATGTACTAATGAAGCCGGCAGCGCCAGGTACAGGGATTATCGCTGGTGGTACAGTACGGGCTATAATTGGTCTGACTGGAGTAAAGAACTTGATTTCTAAATCTCTGGGCTCGGCTAACAAGGTCAACGTGGCTTATGCGGTAATTGAGGGGCTACGCGCACAGGTACCACGGACTGAGTGGGTAGGCGCAGAGAAGAAAGCTAATGCTAAAAAGGCTGAGGCCAAAAAGCCAGCAGCCAAAAAGGTGCCAGCTAAGAAGTCCGCAAAGAAGGAGGACAAGTAATGAAATACAATGAACTAAATGTAAATAAGAATACTCGGCCGAACCGCAAGGGGCGCGGGATCGCCGCTGGGCAGGGTAAGACTGCCGGGCGCGGGACTAAGGGTCAGAAATCACGGACTGGCCATGCTAAGATGCCGGCTAGCTTCATGGGCGGACAGCGGGCAATGGTACAGGCAGTGCCAAAGCTCAAAGGCTTTAAGTCGATTCATATCCCAGCTGAGGTAGTCTATACTGACCGGCTAAATGATTTGAGTGGCAAGGTGGATAACTTCATTCTAGCAGAAGCTGCGATGATTTCTTCGCCTTATACAAAAGTGAAAGTAATCCTACGCGGGGAGCTTACGGAGAAGATTGAGCTCTCTACTCAAGCTGCTTCGAAAACTGCAATTGCAGCAATTGAAAAAGCTGGCGGGAAGTTCATTAAAACTGCTATTCCTAAAAGAGAAAAGAAAGCTGCAGAGAAATAGCAAAAAAGAACCCTCTAGGGGTTCTTTTTTGTGCTATAATGTAGGAAAGGAGTTTTATGGAGGAAAAAGAATTACGGACTAGTACAAAGACTAGGATTTTTATTATCGCGATAGCGGTGATTATGGTGGGCTCAATTATTGCAAGTTATGCGGCGATTGTGGCGTCGGGGAGCAAATCTACTGGCTCGGGCGAGGTGGACGAAGAAAAGGTAGCGGAATACAAAGAAGCATTTGAAGAAACGCAAGAGGAGTTTACTAACGAAACGTATGGTGATTTTGAGGACTTTATTGAGTATAAGTCAGAAATTGCAGCCTATAACGAGAGTAAGGCTAATGAAGGTGGGGTGCAGACTAAGGATTTGAAACTTGGTACAGGTAAGAAATTAACCAAAGATGATACGGATTATCTGGCATACTATGTGGGGTGGTGTGCGGATGAGAGCATCTTTGATTCGTCGTTTGACAATAATGATGATCCGGATGGATTCAAGAGTATTTTGGATCCGTCGGTAGGGCTAATTGAGGGGTGGAGTCTAGGGGTGGAAGGAATGAAAGTCGGGGGGATACGTGAAGTGACGATTCCGGGTGATCTGGCTTATGGTGACTCGATGGAGATCTGCGGGGGGAAGAACAAGCCGATTAAGTTTATGATTATGACGAAAGAAAATAGTGGGGAATTGGCGGATTTGTATAAGGAATTACAGGAAGCAAATTTGCGATATCAGTATGCGATGAGTGGGATTGATTATGATGCGATGATGGGGGCCGATGCGGAGGAAGAAGACGAGGCTGAGGAAGAAGACATCGAGGAAGAGGAATAGATCGTTTTTGTAGGGTGGGATTTTTATGGATTTGATTTTATGGATTTGGCGGAAAGTTGTGGTATAATGTGGTTATGGTAAGGAATAATCTCAAAAATAAGCATTCTTCTAACAAAGCTCTAAAGTGTGGGGCGGGTGTTTTTGCGGCCGCGGTTTTTTCCACAGCCTTAGGGCTTGCTGGGGGGGGGGTATAATCCGCTAGCAACCTCCGCTAGTGCTCTGGAATACCAAACCACTATAGACCAATCATTCACGATCAACGATACCCTCACGATTATTTTGTCGGACGATAAGGTCTCCATAGATAACTTGTTGCCCGGCCAGTCTGCAGACAGTAGCATCCTAGACGTCACAGTTCTAAGTAATAATCCATATGGCTACAAACTCACTGGCACAGTAGGTAGCACAGATTATACTGCAGATGCCCTATATAATAATGGCGATAATACTAAGACCTTCACCAGCATAGGCTATGGCAACAATAAAACTAGCTTAAGTGATTTCGATAACGATACTTGGGGCTACTCGTATTCTCTAGATGGTGGTAATACCTGGATAGGGAATGGCGGAGCTACTGGCTATACCGGGCTCCCATTATACAGCACCAGTAATACTGCTACCTTCCTAGATACAGACGACATCTCCGCAGTGGAAGGAGACACTATGAAGTTCAAGATTGGCGCCAAAGCCTCCTCCACCAAAGAATCCGGAGAATACAATAACACTATTAACTTTGTTGCTACTGGCTATAGCTTCCCGCTATACACTATAACCTATAATGCTAATGGCGGGACTGTCACTCCCACCTCGGAGCAAGTCCGAGGTACCTCCGTGACCTTACCAACTCCCACCAACGGGAGCAAAATATTCGGAGGCTGGTGTGATAGTGCTATAGTTAGTAGCGCATGTACAGGCAACACCTACCAAGCAGGCACAAGCTACACTCCAACTGGAAATATAGACTTCACTGCTATCTGGATTAACCCAACAGTTACTTTTGATGATGCTTTCGCATCAGCTGGGAAGAGTAAAACTGGTAATTATTACCGGATGGATGACATGAATAGTAGTATTTGTGAAACAGTATCTATAGAGCAAGTTGGAACATTAGTAGATACTCGTGGTACTTCTGGCACGCAGGCTTATACTGTAGCGAAGCTTAAAGACGGAAAATGCTGGATGACGCAGAATTTACGATTAACTTATAATTCGTCAACAACTCTAAACGTTTCGAATGGTGTTGGTGGTACGACGACTTGGAAGCCAGAACGAGCAACAGGCACCGGTTCCGGTACAGACTGCACCATTTCTTCTTGGAGCGCCGATCACAACAATCCTTATAGTGCAACTTGCAACGATGCTACTAACGGAGTTTACTATGACTGGACGGCAGCTATCGCAAGTAACGATTCTAGCAGCATTACAGCTGAAGGTACAGTAGTTAATACTTCCATCTGCCCGAAGGGCTGGAAACTACCACAAAACGCTGAAGGAGCCGGTTCTTTCTACACTCTTTACCAATATTACAACAGCAGCTCTGCTATGCGCTCTGCTCCAGTTAACTTCGTCCTATCCGGGAACTACTACGGTTACTTGCGCTATGTCGGCTCGTACGGGTACTATTGGTCTAGTACTGTGAGCGATTCCAACTACGCTTACATCTTGCGCCTGACATCTTCCTTGGTGTCCCCTCAGAGCATATATTATCGGTACAACGGGTACTCGGTGCGCTGTGTATCTATCTAGGCTAGCCGCGTTTCCGGTTTCCAGCCCTTTCTTCCCGGTGTTGCCCTTGGAACAAAAAGCCGAGTTAAAAACACGGCGGAGAGGAAAAATGTGCTATAATATAACCATGAGCGATAAGGTTGCAGAAAAGGAAGCAGGAAGATTGCAGGAGACGGAGTTTATTTATCATCCTTTGGAAAATATTGAGGAGACGGAGATTTTTGAGGCGGCGGTGGAGCGGGAAAAACTGACACCAAAGCTATCAAGCGAGCGACCTTATACTTACTGGACGATAGAGTTATATGATCAAGAAAACGGTATCCGCGGTGGCGGGGGACTGGGGATCCTCGCGGCAGATACGCGGAGAGTGGCGGAGCGAGCGGGGGTGCCGTTTGCTTTGGTAACGCCGTTTTATCCGTATGAGATGAAACAAAAGGTGGTAGATGGTCGAGTGATAGACGAGCGGATTACAGTGGATTACCGGAACTTTGGGTTCCATTATGTGGATTCGGTAAATGTGAAATGTAATGATACTTTGTGTCGGCTGGCGGTGATAGAGAAGAAATTTAAAAACACGCGGATTGTGGCGATCACGGAGCCGAATTTTCGCGAGTTGTATGCAGACGAGAGTGGCTCGGATCATCGGCTATACCAGGAAGTGGCGCTAGGATTTGGCGGTTATGCGGCCTTGAAGCTACTGGGGCTAAAACCGGCGATTATGCAGCTAAATGAGGTGGCGACTTTCTTTGCGGCGCTGGCGCGGCTAGATGAGCTGGCGCGGAACGGGATGGATTTTTATGAGGCAGTAGTCTATACTCGTAAACATACTTTGTATACTAATCATACTTTGGTCCAGGCGGCGGAGGCGGAGTTTACCGAGGAGCAGTTTGAGCGATATGTGTATCCGAATTTGAAGTCGCTGGCGGTAAAAAAGTGGGTGCATGATAAATTTGAAAATGGGCGGATTAAGCTGTCGTCGGTGACGATAGAGATTGCGGAGCTCCGGAGTGGAGTATCAAAGCTGCACGCACGAGTGGCAAATTACCGGGATATCGCGGGAAACAAAGTAAAGTTCAAAGCAGTGACGAACGGTATCGACATGGAAAAGTGGGTGCTGACGGAAGTGATGGATAAATACCGGGAACTGGGGATTTTGGACGAAAAGGGGAATTTGGCACCAGATTTTGCGGTAAAATTGGAGGCGCTGACTTCGGATGATATAAGAGTCTTGAAACAGCGTGGGCGCTGGGCGATGAACCGGATTCTTCGCAGCTATCCAGATCAAAATGGGCGGACGATTGGGTTTAATGACGAGACTTTTGTGTTTGACTTTCGGCGGAGGTTTGTGGATTATAAGCGGCCGGATATGGTATTTCGGCGGCCAGAGGTGCTAAAAAGTATTTTGATGAAACACGATGCGCATTATATCCTGGCTGGGCGAGTACATACGGGGGATATGGTGATGGCGGGGAAGCTAAATCGGATTCTCTCTCTAGTAGCGAATGATCCGTTTTTGAAGGAGCATGTGCATTATTTGCCAAATTATGATGAGCGGCTGGCTTTTGGGTTATCTGTGGGCTGTAATGCCTCGGTGAATATCCCGATTGTGGGGCTGGAGGCTTGCGGGACTTCATGGATGAAAGATGTAGCTAATCTCGACCTTTTGATTTCGACACATGATGGCGGGGTGGCGGATGGTAGGGCGTCGGCTTACTTAAATGTGTCTGGTGAGACAGAAGAAGAGGAACTTTCGATGCTGTACCAGCGGATGGAAGAGGCGATGGAAATCTACGAGAATGATTTTGATTTAGAATATGGGGTCAAGCAGCAGCTGGTGGAGTTTTTGCCGGTGATTTCGGGGGAGAGAATGCTGCGGGAGTATCTTGACTATCTTTTCCCGGTGTAGTATAATGTTGACAAACCTCGAGAGAGGATTTTTTAAAGGAAAGATTTTAAAGAAAGGGGAAGATGGCGAAAGTAACGAAGATTAAGGCGAAAGACGAAGCCAAGAAGCCAGAAAAAAAGCCAAAGAAGGCGGTGGCGAAGAAAAAGACCGAGAAGAAACCGTTTATCTTGTGGCGGCCACTGGTCTACCTCGGACGGTATTTGCGAGATTCTTGGCGGGAAATCCGGCAAGTGCGCTGGCCAAACCGTAAGACGACTTGGCAAATGGTGCTGGCAGTGGTGGTGTATACAGCGATTTTTATGATTTTTATTTCTCTATTAGACCTACTATTCTCGTGGCTGGCGGGGCTAGTATTTGGAACTAAATAATTAATTTGAAAAGGAAGGAGCAAAATGGCAGTAAACAGATATAACGAAGCTAGAAACTGGTATGCGGTGTCTACCTATAGTGGATACGAAGACAAGGTGGCGGATTCTATCAACCAGCGGACTGGCTCGGTAGAAATGAAAGACAAAATCTTTGAGGCAATCGTCCCGAAGGAAAAACAAATTGAGATCAAAAACGGGAAGCGTAAAATCGTGGACCGGAAGATTTTGCAAAACTATGTGCTGGTAGATATGAAGCTATCGGATGAAACTTGGTATATTATCCGGAATACGCCAGGGGTAACCGGGTTTGTAGGTACGGGGACACAGCCGACTCCTGTCGCAGAAAAAGAAATCAAGAAAATCAAGAAACGTATGGGTGTGGAAGATCCGAAGTTCTCGGTGCGCTATGAAGTAGGGGAAGTAGTCTCTATCACCGACGGGCCGTTTAAGGGCTTTGAGGGTGAAATATCTGAAATCGATGCTGCGAAGGGCAAGCTCAAGGTGATGGTATCTATGTTTGGACGAGAGACACCAGTGGAATTGGATGCATTACAGGTCAAGCAATTAGGATAAAAAATAAGCCCCTAGGGGCTTATTTTTTAATTGTATATATTTTCGATTTGGATTGACGGGCCCATGGTGGTCGAAAGGTAGATTGATTTGATGTAAGTACCCTTCAAAGTGTTAGGCTTTTGGCTCTTAAGGCTGTCTAGGAAAGCTTCTGCGTTCTGGAGGAGCTTGTCTGTGCCGAAGGAAATCTTGCCGAGGCCGAGGTGGACAATAGCTTGCTTGTCTACGCGGTATTCGATTTTACCAGCTTTGGCTTCTTTGACGGCCTTTTCTACGTCCATGGTAACTGTGCCGGCTTTAGGGTTTGGCATTAAGCCTTTTGGCCCGAGCAGGCGAGCGTATTTACCTAGCTTTGGCATTTGCTGTGGGGTGGAAATAAGGACGTCGAAGTCGATCGTACCCTTGTCTAGCTGCCGCAAGAAATCGGCATCGCCAGCGATATCGGCACCTGCGGCCTTGGCGACTTTGCAGATATCTTCTGGTGCAAAGACTGCTACGCGGACGGTCTTGCCGTTGCCGTGAGGCAGGACTAGGGTGGTCCGGATGTTTTGGTCGGCTTGGCGCGGATCTACGCCGAGACGAGCGTGGATTTCTACACTAGCGTCAAATTTGACTGGGCTAGTCTTCTGGGCTAGCTCAATACCGTCTCTCAGGCTGTAAGCTTTGCCTTTTTCGACTAGTTTGTACATTTCTTGGTATTTTTTGCCGCGGCGCTCTAGCTTGGGCCGGGTGATAGGCGCGGCACCTTTTGGCTTTTCGCCTGCTAGCTCAGCGGCCTTCCGCTCGGCCTTGCGCTCTTGGCGAGCTTCCTCGGCTTTGACTTCTTCGATATGTTTCTTAGATTTTTTGCCAGCTTTGGCAAAAGTTTCTTCTACCTCTACAACTTCTGGGGTTTCAGTAATTTCTGGTTTTGTGGCTTCGTCTGCCATAATTTTCCTTTCTGTGGTGCTAACGATAAAATCTCCCACTATATATTATATATATTATTCTTCGACGGTGACGCCCATAGAGCGGGCGGTACCAGCGACAATTTTCATAGCGCCTTCGATATCGACGGCATTTAAGTGCTCCATCTTTTTCTCGGCGATTTCGCGGAGTTGATCTTTGGTGATCTTGCCAACTTTGTCTACGTTTGGCTTGCCGGAGCCTTTGCTGATCTTGATAGCCTCGCGGATAAGATCGTCGACTGGCTGACCGAGACACTTAAAATCAAATGTGCGGTCTTCGAATACACGGATGTGAACGATGACGTTCTTGCCCATTAAATCTTTGGTTGCTTCGTTAAATGGATTAATAAAATCCATCATGTTGAGTCCCCATTGACCCAAAGTAGAGCCAACTGGTGGGCCTGCGGTGGCTTTGCCACCAGGAATTCGCAACTTCAAATTCCCAATTACTTTCTTTTCTGCCATAAAAATCCCTTTCTAGTGCGTAACTCCTATCATTATAGCATAAAAAGCAGTTAAAAACAAGAGAACCAGAGCCCAACATACATATACTTTTTCTGTAATTTTTTTCTTGATGCTCGCGAGATTTAGTGGTTCTTATTTCTTGTGCTATAATATATTTATGGAAATGATAAATGGTATGCAGATTCCGGAAGTTATTATAATGCTAGTGTTGGCAGTTGTGATACTTTTGTTTGGTTATCGAATTAAAAAAGCGGCATTCTTTATTATTTGGTTTTTGCTTGGCTATAATTTGGTAACGTTTTTTATGCCGGAAATTTGTAAACTATGGGAAGTGGTGGCGGAAAGTGAAATATATCAGACTTTAATTCCTATTGCTGGCGGTGCAGTTCTAGCGATGTTTGGGTTTACTATTGAAAAAGTTTGTGTTTCTGGGATAGCTTTTATTCTAACTATGCTTATTACGATCCAATATTTTGGAGCAGATGGGCAGTCGCTAGTTATCGGAGCCATTATTGGGGTAATTCTATCCGGGTTGGCTGTGATGATGATGAAGCCGGCTATCATTGTTGCTACATCTGCGGCTGGCGCTTACGCTTTGACGGTTTCTATTATTGCCCTGGCTTCTCAGATTGATTTTGAATCTGCCTATTGGCCTATGATTATTGGTCTTACCGTCTTTGGCTCTGTTTTCCAGTTTATAACGACTAAGCGGGTAAAATAGGATTTACTTTTTAAACAAATGTGATATAATGGAAGTAGTTACCAAAGACAGTGGCGGAGGAGACTCTTAATTAGGCCACCGAGGCGAATTCTTATAATTTGTTTGGTGACGCTGTTTAACAATCAGCCAAAATATTAATTAACAGAGGAAAAATATGGCAATTTCAAAGGAAAAGAAAAGCACTTTGGTTGCTGATTTGACTGAGCTTTTGAAAGATTCCAAAATGGTCGTTTATGCCAAATATGAAGGCTTGACTGTGGCGGAGATGCAAGAGCTCCGGAAGCTGGCGCGCGAGTCTGAGATCAAAATCAAGGTAGTGAAGAACCGGCTAGTCAAGGTAGCGATGAACGAAATCGCAGCCTATAAAGACACCGATACTTCAGGCCTAGTGGGGCAGCTACTTTACGCCTATGGCGCGGACGAAGATTTTGACGCGGCGAAGGTGCTGGCGAAGTTTGCAAAGACCCACAAAAAGATGGAGCTAGTGGGCGGCTTTAACAGTGATGGTACTGCTCTTTCTAAGGAAGAGGTGACCACGCTCGGTAACTTGCCGACCAAGAACGAGCTCATCGCACAGGTGGTGGATACTTTGCTATCTGGTATCAATGGTATCGTGTCGGGGCTGGAAAACAAATCAGAAACCGAATAATAGAAAGGATAAAATATGGCAACTGATATTAAGAAGTTGGCAGAAGAGTTGGTCAACATGACCGTGCTTGAGGTCAACGAACTAAAAACTTTGCTCAAAGATGAGTATGGAATTGAGCCGGTGGCGGCGGTAGCAGCAGTAGCTGCTGGTGGTGATGCTGGCGGTGCAGACGAAGGTAAGTCTGAATTTGATGTCGTTTTGAAAGACGTTGGTGGGCAAAAGATCGCAGTGATCAAGGCTGTAAAAGAAGCTACTGGGCTAGGTCTCGGCGAAGCGAAGGCTATCGTAGATGGTGCTCCTGCTACGGTAAAGGAGAAAGTGCCAAAGGCTGACGCAGAAGCGATGAAGAAAGCTTTGGAAGAAGCTGGCGCAACTGTAGAACTCGCTTAAAACTATTGGCTGATTGTTATAAATGAAAGAACCGTCTATCTGGCGGTTCTTTTTGTGATATAATGGGGAAAAGGAGAAGTGGAGATATGGAAGATTTTGACTATTTGGAGGAGGGGGAAGTTTATCTAGATGCAGCGTGCCAGAGTTTGCGTCCGCGGCAGGTGATCGAAGCGGTGGAACATTACTATACTAGACATAATTCGTGTGGGGAGCGGGTGAAATATAAATGGGGGGTAAAGACGGATGAGATGGTAGAGGCGGCGCGGGAGGAGACGCTAAAATACCTGAAGCTCTCGCCGCGCAAGTATACGGTTTCGTTTACCCTTAATACGACTTATGGGATTAATCTGGTTTTGTCGCAGCTAAAGGCGGAGAAATTTAGCAAGATCATGACAAGTGAGATTGAGCATAATTCGCCGTTCCTTAGTACAATTGCGTTTGGCCGGCGGACGGGGCTAGCGCGGGAATTAATGACGCGAAATAGTGATGGCACGATAGATGTAAGCGCCTATGATTTTACCGAAGCAGTGGTGATCGTAAATGCAGCATCGAATATTGACGGGCGGAAATTATCTAATCTAAAAGAAATTGTCAAAGCGGTACACAAGGTTGGGGGAATTGTGATTGTGGATGCGGCACAGACTTTGGCACATTCGGTGGACGTAGTACGAGGGGTGGATGCGGATGTGATTGTATCAAGTGCGCACAAGATGTATGGGCCGTCGCTCGGGCTGATTGTGTGGCGAGACGATTTGTTAAAATATCTGGATGAGGATGTGCTAGGCGGGGGGATGGTGGATGATGTGTTTGAGGATAGTTATAAACTATCGGCGGAGAACAAGGAACATCGCTATACGAGGTTTGAGCCGGGGCTGCAGGCCTGGGGGGAGATTATCGGTTACGGAGCGGCTCTGAAGTGGCTAGAGAAGGTTTCGAAAAAGGATTGGGCGAAGTTTCATGATTTGCAGGCGGAATTATTTGAATTCCTGAATTCCTCGGAAAAGGTGCATTTGATTAATAGGGAGCCGAACCCGACAATGTCTTTCTATGTAGAAGGGGTGGACTCTCATCTACTCGGTGCGGCACTTTCTCGGGAAAATATTATGGCGCGGACTGGGTATTTTTGTGTACATTATTATCTGGATCATGTAGAAAAGATGCCGCCTCTAGTAAGGTTCTCTATGGGGCTACATAATCGTGAGAGCGATATTGAGAAGGTAAAGCGGGTGATGGGGAAGTTGGTAAAATAATGGAGCCAAATTTCTTCTTTTATGATTTAGAGACTTCTGGGCTGAAGCCGAGAGAAGACCGAATCATGCAGTTTGCGGGGCAACGGACGGATATGAATTTGGAGCCAATGGGCGAGCCGGTAAATATTTTGGTGCGGATGACGGAGGAAGTATTGCCGAGTCCGGGGGCGATTATGGTAACGCATATTACGCCGCAGATGACTTTGGCTGATGGAGTGAGTGAGCCAGAGTTTTGCCGCTATGTGCTAGACGAGGTGTTTGCGCCGAATACGATTGCGGTGGGGTATAATACGGTAAGGTTTGATGACGAGTTCATGCGGGCGACATTATGGCGGAATTTCCAGGATCCGTATGAATTTGAGTGGAAAGACGGGCGGAGCCGGTGGGATATATTAGATGTAGTGCGGCTAGTACGGGCTCTCCGGCCGGAGGGGATAGAGTGGCCGTTTACCGATGAGGGTAAAGCAACGAATCGGCTGGAGCTAATTACAAAGTTGAACGGGATTTCGCACGAGCATGCGCATGATGCACTGTCGGATGTATATGCGACGATTGCGGTGGCGAAGTTGATTCGCGAGAAACAGCCCAAGATGTTTGAATACTTGCTAAAAATGCGGAGCAAAAAGGAAGTTCAGAAATTGGTAAACTTAGAGAATAAGCAACCGTTCGTCTATGCGAGTGGGCGGTACTCGAATGAGTTTAACAAAACTACCGTGGCAGTGCCGATAGCGCCAGCAAGAAATGGAAATGTTTTGGTATATGATCTCAGGCACAATGTGGCGGATGTTTCGCCTGAGTCGGCCTATCCGATCGTAAAGGAATTATGCTATAACAAATGTCCAGCCGTTGCGCCGATTTCGGTATTGGATGTGAATGATGGGTGGGGGAAGATTGGGCTAGAGAAGGATGAGGTGATGCGGAATCTTGCCGAGGTAACTAAAGATGTAGGGTTTGCGGAAAAGATGCGAGAGATAAATGAAAACCGGCCGGAATATCCGCCAGCAGGCGAGCCGGAGGCGGCGATATATGATGGATTTCTTAACGATGCGGATCGGAATAAATGCGGAGTGGTGCGGGGGGCTACTGCAAATCAGCTGGCGGATCTTCATCCGGAGTTTCATGATGAGAGATTGCCGGAATTATTATTACATTACAAGGGGCGGAATTTTCCGCAGAGTTTGAGCGAAGAAGAAATGGAAAAATGGACTGCATACCGTAATGCGCGGCTAGAAAAGCAAGCACCAGGATTTTTGAAGGAATTAGAGTTGAATAAAAATAAAGATAATTTTATTACAGAAGAACTGAGACTTTATTTTGAATCGTTGATATAAAACTATTTCTTCAATGCGTTCTTTAGAGTATTGATAGATTTTTGGAGGGCGATGCCTTCTTGCTCGGAAATTTTGAGGTCTAGGCGGCGGATGATGCCGGTGCGGCCGACGACGGTGGGCCAGCCAAAGCTGGTGTCAGAGAAATGGTCATAGCTAGAGACCGGGAGGATGCGATTCTCGTCGTTTAATATACAATTTAATATCTCGGCTACACAGGTGGCGATACCATAATAAGTCGCGCCTTTCTTGTCAATAATATCGTAAGCTTCTCCCCGGACGAAGTCGGCGGTCTCGTCTAGAACTTCGCGCGGCAATAGCTCGGTAATCTTTTGTCCGCCGGCATCGGCGATAGACCAGAGCGGTAGCTCGGAGTCGCCGTGCTCGCCGATCATGTAGGCATGGACGGATTTAGGATTAACTTCGAGCAGGCCAGATAAGCGAGTGCGGAGACGTGCGGAATCTAGCACGGTGCCTGAGCCGATTACTCGCTCGGCGGGGAGGCCAGAGAATTTGTAAGTAAGATAAGTTAAGACATCCATAGGATTAGTGACGACGAGGAAGATCCCGTCAAAGCCAGAGGCCATGATTTGTTCTATCATACCTTTCAAGATATTGGCATTTTTCTTGAGTAAATCTAGGCGAGTTTCGCCAGGCTTTTGATTAGCGCCGGCAGTGATGACGACCACATCGCAATCTTTTGCATCTTTATAGGTGCCGTGGCTGATTTTAATATAACTCGGAGCGACAGCTAGAGCATCGCGGAGATCCATGGCTTCGCCGATGGCATCTTTGTAAAGAATGTCGGTCAGGACGATTTCGTTAATAACGGTGCGTTGATTCAAAAGAGCAAATGCAATGGAAGCACCTACGTTGCCAGTCCCGACGATCATGATTTTATTATTATCCATATTATTATTTTAGCATAAGAATTTAGATTATAGTATAATAAAAATATGAGTGTGGATAATTTTTACTTTAAAGACTTCGTAGGGGATTATTATTTATCAAAAGACAGTGAGGGGGTGAGCCATTTAAAAGTCAAACAAAAAATGACGGCGGTGTTTCCGGATTATAATCAAAACAAGGGAATTTGTTTGAAGTTGCCGTTTACTAACCAAGACGGGGCGAATTTGACAATACCGAGTATGACCAAGAGTGACATTACGGTGACACGAAATGGGGCGGAGGAGCCGATTTATAGTATTGATAAGTATAGTAATTATTATGAAGTCTGCACTGGGACAGAAGAATATGTGACGGGGGCGCAGGAGTATGAATTTGACTACG
Organism: Candidatus Nanosyncoccus sp.; assembly: GCA_045649285.1. Lineage (GTDB taxonomy): Bacteria > Patescibacteriota > Saccharimonadia > Saccharimonadales > Saccharimonadaceae > Nanosyncoccus. Next base: position 557 of record JAZRPP010000024.1, on the reverse strand, counting down.
CGTATGAAAATGTGATTACCGGGTATGACTCGGAGGGGAAGTTGACCACAAACCCTGAGGCAGAGGTGCGGCAGGAGCTCTACTGGGACACGAATGGAAATGGTTGGGCGCAGAGATTTAATAATTTGACGGCGCGAGTGCATTTAGATAAGTCGGTAAGGGATGACTTTACCGGTGAGACGTCTTGCTATGTAGGTAAATATGGCGAGAGCGGGATGGACAGATGTAAGACTTCGGAAATTAAGGACGGAGTGGAGTTTAAGACTGGCAGCCTCGGGGTGGGGGAGAATTTGACTTATGATCTAGGATTTGAGCCGGGGAGCTTTGTGGTGCCGGAGGTGCAAGAAAGTTATGGACTGGTGATACTATTTGTGGTGACAGTTTTGATTTGTATCGGATTTTTGGTGCGGCCGATTTTGAAGTTTATGGCGACGCGACAAAAGCGGGAATTCTACAAAGGATTATTTATCAAGCCAGAATATCAGCCAGATCCGAAATATACTTTGTCCGAGATGGCGGAGAATTATATTGGCAAGAAAAAGGATTTTAAGGTGGGG
>JAZRPP010000023.1:0-9018 GCA_045649285.1 Candidatus Nanosyncoccus sp. | reverse complement strand
AAGGGGATTTGGCATGATTTTTCGGCGAATAAGGGCGGAGATATTTTTTCGTTTGTGATGGAGGTGGAGGGAGTTGACTTCCGGGAGGCGCTGGAGAAGTTAGCGGCTATAGCGGGGGTGGAGCTAAAAAAGTATTCTGGTGGGGATAAACAGATGGCGCAGAAAAAGGTGCGGGCGCGAGAGGCGCTGGAGATGGCGACAAGGTTTTTCCAAGCGTGTCTCAAGCGAGAAAAAAATGTACAAAAATATGTGTTTTATGATAGAAATTTGAATCGGAAGACGGTAGAGAAGTTTCGAATTGGCTATGCGCCGGACGGAGGCAAGACGATGGTGCGGGCGCTGACCAAGCGGGGGTTCAGTCTGCAAGAGTTGGAGACGGCGGGATTGCTTAATCGGTTCCAGGGGGATATGTTTCGGAAGCGGATGTCGGTGCCTTTTATTGATACGTCGGGGCAGGTGATTGGGTTTACGGCGAGGATTCTAGACAAGGGGGAGCCGAAGTATTTGAATACTCCGGAGACGATTTTGTTTAATAAGTCGAAATTTATCTTTGGTTTGTATGAGGCGAAGGAACATATCCGGCGGAGTGGGTATGTGGTGATAGTGGAGGGGAATATGGATGTGATTTCGTCGCATCAGGCGGGAGTGGGGGAAGCGGTGGCGACTAGTGGGACGGCGATGACGGAGCAGCATTTGAAGATTTTGTCGCGGATGACGAATGATATAAGGTTGGCATATGACGGTGACGCGGCGGGGGTGAAGGCGACGGAGCGGGCGATCATGCTGGCGGGGGATTTGGGTATTTCCCTATCGGTGATATCGGATTATCACGGGGCGAAGGACCCGGATGAGCTAATCCAAAAAGATCCTGAGTTGTGGCAAAAGGCGGTGGAAAGTAAAGTTCCGGCGGTGGACTTTTTGCTTTCTAAATATGAGGAGGGGCTGGATTTGACTTTGGCGCAGGATAAGCGGAAATACTCGGATTTGGCCTTGGGACTGCTAAAATACGTGAAGGATGAAATTGAGCGAGCGAGCTATGAACAAAAAATCGCAAAGAAGCTGGGGGTGGGGGCGGAAGTTTTGCGCGAAAAGGGGGAGCGACTAAAGAAAGAGCTAGAGCAGAAGCCAAAAAAGTTTTTGAAAAAACCAAAGACAGAAGTAAAATCAAAGTTAATTGAGAAATTGGAAAATTCCTTGCTGGCGCTGAAGCTCTTTGGGGGGATTACGGAGACGGTAATACCATTGGAAGTCCCGGAGGATGAGACGAAAATGGCGGAGCTTGAGATGGTGTTTAATGAGGAACATGAGGTGGCTCGTGATAATCTAGAAAAAGAAGCTAAAGAATTAGTCGCAAGATATAATGAAGAACTGCGAAAAGAAAAAATAAAAAAATTAAATGAAAAGTTATTAGAAATTGATGAAGAGTCTGATGAATATGAAAATATTATTAGAGAGATTACCGAACTACAAAAATAGTATGATATAATTTATATAAGTTTTAAGGAGATTATTATGGCGATAAAAAAAGCTATCATTACTGACGCGGGGTTTGCTAGTCGGTTTTTGCCAATTACTAAAACTATTCCAAAGGCGATGATTCCAATTGGAAGTAAGCCGGTGATGCAGATGTGCGTAGAAGAGTGCGCGGCGGCGGGGATCGAAGAAATTATTATTGTGGCGACGCCGAATACCAAGTCGAAGGAGATTTACGAAGATTATTTCCAGAATAAATCTGATAATGTGCGAGAGCTACTAGAGAAGCAGGGCAAGATGGATCGGTTTAAATCGGTGGAAGAGATTTTGAATTTCCCGAAGATTACGGTGATTGAACAGGATGTGAGTTTGCCATATGGTAATGGTTCACCTATCGTCTCGGCAAAGGAATATGTGAAAGACGAAGAGGCTTTTGTGGTGCTCTATAGCGATGATTTGATCCTGGGCGCATCGGATGTAAAGACTTTGATTGAAACTTATGAACAAAATCCAGAGGCGAGTGCAGTGATTACGGCGCAAAAGATGCCAGAAGAAGTTTGGAATAAATACGGGATGATTGCTCTCAAAGAAAATGGGACTTTGAGCCACATCGTAGAAAAGCCAAAGACTCCGGCGGAGAGTCCGAGCGATTTGACGAGCTATGGACGGTATCTATTAACGCCGAGAGTGTTTGATTATTTAGTACCAAACAATATTGGGTTAGATAATGAGCTCTGGACGGTGGACGCAATTACTAAATTAGCAGAAACTGGTGATGTGATTATCGCAAAAAGTGAGGGGAAGTGGATTACGACGGGAGATCCAAAGAATTACTTTATGGCACTACTAGAATATGTAATGTCTGAGACGGATTGGGGTGAAGAAGTTAGAAATATAGTTAAATAATAAAAAAAGGAGGTAAGAATGAATGTAGCGGAGTGGATAATTGTAGCAATACTTAGTATTACTTTGTTTGTGTTTTTGGTAGTAGGGATTGTGTTATTTGTAAAGTTGATTGATTTGACGAAAGAAGCAAAGGAAGTGGTGATTGAGAGTAAAGACATTGCTAGAAATACAAATGGGATTGTAAATAATGTAAAGGGGATGACATCTATCGGTGGGACGATTGAGATGTTTGTAGAAAAATACATAAATCCAAAATTAAAGGGTAAAGCTAAAGACACAAAAAAGGAGAAAAAGGATGACAAATAAGAAGTGTGACTGCAAAAGATGTAAATGTGAAAACGCAAAAGATTGTAAATGTAAGTGTTGTAACTGTAATGATGGTGGAAAGAAAAAGTCGGGAGCTGGGAAGTTCTTTGTGGGAGCGGCGCTAGGGGCGATTGCGGGGGCAATTGCGAGTAAGTTTATAGAAGTGAAGGCAGAGAAAAAGGCTGAAGAGATAGCAGACGATATCGCAGATACGATTACGGATGCGGCGGAAACGCTAAGCGACGAATCGTCGGATAAGTCATCAGGTAACGGGAAAAAGAAAAGTAAGTAGATGAAGCTGAAACCTAGTGATTTTGTGCATCTACATAATCACACGCACTACTCCCTTTTGGACGGGCTGACAAAAGTCCCGGAGCTTGTTGAGTTTGTGAAAAAGGAGGGGATGGAAGCGGTAGCGGTGACGGATCATGGGACGATGTCTGGGCTGGTGGAACTATATAAGGAATGTAATGCGGCGGGAATTAAGCCTTTGCTTGGACTCGAGGCATATGTGGCAGCGAGGAAACAGACGGATAAAGACCCGGCACATGATAAACAGAGATTTCATATTACCTTGATTGCGATGAATAACAAGGGGTATGAAAATTTGTCTAGGCTGATGAGTAATGCGGAGATAAAGGGTAAGTATTATAAGCCGCGAACGGATCATGAGGAGCTGGAAAAATATAGTGAGGGGGTGATTTGCCTCTCTGGATGTATGGGGTCGGAAATTTCGGAGGCGATACGGGCAGGGGATGATAAAAGGGCGCTGGAGCTGATTGAGTGGTATCGGAATGTGTATAAAGATAGATTTTATCTAGAAATGCAGGACCACGGGCATCCAAAGTCGACTACGCACAGTTTGGAACAGGAAAAAATCAATAATTGGCATATGGCGCACGCGGAGGAGCTGGGGCTGCCGCTGGTGGTGACTTGCGATGCGCATTATTTGACTAAGGAAGATCAGGATACGCATGAGATTTTGCTATGTATTGGGACGGCGGCGAATCTTTCTGATACGAATCGGATGACTTTGAAAGATTATGACTTACATGTAATCCCGGCGGAGGAAATTATTGAACATTGGCAAGATACTTGCCCAGAGGCGGTGCTAAATACCAAGCGGATTGCGGATCGGTGTGATGTGGATCTGCAGTTGGGGCGGATATTGATCCCTAAGTTCCCTTTGCCAGATGGAGAAGATGAAAAGTCATATCTAGATAAATTGGTGTTTCAGGGGCTGGTGTATAGATATGCGGGGAGGAAGTTGGAGGAAACTGTAGATCTAGAAGTCAAGGAATGTCGGGAGATTTTGGGGAAGATAGATGAAGAGAGAGATGAGCTGCATAAGATTTTGCCACGGATAGACTATGAGCTATCGGTGGTGGACAAGATGGGGTATAATGGGTATTTCTTGATCGTGCAGGACTTTATTAACTGGGGGAAGTCGCAGCGGATTGTGTATGGGCCAGGGCGGGGCTCGGCGGCAGGGGCGATTCTGGCATATGCTCTTCGTATTACTGAATTGGACCCGCTGAAGTATGATTTGCTTTTTGAAAGATTTTTGAATCCGGATCGGATTAGTATGCCGGATATTGATACAGACATCCAGGATACTAGACGGGATGAGGTGATTGAGTATTGTTCGGATAAATATGGGTTTGATAGGGTGTCGAATATTGCGACGTTTGGTAAAATGATGGCGAAAAACGCGGTGCGGGATGTGGCGCGGGTGCTGGAGGTGCCCTATGCGGAAGCGGATAGGCTGGCAAAGATGGTGCCAGACCCAGTAATGGGGCATCATGTGCATTTGGCGGATGCGGTAAAAGATGTACCAGATTTGAAACAAGAGTATGAGACGAATCCGACTTCACATGAGGTGTTGGATTTTGCGTCGCGGCTGGAGGGGACGATTAGGAGTCACGGGGTGCATGCTTGTGGGGTGGTGATTGCGCCGGATGATTTGTATAAGTTCTTGCCGTTAGAAGTTTCGGCCAAGGGGCCGATAGCGACACAGTTTCCTTCTACACAGGTGGAAGAATTGGGGTTACTTAAGATGGACTTTCTCGGGCTGTCTAACCTCTCGGTGATTAATGATGCGCTTCGGATGATCCGGAAAGTGTATCACGATGATATAGACCTCGCGAATTTGCCGCTAGATGATGAAGAGACATATAAGTTATTCCAGAGGGCGGAAACGACTGGTGTTTTTCAGCTGGAATCTGCGGGGATGAAGCGATATTTGCGAGACTTAAAAGCGTCGAGTTTTGAAGATATTATCGCGATGGTGGCGCTGTATCGCCCTGGGCCGATGCAGTTTATTGATAGTTTTATTCGGCGAAAACATGGTGAGGAGGAGATTACTTACCTCCATCCGGGGCTAGAAAATTCACTAAAAAACACGTATGGGATTTTGATTTACCAAGAGCAGTTCATGCAGATTTCGAAGGAATGGTGTGGGTTTACTGGGGGGCAGGCGGATACCCTTAGAAAGGCTGTGGGGAAGAAAAAGGTGAAGCTAATGGAGCAGGTGAAGCCGCAGTTTATCGAGGGGGCGCAAAAGATAGGCGGAGCGACGAAGGAACAGGCGGAGACATTCTGGGGGCAGCTGCTGGATTTTGCGAATTACTGCTTTAATAAATCTCATGCGGCGTGCTATGCTTTGATCGCTTACTGGACGGCATATCTGAAGGCGCATTATCCAGATGCGTTTATGGCGGCGCTAATGACGGCAGACATGCGGTGGACAGATCGGCTGGCGATTGAAATTGCTGAATGTAAGCGGATGGGGATGAAAGTGCTGGGGCCGGATGTGAATGAATCTTATGGGGATTTTGGAATTGTGCCGGGAGAGAAGACGATTCGGTTTGGGCTGTCTGGGATTAAGAGCGTGGGGAAGGCGCTGGTAGAGGAGATTGTAATACCAGAGCGGGAGAGAGGCGGAGAGTTTAAATCGGTATGTGATTTTGCTAAACGGGTGGATTCGACGAAGTTTAATAAGAAATCTTGGGAAGCGGCAATAAAGACAGGGGCGTTTGATAGATTTGGGAGTACGCGGTCTGATTTACTGTTTAACTTGGAGGCGATCCAGGCGTATGGGGCGAAGCAGCAGAAGGATGTGGGCTCGGGGCAGATGGATTTATTTGGGATGATGGGGGAAGCGGGGCAGATACCAGAGGTAGAGATTAAGCCAGCGCCTACACAATTCCCGGAAAAAGAGCAGCTACTCTGGGAACGAGACTTGATGGGGCTGTATCTCTCGGCACATCCGCTGGATAAATATGATACATATTTTGAGGAGCAGACACACCCGTATGAGCTGATAAAGGCGGAAAATAATAATAAAATAGTGACGATTGGGGGGATTATTACGGCGGTGCGAGAGATTTTGACGAAGAAGGGGGATAAGATGGCATTTGTGAAGATGGAGAGTAAGGCGGGGGAGACGGAATTTATCGTATTTCCGGGGATTTATGCGGAATGTCGGGGGCGAATTGAGGTGGATAATGTGGTAAAAGTGACAGGGAAGGTGAATGCGACAGATAGAGATGGAAATATCACTAGTGATGTAAAGGTGCTGGCGGAGAATGTGGAACTAATCTCTGATATGGTACTAGATAATTATAAATCTACGGGAAAGAAGCTCGCGGCGCCAGTGATGGCACCAAGTGGTAAGCGAGGGCGACGAGGGCGGACGTCGGCAGAGAGAGTGTATAGTGGGTCTACTGGGGGTGGTGCTGCTGAAGCTACTACGGCGGAGCCGCGGCGGATTTTGAAAGAACCACCGAAAGATCCGAGAAAAGAAAGAATATATATATTGATTGACAATTTGGAGGATGCGGAGGTCCTATCGGCGATTCGGAGGTTGGCGGATATTTATATCGGAGTGACGGAGACGGTGCTGGTGATAAAGGAGGGGGAGAAGAAGCGGCCGCTAAGGATGCCGTTTCGGATGGAGGCGAGTGAAGAGCTGCTTTCTAAATTAAGGGAGCTGGTGGGGGAAGACCACGTGGTGGTGAAATAGAGAATTGGGGTGTGATATAATGGGGGTATGAAAAAGAAGAAAGCGGGAGAGATGGTAACGGTGAATCGCCGAGCGCGGTATGATTATGCGCTGGGTGAGGAGTTGGTGACTGGAATGGTGCTTTCTGGCCTGGAGGTGCGGTCTATACGGGATCATCATGTGCAGCTCAAAGGATCCTTTGTGACGATACGGAATGGGGAGCTGTGGCTGAATAATTTGACGCTGGGGGCGGAGACGGCAAGGAATATTAAATTACTTGCAACAAAGAAACAGATTTTGGCTTTTGAGCGGGCCAAGACTGCTGGCTCGACGATAGTGCCGGTTCGAATACTTGGTGGGGGGCGGTATATTAAATTGGTGATCGCGATAGGTAAAGGGAAAAAGAAATACGATAAAAGGGAAACTATCAAAAAACGAGATATTGAAAGAGGAAGGTACTAAATAGTCGCTATGAGGATATTTTCTTGGAATGTGAATGGGCTGCGGGCTGCGATACGAAAGGGAGATTTTGCTGAATTTATTGAGAAATATCAGCCGGATGTTTTGTGTTTACAAGAAATCAAGGCTAGACCAGAGCAGATAGAATATGATTTCTCGGGATATAAAGTTTTTTGGAATCCAGCGGAGAGAGCTGGATACAGCGGTACGGCAATAATGGTGAAAATAGAATCATTACCATTACTTTCTTCAGCGGACTTGTCCGCTCTCGATGTCATACACTGGTCGTCCGGGAAAGATTGCCCTACGGGCAACTTTCTCGGCGACGTCAGGAATATACATCTCGAGCGTCCAAATCTAGGGCTTTATGCTTCAGAAAGTAATGGTAATGATTCTTTTGGACATCTTGCTGCCCGCGAAGGGCGAGTTCTGACGCTGGAATGTGAAAAGTTTTATCTCGTTAATGTTTATACGCCGAATTCAAAGCCAGATCTTGCGAGACTAAAGTTAAGGGAGGAGATGTGGGATCCGGGGTTTTTGGAATATCTGAAGGAGTTGGAGAGGCGGAAGCCGGTGGTGGTGTGTGGGGATTTTAATGCGGCGCATACGGAGATTGATTTGGCGCGGCCAAAGGATAATGAGAAAAATGCTGGATACACAAAGGAAGAGCGGCAAGGGATTTCCAATTTGATTGATGCGGGGCTGGTGGATACTTTCCGGCTGCTACATCCGGATGAGACGGGGCGATATACTTGGTGGACATACCGAGCGCGAGCGCGGGAGCGGAATGTGGGGTGGCGGATTGACTATTTCTTTGTGTCGGGGGAGCTGCGGAAGTTTGTAAAAAGAGCGGAGATACACGAGAATCAGATGGGTTCGGACCATTGCCCGATAGAGTTAGATTTGGAGATGTAATGCAGGATTATTTTGAAAAGATTGAGCGACTGGAGACGGATCTCTCTTGGAATATACCGGAGCGAAAAATGGGGCGAGTGAATGTAGTTGGGGGGAATAGTCAGAAGTTTCGAGCGGAAGTGAAAATATCGGAGTTTATAGCGGGCAAGTATCCTCTGGAAGAAGTGAAGACGGTGCTACCAGATGCGTTGCGGGGGCAGCTGCCGGATTTGCCGAATTTTGTATTTTTGAAATCTACGGAGAGTGGATCTCTGGCGGATGCTGAGGCGCTAGTGGCCACTATGGATGTAGGGGATTATAATTTGGTGCTAGGGGAGTTTAGCAAGAATACAATAACGATGAAAGTGGTGGCGGAGGCTTTGGCTGAAGTAAAAAAGCCGATACTAGTCACGCGGGATGCGGTGGATTTGATGGCAGAGGCGGGAGCGGAGAGGATTTTGATGAATCCGGAGGTGGTGATTTTTGCTTCGATGCCACAGATGATTAAACTGCTTCGGTCCGTGTATTATCCGAAGATGGTAACTTTGACACAGCCACTGATGCAAGTGGTGGAGGTGTTGCATAAATTTACGCTGAGCTATCCGGTAAAAATAATTACGCTGAATTCTGGGCAAATTTTGCTGGCGGAAAATGGAGAAGTGCGGGCGGTGGAGCTCGCGAAATCTGGATATATGCCAATGATGGTATGGAATGGGGAACTAGCGGCCAAGATTACGGCGCTAAATCTGTATAATCCGGGGAAGTTTCTGGAGGCTACGCTTAATGCAATATTGGGTTAAGAATGAGTTTAGAATTTTTGGGATTTTGGAAATGGTTATGGTATAATCAAATAAATAAAGCAAAGAGAGGTAGTTTTGTAATGAAGAAAAATCAAATAACTTGTGGAAATATCGTTCGTTCTGCGAATAAGTTTTCCACTAATAAACGCGTGCTGGGGGGGGGGTAATTTAAACCGA
>JAZRPP010000022.1:0-9016 GCA_045649285.1 Candidatus Nanosyncoccus sp. | reverse complement strand
AGCTCCGCCGCCGGCACGGGTGCGGAACCTACCGCGGTAGGTGTATGTACCGAAGTCTCGTATTTTTGCCCCTCCTCGGTCAACTTCGCCTCCGAATTACTCTCCGCATCAATCATCTCTGGCTCATCGATTTCTTCCGCCACTTCGTCGCTCCGCTCATTCACCGCCCGAAACTCCATCCCCCCGTTCAGCAAAATCGCCCCCGCGATTAATACTCCGGCCACCAAAATCGCTGCCGCATTTACCGACAACAAAATCGTCATTCTAGTCTGCTTAAGACTTGCGGCGACCATTCCCTATCATCGTCCCAATTAAGCTAATAATCATCTCTGTCTCTACGATATCCTTCCGATCCAAAGTCGTCTTTGTCGTCGGCCGCCCTAGAATCACTTGCCCAATTATATCCCCATTTGCTCCAGACAGTATCGCAATTTTATAGATCCCATTTTCCCGCACAATCTTTGAATTCAAATCCGCTAAATTCTGCCAAATCCCCTTTGCGGGCACTTTAATCTTTGGGATTTTTAGCAAATCTTCCGCCGCAAACTTACAATCATCACTTACATACAGTCGCCCTTTTATCAAAAATCCCACATACGCATAATGCATATGCTCCGCCAAAAACCCAGACACGTCCTTCAGATTCAAATTCCGCGTTTTTATCCGCGACAACTTAGTTACAATATAAGCAATATCAATCTGCTTCGACATAATTAGCGACTTAATCATCGACCAAGTCTCGCTAATCGCCGGCGCAAGCAGTAACACCACCGCCACCATAATAAAGTTAAGTAGTATCACCTGATATGATGGACTATCCACTCTAAACAACGCCGAGAAAATCATATGAAAAATCAAAAGATAGATAATCACCACCGAGTTCGCCAGCACCACCGCCGACATCATCTTGAGCCATTTCGCCTGCAACGAAATCATCCGATACCGAAGCACCGCATAGTAAAATCCCAAAATCACCAACCCAATCAGTAGCGGCCCTACCCACACCAAATCAAACCGCCAAATCGGCAGAATCAAATCAAATACCAGCGACGCGCCCCCCGCGATTAAGAGCCCCACCATAAAGAACCCAAGAGCCTTTTTCATATTTTTGTTCGTCGCTTTATAAATCCGATAGACCAGCGCCAGACAAAATGCCGGCACTACCGTACAGAAATATATAATATAAGCAATAAACCACGCCCCTACATCATAATGCACCGCATTTCCTGCGCTCGACAAAGTAAACGAAGAAAAGTGCACCGCCGGATCATACAAAAATATAACCGTAAGTACCGTCGCCGCCATCAAAAACACAGAAGTCAAAATCTTCCCAAACTTATACCGCCACGACACATATCCTAGCATCGCCGCGTCCATAAATAACGCCCCCACATAAATTCCCTTAATCAACCACGGCGCGATTAGATAATCAACCTCCCCCGTCCCTAGAGAGAGGAACCCAGCAATAGATACCCCCCAGACTACCTCCCCAATCGCCGCCGCCAAGAACCAGAGGCTCCACTTCCGCTTAGACTTATGCCCGCCAAACAAAAGTGCCAACGCCGAAAGCATTGTCAAGCACGCCACCGCTACGACCAAAACATTAATTAAATTCACCTGTGAACCTCCATTAACTATTACCATTATAGCATAAATAAAATAAAAAGGACCCACTCCAAGTGGGCCCAAAGGGGGGTTAGTTCTTCAAAGCTTTGTCAAAACCATCATTACCGAAGACGGATGATTATTCCGCGAATCCAGCTGATAGGATACGCTAAACTTCATCCCATCTTTGCGCAAGCCCGACCACAAATCTTCAACCGAGCTAATCGCTTCCGCTACGCTTCCAGCCAAATTAATTTTCGGCCAATTAAAAATCGCCACTGACCTTCTATAATACGGACAATCAAGCTGCAGATCAAAGAAAAATACTCCGCCGACTTCCAAATTTTCATATACCGGTATAATTACCGCTTTCTTAAATAATTCCATCGGGTAATACGAAGCCACACCTTGCAAAATCGCCACGTCAAATTTCAATCCAGCAGGCAACGCTCCAAACGATTCCATGATGTCGCCTTTGTAATACTGAACACCATTTGCTTCTGCGCCTCCCGGAAAAAGCCGATCCGGATGGATAGTCATATCCTTATCGTAGGCATAAATCCTCTGCCACCAGGGGAATAAAAACCCATGATACCTAGCCCAAGCCATCTGGCCAGCACCGAGATCCATCACATTAAAATAGTGTCCATCCGCCCTGGCAAACATCTGCCTCTGGCGAGTTACCAAATCCGCTACAAAAAGCTGCCGTTCACGATCAAACACAAAAGTCGGATCATTCTGTACAAACGCATAAATCGGATCTTTTTCTGGTACTTTTTTCCAATTTCCCAACAAATCATACCCATACCCATACGCCATTTCCAGTGCCGCCGAAGGAGATTCCCGAACAGTCACCAACCACGGAAAAAAGAATTCAGACATCGCACCATCGTAGTCTAACGTAAATTCCGCCAGCCCAGCGTTCTCCGCCAATGCACCTTCTACCTTTTTCCATTCTTCATTTAACAAATCTCTATCACGATACCTATGTAAGTAATAAAAATTCATCTTAATTTCTTCCAGCTTCTTTGTACTGGTTTTTTCTTCTTTCTCGCGAATTTCCACGTACTTCAGAAACTCTCCGTCCTTCATATTCCTCGTCATCTCTACCGGATCAAAAAGCTCATGAAAAACCATACTACACACCTCCTTTTTAAAGAACCGACCACCCTTGCAGCCAATTATATCACATCTATCAGAGATTCACCCCATTTTTCCGGCAAATCTTTGCAGCCAAGCAGCGTCGCCACCGTCGCCGCCACATTGACCAACCCCGGCTCCGGCACTCCAGCCAAACGATACTTGTCTCGATTCACCGTATTATCATATATAATAAACGGGATTTTATTCGTCGTATGCGAAGTCTTTGGTTCCCCATCTTTATCGAGTAGCTCTTCTGCATTTCCATGATCTGCCACGATAACCAGCGCCCCACCCAGCTCATCCACCTTTGCCGCAATTCGTTTCAAAGCTATATCTATTGCCTCCATCGCCGTAATCGTCGCTTCCATATCCGCCGTATGCCCCACCATGTCACCCCCGGGATAATTAATCCGCACAAACTTATAGTTTTCTATGTTTTCTAGGACTTTATCCGTCACTTCCGCACTCCGCATCCACGGCCGCGTCTCAAATAGTTCTGTATACGATGCCACCTCGATAAACTCTTCCCCCTCCGCCTTATTATAGCTATTTCCATCAAAATAATAAGTCAAATGTCCCATTTTCACCGTTTCCGTCACCGCCAGCTGATTAATCCCCTTCGCCCCTAGAAAATCATGCAGACTATCACTATACGAATTCGGCTCTACTAGCCGATGCTCCGGCACGTGCGTATCCGAATTATACTCCGTCATCCCCGCAAAATACACCTCATCCGGCCGATAATCTCCCCGATCAAAATACGGAAAATCCCAATACGTAAATGCCTGCGCTATTTCAATCGCCCGATCCGCCCGAAAGTCAAAGTAAATAAACGCGTCCCCCTTCTCTACCCTTCCGATCGGCTCCTCATTCCCATCTACCACTACAAATCCTGGCAAATACTGATCCTGCACCCGCGGATCAATCCGCCGGAGCATCCGCACCCCCTCTTCCGCCGAATGAAAATAATACCGCGCTTCCCCCTCCACCATCATCTTCCATCCTCGCTCCACTACACTCCAGTCACTTTCATACCTATCGGCCACCGTCGTCATCCGCCCCCCACCCGAAGCGATTCTTATATCCGCCTCCGGGAACTTATTCGCAAACAGTTCAAACCGCCGGATATATTTAGGTTCCATCCTCGGCCCCACATCTCGGCCATCAAAAATCGCGTGCACCCTAATTCGCTTCACGCCTTCTTTTACCGCTTCTGCCACCATCTGCTCCAAATGCGAAATATGGCTATGCACTCCCCCATCCGAAAAAATCCCCGCAAAATGCAAAGTATGATCTTTATGCAACATCGCCCCCTTCCAGGCTTCACTTTTAAACACTTCGTCTCGTTTAAACGCATTCTCAATCTTGGCAATCCCGTGTTCATAGATTTGCCCCGTCCCCATCGTATTATGACCCACTTCCGAATTCCCCATCTGCCCCGGCAGTAGCCCCACGGCTCCGCCCGATGCCTCAAGTGCTGTATGCAAATAATTTCGCGCCGCATAGCCTATAAATCCAGTCCGCGCCTTTGCCACTGCATTCCCCGGCCCATCCGGCGCCAACCCCACCCCATCCAGAATTGCTAATACTACCGGTCCTTCATAAGAAATAGTCATAGGTTATACCTTTGGAATTTGTTGTGTTATACAATGAATGTTACCTCCACCGAGCAAAATTTCTCTGGCATAAATCGGCTCGATCGTCCTATCCGGTAACAACTCCTGTAAGAGCTCCACCGCCGCAGTATCATGTTCTTCGTCACCAAACACCGGCAAAATCACCGCACCATTACAATTATAATAATTCACATACGATGCCGGTAATCTATCACCCTCATTCCGCGGGAACGTACCTTCGACTACATCCACCCCCTCGGACTCTTCCTTTGTAATCGTTATTACATTCGGCACATGCATTTTATAAACTTCCAGCTTGCGCCCCTGCGCATCCGTCTCATTAATCAAATATTCATATGCTTCTACCGAGCGCTCGTGCATCGGGTCAGACTCATCGTCCTCCCAAGCCAGTACCACTTTCCCCGGCGCTACAAACTGACACATATTATCCACGTGTCCATTGGTATCCTGATCCATATACACACCACGCGGCACCCATAGCACCTTTTCCGCCCCACAATATTCTAGCAAAATCTCTTCGATTTCTTCTTTACTCTTCTCTGGATTACGTCCTTTATCTAGCAAAGTCTCTTCCGTTACAAGTAAAGTCCCCTCGCCATCACTATGCACCGACCCCCCTTCCAGCACAAAGTCATCCGTCCGATACCGATCCACTTTCTCTATCGCCGCCATCTTGCTAGCGATCGCATCGTCTAGATCCCACGGGAAATAAATCCCGTTATAGAGCCCCCCATAACCATTAAATGCCCAATCTACCGCACACATCTCACCGGCATCGTTCACCACCATCGTCGCACCCGTATCCCGGATCCAGGAATCATTATTCGAAATCTCCACCACATGCACATTTTTCATATTCATCCCCAGGACATGTGCATATTGTGACGAATTTACCCCCACCACTACTGGCTCATACTTCGCAATTGTCTCGATCACTTGTTTGAACGCTTTCTGCGCCGGCTTCGCCCCATCCCGCCAGTTATCTGGCCGCTCCGGCCACAGCAAATACGTGCACTTATGCTCGGCCAGCTCCGATGGCATGTAAAATCCGTCTTTTCTTGGTGTAGATTTCAATTTCATAACTTATCTCTTTCTCTTTGCCGCTCTTAAAGCTTTTGCTTTTTTATCCTTTCTATTCATGTTCAGTACCATAATTTCGCCAATCACGATACATACAACTGTCGATACGATTAGTACCATGTTATCCTGAATTGCTTCAAGCGAGAATTCTGGCACCAAGGTAAATAGTAGTGAAATCAGTAGTAGTACAAGCGGCACTAACCCCATCAGCCACCGCATCACCGGGCCAACCTTTACAAAGTAACCCTTCTTAACTTTCTGTCCTTGCTTGTGTAGCTTGATAAATGCCGCAAATAGCGGAATATAGCTTAGTAGCAAACATACCAATGATAGCGAGAAGAATGCCCAGAACATATTAGAAAATCCTTCTAGGAACTCTTCATCTACGCCCATTTCTGGCAAAATGTAGCCGATAAAGATCCCAGCAAACGCTAGCACCGCTGCCACGATCCCAGTCCAGATCCCCACCACATATGGCACGCCGTCTTTGTTAGTCTTTGTCCAGGACTTCGGGAACATCCCGTCTTTTGCCGCATAAGCAATCACCGAGTACACCCCAAAGTTCCATGAAGAAATATTAGAAATCAAAGTAATGATAAATAGCGTCCCTACGACCATCAAGATCGCCGAAATCGCCTCGACAGACACCCCCGCATTTGTCAGCAAGATTTCCCACGCATCTAGTACCCCCGTATCAGTCGAAATCTCCGCAAACGGTGTCCCGACTCCAAGTGCAAACGAAGGCAAAATGTAGAAAATCGCAATTAGTATCCCACCAAGTAGAATCGCCTGTGGGATTTGTTTCTTTGGATTATCCATGTCATCATAAAATGTCCCCACGACCTCAAACCCAAGCATATTAAAGATAATTAGCGATACAAAGGAAAGCCCCGCCCAGTCGATCCCGCCATCCGCCGAAGCTAGCGGCACAAAATCCTGCCACGATTCGATCGGATTTGCCGTCCCCTGAGTGAATAAGATGTAGAACCCAAGGATACTTACCCCAGTCAAGATCACAATTTTGATAATCGCCCCGATATTCGCCACCCAGTCAGACTGGCTAATTCGTAGCATCCCAAGTACCGTCACTAGGAAGATATACACCATCTGGATGATTAGCACCGACGTCAGTGGCAGCTCAATCCCAAACATCTGCATGATTAGCGTAGTAATAAGGTCAGCCAAGGAGGCAATCCATAGCGGATAGTTCACCCAATAGAACCAAGCGACTCTCCCCGCCCATTTTTTGCCAAAGGCCTTTTTGATCCAAGTGTACATCCCGCCTTCACTCGGATATTGCGTACCCAGCTCTGCCGAAATCAAAGCATAAGGCACAAAGAAACCAATAAGCATAATCGCCCACCATATATACATCGAATTCCCAATCGATGCGGTCGGTGCCACAGCATCTACCACGAGAATTATACAAACCGTCGCCAGCACCGCTGAAAACAGCCTGAACTTATATTTTTTCTTTGGCATTATTTAGCCTCCTTTTTTATTAAATTTTTTATCATCACTACTTTTGTCCTTTTTCTTGAATATCGCGGATATAGTCCAAAGTCGCCTGCGCCACTCCGCCAAAGTATAGTACCAGCCCTCTCTGTGCCGTCAGCCGATTCTCCGCTTCGTCCCATGCCAGCGAGTTCGGCCCGTCTAGCACTGCATCTGTCACTTCTTCATTCCGGTTTGCCGGCAAACAATGTAGGAACCCTACCTTCGGATTTTTTGTTGCCGCCAGCATCTCTTCATTTACCTGGTACTTCGGATAAAAATCTTTCATATATATTTCTTTTGGCGTCTCTTTATCATACAGCCCATACCATACATCCGTATATAGGAAATCCGCCCCTTCAAGCACCTTCGGGTCATCACTCCAAATAGCCGAGCCACCATATTGCTCTGCATTCTTTTTACCAATCTCCAGCCATTCATCCGAAATCTTATGCTCCGCCGGCCCATAATGCACGAAGTTCATCCCCAGCTTTGTCGAAATCTCACAAATCGTATTGCACACCTGCGTTGCATCGCCCACAAAGATAATCTTTACCTCACTCGGATTTTTGCCTTCCGGCCAGTGATCAATCACCGTAATCATATCCCCGATCCCTTGCGTCGGGTGTACTCTATCACTCATTCCGTTAATCGTCGGTACACCAGAATATTTCGCCAGATCCACGATCGACTCGTGCCGATCTACTCGAGCCATTACCATATCACACATCCGGCCAAACACTTTAGCCGTATCCTGGATGGTCTCGTGCGCACCTAGCTGAATCGCTCCTGGTGCTAGATTTAGCGCATGCCCGCCTAGCTGGCTCATCGCCACCTCAAAACTCACTCGCGTCCGCGTCGACTTCTGCTCAAACAGCATCGCTAGGTTCTTATGAAACAGCGAATTCAAATAATGCCCACTCTTGATAAATTCTCGCACTAACCGCGAAGTATTGATAATATCCAAAATCTCCGACTGGTCAAAATCTGCCGTATCCAGGAAATCTTTTTTTGTTGGTTGTTTGTGATTTAAAATATACCCATCCATACTATATATTATATATACATTTTTCAAAAAGCACAAGCAAAAACCCGCATTTCTGCGGGTTTTGTTTGCAGCCAATCTTCCACGGTGTCATATCCATAGCTCAAATGCGGCTCCTTAATTTTGCCACCATCCTTTAGATACTTGATGCAATCCATCTGATTCTGTGTCAATAATATCCTACCATTACAAGACACATAGAGTTTGTCGTCCTCATTCAGCTCAATACTTCGATCGGTTGCATTGATTTTTACACCATTAATGGTAAAAACCAAATTGTCCTCACAATTACCATAACTGCTAGTGTCAGATCTCTCTTGGACCTCAAAAGTAATCTTCTTATTAATCCTTCCTCTCAAAATTTTCAGGTCCGACAAGTCAGCTGGTATTAGCTCGTCATTTATTACACGGTCACTCCAGCTCTCATACCAGATGTCAGAAACTCCAATCTTCTCTAGTTCTTTTTCCAAAGTTCCCCACTTCGCCGTCTCCAAATATTCTGCTCTATCAAACTCATGCATTTCATCCTCCAGTTTACTACTGTCTGCCACGTCCGTTTGCGGTCGCTCTTCAAATATCATACTCACTGTACAAATAACCAACCATACAATCCCTACTACGACTATACTGTTTAAAATTTTCTCAATATCCATTCTTCTTCCTCCCCTATATGTGAAAGATTATACTGTTAAAGTACCTATACTCTCATTATACCATAAACAGTTCAAAAAGTCAATACCTGCACCATATTTACGACAAATTATAACTCAGTCGCACCAAATCTTCCACCTCTGTCTCATCCAGTTGCGACGACGGCACAATCTCTATCCCACCCCGCCCAAAATACCGGCTCTGCATCACCGATTCATACTTTTCTATCAAAACTCGTGCCAATTTATCCTCGCACCGTAGCTCCCACGTATGCGGATTTACTACCAGAAATACCTTCTCCCCCTTGCAATACAAAGTCCGCTCCTTCTCCTTCTTCTCGGAATAATCCCCCACCCCCGAT
>JAZRPP010000021.1:0-1573 GCA_045649285.1 Candidatus Nanosyncoccus sp. | reverse complement strand
GGTGTTTTTTCGGTTTTTGTATGGTAAAATAGGGGGTAAATATTAAGCATAAGCGTAATGGGTTGGGCAAGAGGAGGTGTCTGTGGTTTCTAAGAAAAAATGTAAGTACATTTTCGTGACTGGTGGTGTTTTGTCTGGCGTAGGCAAGGGAATCACAGCGGCTTCGATGGGCGCTATCCTGAAAGCTAAGGGCTATAAGGTGACGATGCAAAAATGCGATCCATACCTAAATGTCGATGCAGGACTTTTGAACCCAGTGGAACATGGTGAATGTTATGTGACGCATGATGGCGTAGAGACGGATTTGGACTTGGGGCACTATGAGAGATTCCTGGATTTTGAAACGAGTCGCTATTCTATTACGCTTTCTGGATCAATCTACAAAGAACTGATTGAGCGGGAGCGTGCGGGCGGATTCCACGGAAAGACCGTGCAGCTGGTGCCGCATTTTACTAATCTTGTGATGGAGAAAATTGAGAAGGCGAGCGCCGAGAGTGATATTCATATTGTAGAAATTGGTGGAACAGTAGGGGATTATGAGGGGCTGCCGTTTATTGAGGCGATTAGGCTGTTTGCAAATAAAGTTGGGCGGCGGAACTGTTTGTATTTGTCTGTAGTATATGTACCATGGATTAATACGAGCAAAGAACTAAAGACTAAGCCAGCGCAGAATGCATTGAAGGATCTTCGTGGATTTGGGATTATTCCAGATATTGTCTGTGTACGCACAGAAAAGCCGTGTCCACGAGCGATTTGCGAGAAGATTGCGGCGTTTTCTGGGATTTCTGGTGAAGCGGTAGTGAATTTGCCTGATATTTCTTCTGTGTATGATGTACCGTTTAACGTTTTGAAGTCTGGAGTGCTAGAGATTTTGAATGATTTTGTGGGGGACGATTCGGAGCCAGACATGTCGCGCTGGATGGAATATTCAGCAAGACGCTCGTCAGAATACGATAAGACTGTGAAGGTTGGTTTGGTGGCGAAATATGTTGGGAACGAAGATACATATATCTGCGTGACGGAAGCTCTGAAGGCTGCTGCAGCTTGGAACGAAGTGAATCTGGATCTGAAATGGATCAATGCTGAGGATTTGTCGGGCGATGGAGATGTTAAAGCTAGGACGCTCAAGACTTTGTCAGAAATGGATGGCGTAGTGGTGCCGGGCGGATTTGGTTTGCGTGGCGTTGAAGGTAAGATTGCAGCGGCAGATTATTGTCTAGAAAATGATAAGCCATATCTTGGACTATGCTTAGGACTTCAGGCGGCATGTATTGCGGCGGCAAGGCGCGGGGGGCTACCTGGCGCGGGGAGCGAAGAATTTCTTGGGGATCCAGGGTTTAAGAAACCGCGTGATTTTAAGAATGTTATATATATTATGGATGGGCAAAAAGGGAAAGAGTCGACTGGTGGCACGATGCGCCTAGGCGATTACCCGGCGACGCTCAAGGCTGGCTCTAGGATTGCGGATTATTATAGAGAGTCGTTTGATGATGGTGCTTATATTGATGGTACTAAGGTACTAAAAGATGGGCGAGTGAAAGTGATTGAGCGCCACCGTCATCGCTACGAAGTG
>JAZRPP010000020.1:0-20656 GCA_045649285.1 Candidatus Nanosyncoccus sp. | reverse complement strand
GGGTTTTTGGTGTGGCAGGTTTTGCGGCTGCTGTAATCTTTTCCACAGCCTTAGGGCTTGCTGGGGGGGGGGTATAATCCGCTAGCAACCTCCGCTAGTGCTCTGGAATACCAAACCAGTATAGACCAATCATTCACGATTAACGATACCCTCACGATTATTTTGTCGGACGATAAGGTCTCCATAGATAACTTGCTTCCAGGCCAGTCCGCAGATAGTAGCATCCTAGATGTCACTGTCCTCAGCAACAACCCATACGGCTACAAACTCACTGGCACAGTAGGTAGCACAGACTATACTGCAGATGCACTATATAATACAGCAGACACTACTAAAACCTTCACTAATATAGGCTATGGTAATAACAAAGCCACTCTTAGTGACTTTGATGCTAACACTTGGGGCTACTCGTATTCTCTAGACGGCGGTACTACCTGGCAAGGTAGCACTGGTAATACCGGCTATACTGGCCTCCCTTTGTACAATAGTTCTAACACAATGACCTTCCTAGACACAGACGACATCTCCGCTAGTACTGGCGATACTATGAAGTTTAAAATAGGCGCCAAAGCCTCCTCCACCAAAGAATCCGGAGAATACAATAATACTATTAACTTTGTTGCTACTGGCTATAGCTTCCCGCTATACACTATAACCTACAATGCTAATGGCGGGACTGTCACTCCCACCTCGGAGCAAGTCCGAGGTACCTCCGTGACCTTACCAACGCCGTCTAATGGCACCAAAATATTCGGAGGCTGGTGTGATTCTGCTATAACCAGTGGCACATGCACGGGCAATACCTACCAAGCCGGAGCTAGCTACACCCCCACAGGTAACGTAACATTGACAGCTATCTGGCGAGCATCTATGCAAAACTTTGCTTGCAGTAGCTTAAACATAGGCGATACTACCACACTAGAAGATGCTAGGGATGGAATAGAATATAACGTAGGTAAGCTCGCAGACGGAAAATGCTGGATGCTAGACAACCTCGCCTTCAACGGCAAGGATGATCAGGGTAATGGTAGCTATATCACTATGGACAGTACTAATACGCATATAAATACTACCAAGACTTGGAATGACACAATTAGGACTGGCTGGACTTCTAGCTCGCAAAATAGCTACGTCGCTTCCTACATCAATGACGCATCAAAAGATGTAGTCCCAGAAGGCAGTGATACCAAGAGTAAGGCTGGTAACTGGAAGATAGGAGTCTATTACAATTATTGTGCTGTTACGCTAGATACTATTTGTTCATCTAGTACATCTACCGTAGCTAGCTACGATGTCTGCCCGAAGGGCTGGAAACTGCCATCTGGCGGTTCTAGTGGAGACTTCCAGAATCTTTATAGTAATTACTATACCACTTATGATACCTACCGCGACGCGCTCCATTTGCCCCTCTCCGGCTACTTCGGCTCTGGTACGCCCTACGATCAGGGTAGCAGCGGCCTCTGGTGGTCTACTACGGCGAGCAATGGTACGAATCGCTACAACCTGTACGTCCTTACCTCGGGTATCTACTCCGCCCGTAGCAGTGATCGCAGGTTCGGCTTCTCTATTAGGTGTATTAGCCAGTAGCGAATGAACTGTGTCCTTAAAAGTAGACAGCGCAAACTATATTGGTGCACTACTCTTATTTGGGGGTGGGCTCTATTATTCCTTTTCTCCGATGGCGGAGGGGGCGTGGCCGGGCTGGTGGGTGGGGAAGGGGTTGACGAAGTTGGGGATGAAATCCTCTTTTTCGGCGCGTTTTTTGATGACGTCTTCTTCGTCTTTAACGATGACTTTGGTGTCGGAGACTTCGGTGATCTCGCGGCGGGGGATGGTGAGCTCTGGATCAGAAAAGCTTTTTAGTAAGGGGCGATGAACGATGATTTGCTGGATTTTGAAATCAGAAGGATCGGTGGTAAAGCCGATGATTTTGCCTAGGTGAGTACCTTTTTTGGTCTCAACTTTAAGGCCGACTAGGTGAAAATTATAATCTAGGACTTTGTCGATTTTGATAACGTCGCTTCTGCTAACGAAATCGTCGTTACTATCGATGACGGCGCCGTAACCCGAGAATTCGCGGATGCTAGAGGTTGGGAGGATATTGGCGGCGCGGCCGGAGGGAGAGCCTTCGGTGAAAAATCCAAGGATACTTAAAGAATCGGGATCGATGATTTCCTCGGCGAGGCTGGCAACAGGGCCACCGAGCTCGAGATTTAGAACAGGGGCGCCATAAAACTTAGTGTTTAAATATAACATAAGTCTATTATAACATAAAAAAGAGGTGTTGACTGGTTTTAAGGGGTGTGGTATAATATCTCTATGATTACAAAAGAGAATAAGGTGAAGGCGGCTTCAAAAGTCGCGCGGAGCGAGAAAGATGTCGGATCTTCTGAGGTGCAGGTGGCTGTTTTGACGGCGCGGATTAAGGAATTGACCGAGCATGTGAAGCAAAACAAGCACGATTTTATGGCGAAGCGGGGGTTGATCCAGATGGTAGGAAAGCGGAAGAAATTGCTCAAGTACTTGGAGCGGACAGATTTCGCACTATATAAGAAGACTATTTCTAAGTTAGGACTTCGGAAATAAGAAAAACCCGCCGATTGGCGGGTTTTGAGTTAAAGTGCGATAGAAGAAATTAGGCTTCCTTTTTCTTTTTCTTGGCATCAGCCTCGGCTTTTTTGGCCTTGGTGTTGTCGCGAAGTCTGACGGCTAGCTCGGCGGCTTCGGTCATGTTATCCGCGATTTCTTTTAGGGCTTTCTCAGTTTCAGCATCTTTGTGATCTTTTTTGTAAAAGATTTCATGCTCCATCTGAGCCCAGAACTCCATGGCATTATCCCGCACCTGGATTTCGACTGGAGTCTTTTTGGGGACTCGGCCGACGGTATTCTCCACTATCACAGTGATGTGATAGGAGGAATAACCGTTATCCTTGGGATTTTTGACGTAATCGTCCTCGTCGACGATGCTGACGCCAGGGAAAAGCCTGATATCTTCGACCATCTTGTAGATGTCGTCTCTAAAGATGGTGACTACGCGCATAGCGGCGATATCGCGGACTTTTTTCTTGACATCTCCCATGTTTGTTTCATAGCCACGACGGTCGCACTTGTCGATCAAACTTTCGTATGATTTGATGCGATCGTAGTAATTAAAGGAGATATCGCCTGTCTGGCGAAGATTGTCAAACTTGGCGCGGAGGATGCGAATGGCGCATTTGCACTCAACTGCGTATTCGTTGTACTCCTCTTGAAACTGTTCAATCTCTTCTATTGTGACGTTGTTTTCTGTTTGCATTTTTTACCCCCTAAGTATAAATGCTGGTTTAAAGGTACGCTTGAGCATAAGCTCAATTACTTCTATTATAGCATAAATGGCTTAAAAAGTCAACTATAAGGCAATAAAATGACCCGCCGAGGCGGGCCATGATTGGAGGAAAATAGACGAATGGCAATCGTCTATGCTGCAAAACCAGCTTCTTTTAGAAAATCGTCCAGCATGCGATTGCATACTAGAGGGTTTGGCTGGTTGTTTGCAAGGTAATCGCAGTATCTCTCGTAGCTTTCGCTAGAGAGGAAGATTCTGAGAATCCTGCCGAATTGCCAGATTTGCTCTCTGATGAAATCTTCGCGACCGTGAGTTCCGAGGTCTTGGATAGAACTGTGTTTGATAGTGAAAACACATTCGTAGCCACCCTCGACTCGTTTTTCCCTGAAAACATCGACAACTTCAAGATTATGGCTTTTTGATAGGAATTTACCACTACTCTTCCAAATTTTGGTGAGCAAGCCGAATCCGTTAGAAGTGTCGGGTAGTTTTAGGTCTTTGACCAAGATTTTGCCAAAATTTGGCGACTGATTTGCTTGATAAGAGACCTGGAAATTCATTAAGTTACTCATCTTTTACCCCCTTTTAGGTAATGCTAATTTATAGATGCTCTACTATTATAGCACGTTTTGCGTAAAAAAGCAATATTTGATATAATAGAGGTAGTTAAATTAATTTAGGAAGACGGCAGATATGAAGCGTCTAGAGTGATAGACGGTTGATACCTGAAGTTTTCCTAAGAAAGGAATTTTATGGAAATTATTAATCCAAATGGTAAAAAAACTCTGAGAGTCTCGACGGAGTGGCTAGGGCGGGAGCTGTCTCTAGAGGTAAACAGAGTAGGGTTCCGGACGACTTCTTCGGTGCTGGTGAAGTACGGGGAGACAGTGGTGCTGGGCTCGGTAGTGGTAGGGACAAAACCGGTGGTGCAGGACTTTTTCCCGCTTTCTATAGATTACGAAGAGAAATGGTATGCGGCGGGGAAGATCTCGGGGTCGCGGTTTATTAAGAGAGAGGGAAAGCCAGCAGACGAAGCGGTGCTAATAGGGCGGCTAATCGATCGGCCGATTCGACCTCTGTTCCCGAAGGGGTATCGGCAAGAGGTGCAGGTAGTCTGTACTGTACTGTCGATGGACCCGAGCTTTCGGCCGGATGTGGTGGCGATGATCGCGGCGTCTTCGGCGCTAATGAATGCTGGGGTGCCATTTGACGGGCCGGTAGCGGGGATTCGGATTGGGCGAATCGGAGGTGAGTTCAAGGGATTTTTGTCGCCGGAAGAGCGGGAAAAATCGCCTTTGGACCTAGTGGTGGCCTGTAAGGATGGCAAGGTAGTAATGGTAGAAGCAGGGGCAAAGGAAGTCCCGGAGGATATGATTATCGAGGCGATGCATTGGGCGGTAGACAAAGTGCAGCCGGTGCTAGACCTCCAGAGAGAGCTGCAAAAGCAGGTGGATGCGCCAGAGCAGGAATATGAGTTAGTTTTGCCGTCTGAAGAGGTAAAAGAAGAAGTAATGAAGTGGACTGAGGGCAAATTTGGTTCAAAGATCCGGGGGAACGTGATGGAACGAGCACAGATGTTAGATGATCTCAAATATGCGATGCATGATCAGTTTGCTTTAGAAAAAGGTCAGGGGGAGACGGATAACGAGAAGGTAGCTTGGTACGATGAGAACTTGCGCGATGTATATGATCAAGCGTTTGAGCTGGCGGTGTTTGCTGAGGTGCGGCGGGGGATTGTAGAGGACGGCGTGCGGCCAGACGGGCGGAAATTAAACGAGGTGCGACCTCTGTCGTCACAAGTATCTATTTTGCCAAGGACGCATGGATCATCACTATTTACCAGAGGGGTGACACAGGCGATGAATATTGTGACTTTGGCACCTCTATCCTACTCGCAAGAGGTGGATACGATGGAAGTAACTAATGGTAAGCGGCGTTATATGCATCATTATAATGCACCGTCTTATACGGTGGGGGAGCCAGGGCGGATGGGCTCGCCAGGGCGCCGAGAGATCGGGCACGGGTATTTGGCAGAGCGGGCGCTGCTTCCGGTGTTGCCTTCTGAGGAAGAGTTCCCGTATGCGATTCGGAGCGTGACAGAGATTATGTCGCAGAATGGCTCTACTTCTATGGCGGCGACTTGCTCGTCTTGTATGGCTTTGATGGATGCGGGTGTGCCTTTGAAGCGGCCGGTATCAGGGGTAGCGATGGGGCTGATGGTAGATGTACCTAAGGGGGAACCGATCACCGCGGATGATATTGATAAGGCCTATGTGCTGACGGATTTGATGGATGCAGAGGACTTCTCTGGAGATATGGATTTTAAGGTGACAGGGACGACGGAAGGGGTGACTGCACTTCAGATGGATATGAAGGTGCATGGGTTGCCGGTAGAGATTTTGGAAAAGGCGATTAAGCAGAGTCACGAGGGGCGGATGTTTATCTTGAATCATATTACAGATGTAATCGCGAAGCCGAGAGCGGAAGTGTCGGAAAATGCGCCGAGGATTGAGAAGGTAAAGATTAGTCCGAAGAAAATCGGCTCGGTGATAGGTAAGGGTGGGGAGACGATTAATCAGATTACTGAGGAGACTGGGGCGGAAGTGGACATTGCTGAAGACGGCCTAGTGACGGTAGCAGGGACGGATGCTGCAGCGATCAAGAAAGCGGTTGAATGGATTAAAAAGCTGACCGAGGAGCCAGAGGTGGGTAAAGTCTATGAAGGGGTAGTGGTGACGATAAAAGATTTTGGCGCTTTTGTGAATATTCTTCCTGGGGTTGACGGGATGCTACATATCTCACAGATCAGCGACAAGAGGTTGAAAAAGGTAGAGGAAGTACTGCACGTAGGAGATAAGGTACGGGTGAAGCTAGTGGCGATCGATAATGGCAAATTGTCGCTTTCTATGAAGGATGTGAAATAGCTCCGACAGGGGTGATTTGGAGATTATTTTGACAAAAATGCGTAAATGTGGTATAATGGGGTATTAATGGAGAAAATACGGAATTTTTGTATTATTGCGCATATTGACCATGGGAAGTCGACGATTGCGGACCGGATGATGGAGATAACGGGGACGGTAACTAAGCGAGAGATGAAATCGCAATTGCTCGACTCTATGGAACTGGAGCGAGAAAAGGGGATCACGATTAAATTGGCGCCGGTGACGATGAAGTGGAAGGGGTACACGCTGAATCTGATTGATACGCCGGGGCATGTGGATTTTTCATACGAGGTGTCGCGGTCGCTGGCGGCGGTGGAGATCGCGGTGCTAGTGGTTGATGCGACGCAAGGGGTGCAAGCGCAGACGCTGGCGAATGTATATCTCGCGATGGAACAAGATCTCAAGATAATCCCGGTGATAAATAAGGTAGACCTGCCCGCGGCGGATGTACCAAAAGTCACGAAAGAAATCGTGAACCTGCTGGGGTGCTCGGAGGATGAGATAATCCAAGTTTCTGGAAAAACAGGATTCAATATTGATAAGATTTTGGATAGATTGATTGATCTTGACATTAAAATTAATACTGATACTAAGACAGAAACTAAAGCTTTGATTTTTGACAGCTATTTCGATGACTACCGGGGGGTGGTGCTGTATGTCAGAGTGTTTGAGGGGGAGATTCGGGGGAAGAGTGAGATTTTGATGATGGCGACGGAATCAAAGGATGAGGCGCTGGAAGTGGGGACTTTGACACCGAAGATGACGCCGAAGGAAAGCTTAAAGGCAGGTGAGATTGGCTACATTGTAACGAATCTGAAGACCACTCAGGAGGCGAAGGTGGGGGATACGGTGACACTAGCTAAGGATCCGGCGCTCGAGCCATTGCCTGGGTATAGGGAAGTATTACCGTTTGTGTATGCGGGGTTTTTCCCAGTTTCGAATGATCAATATAAGGATCTAAGAGAGGCGGTGGAGAAGCTGGCGCTGTCGGACTCGGCGCTGAAGTTTGAGCCAGAGAATTCGCCAGTTTTGGGATTTGGTCTTCGGATTGGGTTCCTTGGGCTTCTTCATCTAGATATTATAAAGGAAAGGCTGGAGCGGGAGTTTGGACTGGATTTAATCGTGACAAATCCGTCGACGAATTATGAAGTGGTGTTAAATAAAAAGGCGAATAATAATAGCGCCTCGGAAATTACCGCAAAGACAGAGGATGGGCACGAGGTGATAGAGATCAAGTCGGCGGCGGATCTCCCTGATATGAGTGAGATTTTAGAAATCCGGGAGCCTTGGGTGAAGGGGGAGATTATCGTGCCAAAGGAAATGATCGGGAATGTGTTGAATTTGATTAACTCTAAGCGGGGGCAGCAGACGAATTTGTCCTATATTGAGGAACGAGCGGTGATAGATTTTGAGGCGCCGATGGCGAATTTGCTGACGGATTTTTATGATCAGTTGAAGTCGGCTACGAGCGGGTATGCGTCGTTTAACTATGAGATTGACGGGTATCGGGCGGAGGATTTGGTACGAGTGGATGTCTTAGTGGCGGGGACGAAGCTGGACGCGCTTTCGGTGATGGCGCATAGGAGCGAGGCAGACGCGATAGGGCGGGAAATCACGAAAAAACTAAAGGAAGTAATCCCGCGGCAGAATTACGAGGTGGCACTCCAGGCGGCGATCGGGGCGCGGATTATCGCGCGGGAGACGATTGGAGCGTATCGTAAGGATGTGACGGTAAAGATACATACTGGGGATAGAGATAGAAAAGCAAAACTACTTCAGAAGCAGAAACGGGGAAAGGCGCGGATGAAGAGATTTGGCAAAGTGGATATCCCGCCAGAAGCTTTTACGGTGATGCTGAAGCGAGACTAGATTTGTGGTATAATTTATTTATGAAGAAAATTTGGATGGTAATGATTTTTGCGGTGAGTTTAGGCTTAGTGGCGATGCTTAGTGGTGCGACGGTAACGGCAGAAGAAGAAAAGACGGAGATTAGCGAAGAAAAGCAAGCTAAGATCAAAGAAAATTGTGATGAAATCCATGTGAATTTGAAAAAGGTGCAGCGAGATGATTCTAGGGTGCGGGTGTTTCTCGGGGAATATTATGAGAAGATTTTGGAGAATTTTATCACGCCGTTAAACGTGCGGTTGGTGGATAATAATCTTTCGAACGCGGAATTGGTGGAGAATCAGAATAATTATAGTGGAGCTAGGACGCTGTTTGTGAATGATTTTGTGAGTTATCAAAAAGAATTGGAGAATCTGGTGGCGATGAATTGTGAGAAACCACAGGAATTTTATGATAAGTTGGTAGTAGTGCGGCAGAAGCGAAAAGTAGTAGAGCAGGATACTTTGAAACTTCGGACTTTGATTTCGGATCATTTGAAACTAGTTAACGCGCTGAAGAAGGAGCTGTGATGGTAGAGGAAAAGAAGGCAAAAAATACAAAGGCGAAGAAGAAAACTGGCGCAAAGAGAAATTGGAAAAAATGGAATTTGGTGTGGCTGGGGGTGATTTCGGTGGTGATTGCAGGAGTGACGACTGGGGTGTCGCTTCTCATATATCATAATTCGGGAGATATTTACTTGGATCGGTCGCGGCCGGGGTATTTGCCGGATGAGGCGGAAGTGGTAGAAGAAGAGAAGGCGGAAGATTATAAATTTGACAAGACGGGGGAGATGACGATGGGGGATTTGGAAAAATACGAGGAAGAATTAAAGAATCAAGTAGAAGAAATGGGAACAGAAGAAAAACCGTTTAATGCGGAAATGTTGTCGGATAAAGCATTGGGGATTTAATCTTGACGAGCCGAAGCGCTAGCTTTATAATTTAAATAGGAAATGACAAAAAGGATAAAGCGAACTAGGATGGTCTTGGGGGTGGTGCTCGGGGTGGTTTTGGTGGTGATGGTGGCAGCGATGATGACGATTAGCGGGATGACCAAAGATTTGGGAGAAAAGAAGGTAGCTAATAGGACGGAAGCGGTACTGGCTAGTGCCAAGATGGATGGGGGGAGTGTGCAGCTGCCGGCTCTGTTTTTGGATCAGAAACAGGACCCGTGTGTGAATATTTATGATATGAAGAAAGCGAAGAAGCTAAAAACGCGGCAATTTGAATGGACGAGTTGCGGATACAAAGATGAGGCGATGGAGCAGGGGTTGGTGGAGTCGGAATTAGATGGAGAACACTTGCTGGTAGCAAAAGGTGGAAAGTTACTACCGAATCGGGGTGTGAAAAATATGAAGCGATGGTTTTCGGAAGTCGAGGGGAAGAGTAAAAGATATGCCAAGACGGCGAATTTAACTTATAAAAATGGAGAAGTGGGTGAATTTAGCTATGGGAGTGAGGATTTTTATCCGCTGGATGAGGAAAGATTTAGTGCTGGCGATAAGGTAAATAAGGATGGGCATAATCATTTATTTACGATGAGTTTGGCGGTGCCGGTGGTGATACAAATGAATGGGGCGGAGAGTTTTGAAGTGGAGGCGGATGATGATACTTTTGTCTATGTGGGGGATAAATTAGTGATTGATATGGGTGGAGTGCATGCGGCAAAGATAGCGAGATTTGAGATCACAGAAACTGGAGAGATCTATGCGGGAATAGAGGAGGAGATGGCTCCTACGGGTGTGATGGTGGCAAAGGGGGCGGAGGAAATGATACGGATTTTTCATGCAGATAGAGATACGGGAGAGTCGGTATTTAGGATGACTTTGACTGGAGTGAGCGTAAATGTAGCAAATGTAAAATTGGCAGATGCGGATGGTACGGAAGTGGCCTATGAAAATTATGGGCAGGAGGCACCGCTAGGGGTGAGCAAGACAACGAGACCAAGTACTATAAAAGGAAACATGGTTATAATGACCACGGCGGGGGTACTGGCGGTGGTGTGTTCGGTGTTTGCTATGATGATAGCGAGGGCTATTTTACGGGAGCGGTAATATTGGCGGCACGGCCATAATCTGGGAGGATGATTTTTTGTTTTTCTCCGTGGTGATTATATAATGGGATATTTAATTCATGAGACATAGTATTAACTACGGCGGCACCGATGCGAAGGCCAGTAAAAGAGCCGGGTCCAGACATAAAGGTGATTTCTTCGATGTCTTGCCAGGATTTGCCGTTTTCGGAAAGTTTATTTTTGATAAATTGTAACAATTGCTCGGCGAGAGCGCGGCCGGATTCCCATTCGTAGGTCTTTTCATCTAATTTTAAAATGGTGACTGGGGTGGAAGTATCTAAGTAAAGTTTCATAATATGACCTCGCGAGTGTCGTCGTCGTTTAATTTGATGGTGATCTTGGTGTGGTCTCTTGGTAGGATGTTTTCTACGGAATCGGCCCATTCGAGGACGACGAGATGACCGTCTTTGATGGAATCTTCTAGAGTCTCGAGCATGAGGCCGGGGTCGTCTAGGCGGTAAAAATCGTAGTGATCGAGGATTTTGGTATTGTTTTGAAGATCAGAAAAAGCGTAAGACTTGGAAATAGTGAAGCTGGGGCTAGTGATAGGCTCTTTGATGCTTAGTCCGGCGGCAAGGCCACGAGTAAAAGTAGTCTTGCCGGAGCCGACGTCGCCGACTAGCTCGATGACTTGGTTTAATTTGCTGTCTTTTAGCAATTTTTGGGCAAAATCGGCGCCAAAATCTAGCATGGCTTGTTCTGAATCTAGTTTCATTGTATAATAATTATATCATATTAAATGTCGGAGGGAAAATGAGGATTTATATTTCGGGAATTAGCGGGACAGGTATGGGGCCATTGGCGCTGATGGCAAAGTCGGCTGGGTTTGAAGTGGTGGGGTCGGATCTGGGTAAGGGAGCGATTTATGATGAATTGGTGGATGCGGGAATTGAGGTAAAAATTGGGCCGCAGGATGGAGAGTTTTTGCGGAGGCAACTAGAGAGGGGGGTGGATTGGTTTGTATATACTTCGGCATTGCCGGCTACTCACGCGGAATTAAAACTAGCAAATGAGGCGGGGGTAAAAGTATCAAAGCGAGATGACTTTACAAATTTTTTGGTAGAAAAATTGGGACTAAAAATGATAGCGGTAGCGGGGACACATGGCAAGACCACGACGACGGCGATGATAGTCTATATTGCACTAAAGATGGGGCTGCCGGTGTCGTATGTAGTAGGGTCGACGCTAGGGTTTGCGCCGAGCGGAGCATATCATGAGGGTGATAAATATTTTGTGTATGAGGCGGATGAGTACGATCGGAATTTTCTCAAGTTCCATCCGTGGCTGGCGGTAATTACGGAAGTATCTTATGACCATCCGGATATATATAAGACGGAAGATGACTATAAGCAGGCGTTTGCAGAATTTAAATCACAAAGTGAAAAGGTGATAGAAAAGGTGCCAGAAGTTGATTTTGCGGCGGCTGATGTGCGGATAGTGGGGGAGGCGCGGCGGCATGATGGGGTGCTGGCGGCGATGGCAGTGAGTGAGATTTCTGATAGGGGATTTGGTGAGATACTAAGAATACTAAATGATTTCCCGGGGGTGGGGCGAAGATTTGAGAGAATCGCAGATGGGCTGTATTCTGACTATGCGCATCATCCAGAGGAAATCGTAGCGACGATAGAAATAGCGAGGGAAGCGGCGGAGATGGATGGTAAGCGGGGTGTGGTGGTGATCTATGAGCCACATCAGAATATCCGGCAGCATGAAATTTTTAAAGAATATGCGGATGCTTTTGTGGGGGCGGGTAAAATTTATTGGCTGCCGACTTATCTGACGCGAGAAGATCCGGAGTTGGCGATTTTGAAGCCGGAAGATTTTATTGCTAGTTTGAAAAATTTCGAAGTGGCGGAGGCTGCGGAAATGGGAGATAGGTTAAAAGAGGAAATAGAAAAATATTTGGCGGATGGTTATTTGGTAATCTTGATGACGGCGGGGCCAGCCGATAAATGGCTGAGGGAGAATTTTGATAAAAATGAAAGCTAAATCTAATTTTGTATGCCAGCAATGTGGGGCGACTTATAGGAAGTGGGCGGGGCAGTGCTCGAATTGCTCGGCTTGGAATTCGCTAGTGGAGCAGGTAGTGGCAGACGAACAAGAAAAAAAGACGGCTATCTCTCGCGGGCAGGCATCGGGGAAGAAGCTGGACTTTGTGAAATTATCTAGCGTGGTGCCGAGTGATGCCAAGGCACGGCTAGTAACGGAATTTGAAGATCTCAATACGGTGCTGGGCGGAGGGATATTGGTGGGGTCGGTATCGCTCCTTGCGGGGCAGCCGGGGATTGGGAAATCTACGATATTGATGCAGATTTGTACGGAAATCGCACGGCAGGGCAAGAAGGTGCTATATGTTTCGGGCGAGGAAAGTGCGGGGCAGGTGAAGCTAAGGGCGGAGAGGCTAGGCGCGGGGGCGGCGAAGGAAAATTTGAACTTTGCGGCCTCGACTTCGGGAAATGATATCGCAAAGACGATTGAGGAGGGGGGATTTGATTTAGTAATCGTGGATTCGATTCAGACGCTGGCGATGAATGAAATATCGTCGGCGCCAGGGACGGTGTCGCAGGTGACGAATTGTGGAAATTTGATTATCCGGGCGGCGAAGGCGACCGATACGGCGGTGATTATCGTAGGGCATGTGACAAAGGATGGGACTTTGGCTGGGCCGAAGGTGCTGGAGCATTTGGTGGATGTGGTGCTGAATTTTGAGGGGGATAGATATGGTGGATTTAAGACGGTAAGGGCTGTAAAGAATCGGTTTGGCTCGACCAATGAAGTGGCGATATTTGAGATGGGGGCAGAGGGGCTAAGTGAAGTACAAAATCTATCGGCGGCACTGCTTGCGGAGAGGACAAATACGGATGGTTCGGTGATACTGGCGACTTTGGAGGGAAATCGGCCACTGCTAGTAGAAATACAGGCGCTAGCGACTAAATCTAATTTTGGTTACCCGAAGCGGACGGCAAGTGGGTTTGATATTAATCGGCTGAATCTACTAATTGCGGTGCTAGAGAGGCGGACGAAGTTAAGACTATCTGATCAGGATATATTTATTAATGTGGTGGGTGGGATGAAATTAAATGACGCGGCGGCAGATCTCGCAGTCTGTATGGCGATAGCATCGGCGGTTTCGGAGCGAAAACTGGGGGAAGAATATGTAGTGTTTGGCGAGGTGGGGCTAGGTGGGGAGATTCGCTCGGCCTTCCGGGCGGACCAGAGGATTGCGGAGGCCAAAAAGTTGGGGTTCTTACATGCGATAGCGCCGAGGACTATACATGACAAATTCGTGGTCCCGGTCAAAGACCTTAGAGAGACTTTGATAAAATATGTGAAATAATATATATTATATATATGAAGATTTTAGGGATTGACCCTGGGATTGGGATTTGTGGGTTTGGACTGATTGAGACGACGACGCGGGCAAATGCGACGATATTGGATTTTGGGGTGATTACGACCAAAATTCGAGCACCGTTGCCGTCTAGGTTGGTGGAATTATATGATTCTTTGCGGGAGCTTTTTGAAGAAACGAAACCTGATGAGGTGTCGGTAGAGAAATTGTTTTTTTCGAAAAATATTACGACGGGGATTGCGGTAGCGGAGGCAAGGGGGCTAGTGCTGCTCGTGGCGGAGCAAAATCATTTGCCGATTTATGAATATACACCAAATGAAATCAAAAAGACTCTGACTGGGTATGGCTCGGCTAAGAAAGGGCAGATCCAGGAGATGGTGAAATTGCATTTAAATATGGAGCAAAGGCCAAAGCCAGACGATGCAGCGGATGCGCTCGCGGCGGCAATAACGCATTCGCTGATGAAGTATTAGTTTTGCTTTAATATCTTGGCGATAATTCTTTGAGGTAGGTCGTCACTAGCTTGGTGTCGGCATTGGCAGCTTCGGTCTGGCTAGCGTCTTCGGTGTTATTTTCGAGACGATAGAGGCTGGGATCGAAGATGATAATCTCGGCTGGACTGGTAGAGGAGATACCGCTGAGGCCAGGTTCGGCACCGTAGGTGCGGTTAGCTACGAGCTTATCGGTAATCACAGCGCCAAAGATAACTAGGCGATTGGAGTTAGTAGTGTCGGTGATAATATCTTCGTCTTCTGGATCGTCTGCGGAATTGGCACAGGTGGTGACTTTCTCGGCGATAAGGACGGCATCGATACGGTTGACGCTACAGTCAATCTTGATTTCATTTTTAGCGTAGATAATGAGTTTTGGAATATTGATGAAGTTGTGGAAGAGATTGTTGACGCGTCCGTTGATATCGCTACCGTAGGTGAGGTTGCCATTGATTTCGACATCTTCTTCGGAATAGACTACTTGGGTGGTACCGGCCTCGATAGTGTTTTCGGAGATAGAGATATCATTAGAGCTATGATAATAGAAAACGTTATTACCGACATTATAATCTATCTCAGGGTCATCGAATGGAGGTTCATCTCCTTCAATGTCAGGAACATCGGTATCTTCAAAGAAGTATTTAGAGAGGAGGTGCTCGCGATCTTGACTAATACGATGGCTAGTGGCGGCGGATTGACCGAGCGGAGTAACGGATGGATAATTGGCAAAGGTGAGTGGTACGCGCCGGGAGTAAGCGAGGCCGTTCTCTTTGCTACCTTGTGGCTTGGCGAGGGTGGCACCACTAGCCATGCCTTGGATACTGGCATTACTGATCATGCCGAGCTCGCCCCATGAGCCAAAGACGTAAGCGGTGTTATGTGAATCTGGATTATAGTTGGTGCCATTTAGATGATATTTAGCGGCGGTAGCAGTACTAATGGCGGAGTTATTGAAGATATTGCCTCCCCAAACATCAAGGCTAGGGCGTTTAGCGATAACATAAGTGACTGGTTCGGAATAGGCCCACTCGTGATTGCCTTCTTTGTCTGTCCAGTTAGTCTCGGCGCCACTAGTGGCTGGGTAGACCATAGAACGGACGGTAATTTCAGTACCGGCTGGAAGATCTGGGATAGTAATGGTGTAGCCATAATTTTTGCTAAAAGAGTCCATGCCAGTTATGCTGCGATTAACCTTAAGCTCATCGGCAGTTCTGAACTGCGTTTCATATGTATTGCCATCATAACTAATCTCAATTTTATATCTTGGATCGTCTACTTTAGTAGCATAGTCTCCATCAGTGGTAGAGTTGTAGCGGCTATTAACATTAAAATCAAATTCGATTTCTTCGGTCTCACCGGCGTAGACGATATGATGGCCGGTATTGGGGTCGATTTTTTCTGTCTCGTCTGTAGGAGAAGTAATCTCGGTGGTGTTGTTGTAGTTGTAAGGGACGTGGGCCTGAGCGACATTAGAATAGTAAGTATTAGTGGTAGCTGGATAGCCTCTGGAATAGTGATCATAGCAGGTATAGTAGCAGGTTTCACAATTACAAGGGGAACATCCACCCTCTTTAGTGCAGCAGCTTTGGCAATTACATGGATGTGGTTGACATTTATAAGATTTTTTAATACATTGACCGGGGGTAGTAGTACCGTCTGGTGATTTTAATGTGTAGGCATCGGCGGAGGTAGGAGTATTGTTGACAGTTTTGGCACGTTCGTCGATGGTTTTACCAACGTCTCCGGTGGGGACGTTTTCGTAATTATTGGTTCTGAAGAGACTGCTGGTAGAACCGGGGATACCGGTGTAAGAAATTACGGTAGATCCACCCCATAGGGCATTAGAATTAGTGCCTTTGCTTTGCTGGGTAATGAAATCATTTCTTTGCCCGTGATATTTGCCGATGGGTTTTGTTGTAGAGTTACAGTTGCCACCAACTCTTTCGTAGTTTGTGTAATTATAGCCGTTATTGCCTTGAGGAGAGCTTGGATTATAATTTGTGCAATAGACTATGTCGTCTCTAGGCTTAGCATAGACTTGGCTAAGCCAACGGTTATAGGCGGAGATGCTGGTGTTTTTGACGTATTCACTGAGAAGGCTGCTACTATGAATATGGCCACAATCATCATCATCGTCATCATCTTCGTAAGCTGCAAATCTTGTTACATCGCTACTGATGGTTTCGGAATATGTGGTCCCATTGGCAGTGCCCGGAGGGGCGGCATTTGTGCCATTGCGATTCTTAGTGAAATATTGGAATGTAAATTTTTTATCGTTGTAAGTTATGGAAGATGGCATGTTTATGGTGGCTTTGGAGCCTTTGTTGACTGGTTTTTTAGTGCAGCTACTTTTTAGCTGTACACCGCCACCGATTGTTGAACTTGGGGTTGATACTGGGCAGATAGTGAAGGTAACTTGGGGAACTTTTTCTTTGTAGTTGGCGTAGCAAAATGTATCCTGCTTTAAGACATTGGGGTAGACGAAGGCGCCATTTTTGACGTTGTTTTTGTTTCCTTTATTACCTAGGGTACAGGTGACGCCGATAAATTCAAATTTGTCGGAGGGGTAGTTGGAAGTGTTTAGGCCTACTTTGACTGAACCTTTGTTGCTTGCGGATACGGTGACTTTATCTTTTGTGTGAGAGCAGGCGGAGTTGACGGAGGTAGTGGTAGTCCCGTTGCACTTAAGGTATGTATTTTTGGTGTAATTACGATCGTAGACGGTTAGTTTGGCTTGACGGTCGTAATGGATGTAGAGTTTTAGGTCTTTGGTGATATTACTAACAGTAACTTTGGCGGTGGATTTATTGAAGGAGATTTTATTATTCTCTTTGGTAGAATTAGGGGGGACTATGGAGCTTCCTTTAGTGCTAATACCGGCGAAGCCAGTATATTTATCAACGCTTTTAGTATTTTTCCAGGTAAGTTCGCCATAGCTCCAGGCAGTTAAAGTGAGCGGCCGGTCTTTGATTGTTCTGCCAGATACTTGCAGGGCATTTCCAACTGTAATTGCATTAGCGGTGGGGTAAAACAATTTAGTTTTCCCGATGAATCTATGGGTATAGGCGTCAACAGCATAGACTGTCATGGTTTGTTCTTCGGGCCAGTAGCAGAACCCCCATACACCATTTGGGATTTTGCTTGAAGAAGGGGCATTCCCATTGTGCGTATTCTTATAAGCCGTCACATAGTCTTCCTTGACTTTACTGCTACTACTCTTGTAGGTCTTATAAATTTTGTAAATTTCTTTACCGCTTGTATCTTTTATCGTCTGTTTTACTTTTTTAGGTTTGAAAGTTTCTTCTAATTTTTTATCGTAGAATCCTTGATTGATGGTGGTCCAATGGCCATATACGTTGTATTTGCCACCATTACCCCAACCATGATCTTTATCGTAGCTGTAGCCTCTTGCATTGATACCAAAATGATAAAAGCCACTTTTACCTGGGTATTTGGAACATTCGGCGGGGATAGTAGAGCCGGCAGGCTTGACGGAGGCATCGGTTTTGTTGGGGAACTTTGCTGAATTTGTGGTTGTTTTATTTGCAACGTAGAATGCCCATGAGGTACCAGCGCAGTCAACCCGGTATTTGTTAGACTTTGAATCGCAGCCTTCGCTACTCTCGCCACCGCCACCGCTGGCTGTCCCTTCTTTAATCCATCCTCCAGCAAAAACATTGCTAATGGATAAAAGACTGGCAAAGCCTAAACAAAATATAAAAAGAATGGATAAGATTTTTTTATTCTTCTTCATACTCGAGCTCCTTTTGCTTGGATACATCGTAGGGGTCTACGATATCAGGGTATTTTTTGGCAATAATATTTTGATAGTTAGCGGCAGTTGTGAAATCGCCCATATCATCGTAAAGATCGGTATAGGCATAATAGTAATCGATTTCGGTCTCTTCGTCCATTGGGATATCTTTTACTGATTCTAGGATATTTAGAGCAGATTGATGATCGTCGATATCGTCGTAGCAGAAGATGGCATATTCGATGGTGAGTTTGACTTTGTTTTTGCCATCTAGGGAATCAATAGCATTGGAAAAATCATTTTTAGCATCTTCGATGAGATAATCGCCGTCTTCTTCGTATTTAGTTTTGATTTCCTCGGCAAAATCAGCTGCATCTTCGGGGGAAGCTGGCTCAATGTAGAGTTCGTCATTTTCTTCTTTTGGCTGATTGATTAAAATTATACTGATAGTTAGACTTGCAATAATCAAAAGCAAGACGCTAAAAATAATAATCAAGAGACTATTAGAGCTTTTACTATTATTGGTTTGTGTGAGGTTTGCCATAGATGTTTTAATTTTAACATAAATAAAATAAAATAGCTAGTGTTTTTCATGAGTTTGATTACGCTTTTTTGATTTGACAAAAAATATATTTATAAGTATAATATAAGCATAACGTGGTTAATTTGCGTCCAAGAAAACGCAAAAGAATTTTAAAAAGGAGGCGAGAGCTATGAAAAGTAGGAAAAAGTTGTTATGCAGTTTTTTGGCTTTGGTGATGATGATTACGGTTTTTAATGCCAATACAATGCAGATTGAAGCAATCTCGAGGAGTTCAAAGACTTATAAGGCAGCAATGAAGGAACGGAAAAAGTTTAAGCAGGAAGCGGAATATTATGGTTATTCGATTTTTAAAGACGAAATGGTGTCTCGGACGAGTAAAAAGGTAAAATGGCATTATGAGGTCCAGAATTGTGAATCTTCTTATAGGCCTGATTCATCAGAAGTAATTTTTTATGTAGATGTATATCAAGAAACCGAAAAACAGCCGAAAGGATATGGTGCGGAATATGACTCGGATTATTGGCTTGGGGGGTATCATGCGTTTGGTAGGGAATACACGGTGAATTTTTTAAAGAGCGAAGCGATGGCATCTAGTATTCGGCGGATGCTGGTAAGGAGGAGTAAGAGCGGGGCGAATTCACTGAAGAAAGATATCAAAGCAAAGAAAGGTACAGTTTCGGAAAATACGAGTAAATATGTAAAATCCGATAAAACTGGCCGGTCTAACTTTACGGCAACAAATGCTAAAGGCAAAAAGTATGATATCAGCGTACGATATCACCGAGGCAAGAAGCGGGGGCAAATTATTGCTAAATACTATCTCAATGGCAAAGCCTCTACTAAGAAGAAGATACTCAAGAAATTTTGAGTATCTTATGCACATTAATTAGGGCGCCGCTTTTAACAGCGGCGCTTTTTCATGCTATAATGTATATATGATTGCGCACGTGAGAGGAGAAGTAGTAGAAAAATCAGGGAATTGCTTGATTGTGGATGTGGGGGGAGTGGGATACGAAGTAGTGCTGCCGATACTAGATGTGGAGAGGATCGTGCTGGGGGAGGAGCATAAGTTCTTTACTCACCATGTAGTGCGGGAAAATGCAGAGGAGCTATATGGGTTTACTACTCTAACGGCAAAGAGGATTTTTGAAATGCTAATCTCGGTGCAAGGGGTGGGGCCGAAGGCGGCGATTGCGATATTGTCTCTAGCCGAGGCGGAGGAGGTGCGAAACGCGATAGCTAATGCTGATGCAGCATTTATTTCTAAGGCAGCGGGAGTGGGCAAGAAAACGGCGGAGCGTGTAGTGGTGGATCTTCGTGATAAGGTGGGGGCGCCTTCGCGGTATGGAGCTTCTGGGGGCGTGGAGACGGTGGTGGGGCAGGAGCAGGATGAAGCGCTGGATGCGTTGATGGCGCTTGGGTTCCCATTGAAAGAAGCGATGGTGGCACTCTCGAAGGTGGATAGGACGCTTCCGGTCGAGGAACGGATAAAATTAGCCTTGAAAAAATAAAAAAAGTGTGGTAAAATAGGGGGAATTGTAGATAATAAAGGATAAATATGAGTTTTTCGATTTTGAAAGAAATTGGCGATGCGCAGAAAAAAGCGAAAGTAGTAGATGTACGCTCTGGGGACACAGTAAAAGTAACTCAGAAGATTAAGGAAGGCAACAAGGAACGTCTGCAGACTTTTGAGGGTGTAGTGATCCGGGTAGAGCGGAAGAATTCACATACCGAGCGGATTTTTGTCCGGAAGGTGACTTCTGGTGTGGGAGTAGAAAAATCTTACTTAGTACATTCACCGCTAGTAGAAAAGATTGAAATCGTGAAGCGCTCGAAGGTGCGCCGGAACAATTTGAGCTATCTACGCGAGCGGACTGGTAAGTCGGCACGGCTTAAGGGTGTAAACTTCGATCGCGTAGCAGTAAATGATGTGACGGTAGAAGAAGTTGTAGAAGAAAAGCCAGCAGAGGAAGCTCCAGTAGAAAAAACCGAAGAAGCAGCTGAGACTAAAGCTGAAAAAACCGAATAAATGGCGATTCTAGGAATAGACGAAGTAGGACGGGGACCCTTAACGGGGCCGCTTGTTGTGGGAGGGGTGGGAATGCCGGAGTGGGGGGGGGTTTTGTAGCGGCGGGGGAGATAGATAGGCTAGGGATGACGGAAGCCCTCCGACTGGGTGCGCGGCGAGCGGTGAAAGAAGTACAGAGTAGGAAGGTAATTTTTAATTAAATTATAATTGATGGGAATATCATCATTTTGGCGGTTTCGAGACTAGAAAAATTTGCGCC
>JAZRPP010000019.1:0-19107 GCA_045649285.1 Candidatus Nanosyncoccus sp. | reverse complement strand
AGAAGTCCAACCTCTCCTAATTGTGTCGTTCCAAGTCTTAGTAGTATTTATATTTGTATTAGTACTATCCATAGTGATATAGCTACCGTTGCCTTGGTTATCTTTGCCGTTAAAGGCGAGGTTATCTAGCATCCAACATTTACCATCTGCAAGTTTACCTACTTTATAAGTATTATTATCACGAGTATCTACTAGCGTACCTACTTCGCCAGTATCTACTGCCGAGCAAATACTACTAGTCATATCTAACATAGCATAGTAATCGCCAGATTTAGTCTTGCCCGCCGCAGCAAAGGCTTCGTCAAAGGTAGCAGCTTCCTGCCATATCGCATACAGCGTCACATCATTATAAGTCCCAGAATCTAATGTATAGGTAGCTCCTGGCTGGTAGGTGGTGCCAGTACAAGCAGCCCCAGGAAGCACAGAGCTACTGCACCAGCCATCAAACTTATACCCGCTCATGGTAGGAGTAGTGGTAGGTAGGGTTACTGTAGAGCCGGTGGTAGTGCTAGTCATCCTAGCCGGGAGATTATCTGCTGGATTAACATAAGCAATGTCGTAGTAGTAGGTGCTACTGGTATTTACCGTACCTTCTTCTGGTGAGACTGTGAGCTTGTAGTCTCCATCCGCTGTGATACTAGATCCTGTGATATCCATCTTTACCGCATTATTATCTGAGACTTCTACTGGAATGTAGATAGAATCACTTCTGTCATAATTTGGTGTCATGCCGTTTACTAGCTCTACTACTCCAGCTAGCACAAAAATAGCAGCCAAAATAGTTGCTAGTATCCGCGGTTGCTTTAGCCAACTAAGTCTACCCCCCCCCCAGCACGCTATTTTTGGTGGAAAAGTTTTGCGCCAAGCGACTTACATTTCCACAACTTATTTTGACTTTTTTCATTAGAAAATTACCTCTCTTTGCTTATTTCCCCCATTATAGCACAAACGTTTTGCAGAAGCTAGATTTTGTGGATTTAATGGCGGAGTTTGGCGAGAAGAGAGTGGAGATAATAAAAAACAGGA
Organism: Candidatus Nanosyncoccus sp.; assembly: GCA_045649285.1. Classification (GTDB taxonomy): domain Bacteria; phylum Patescibacteriota; class Saccharimonadia; order Saccharimonadales; family Saccharimonadaceae; genus Nanosyncoccus. The sequence goes on along the minus strand of JAZRPP010000019.1, from coordinate 18,081 downwards.
GAGATGGGGAGCTCGTGAGCGCCGATAAGCTCCACGACGCGGCCGCCGAAACCTTTTTTAAAATCGTAAATGCCGTAATCCGGATCATTTCTATCTGGTAAGCCATGGATGCCGTAGAAATTGTATTTTTCGTAGCCGTGCTCGGCGGCAAATTTGATCATGTGCCATTGGATGAGATATTGAGCGTTGTACTCGCGCATATATTCCTCGGCGCTGCCGGAAAAGAGATAGATGACTTCGCTGCCGTAGGTCATAAACATGGCAGCGGAGAGATCGTGGCCGTCGGCCTCGGCGAGGAGGAACTGAATCTCGCCCCTCTCGTGGAAGAGGTCGTACATTTGTTCGTAATACTTTAATGGTTTATCTGAGAAGTCGCGGCGGCGCGAAGTAGACTCGGTGATCTTTTTGAATCTAGGGAGCTCTTCCCTGTTTAATTCACGGATTTTGACACCCTTTTTCTCGGCTTTACGGATGTGGTTTCTAGTGTTTCTCTTGAAGCTGGCCAGGAGCTCGTCCGGAGTGCGGCCTTTAATATCTAATACAAATTGGTAGGCGGGCTCGTCTGATTCTGGAAGCTTTCGATAGCCTAGGCTCTTGAGGTTTTTTAGGGCGTCTTGGTGATCAAAACCGCCAGCGACTACTTCCCCGTCGCGGTCGCGCTCTATTAGCTCATAGTAAGGCTCGATATGGAGGACGTAGGCGTTGTGGGATCTTAAGTATTTCTTGAGGTTTTTGGTGAAAAAGTTTAATAGTTCCCTGTTTTCAAAGTCTATAAGAGGGCCGCCGGGGGCGTAAAAGACGGATTTACCGAGAAAAGCGGGTCTAGCTACGAGTATGGTGGCGGCGAGAATTTTATCATTTTCTTTGATACCAAAATAGTAGGGGATCCAGCCGTTACTCTCGCGGAGTTTTGCGATTTCGGGGGTTTGGTAGAAAGACCTATAGAGGCTCTTGTCTGCAAAGTTTCTAAAATCTTCTGGAGATAGCTCGGTAAAAATCATATTAATAGTATAGCATATAGCCCAAAGCTAAGGACCACTAATCTTCTTATAATTCCAAACAGGCTATTTTTTAGTGCGGTGAATTTCCAGTTTTATTTTTTCATACTCCTCTTTAATCTATTGACCGTCCGGAGGAGGCGGTAGAGCTGGTATTTGAGGGGAGAGAGGACGAGGTCGTAGGTGCCGTGGTAAGACTTCTCATAGCCGGCGAAGGTCTTTTTAAAGGCAGTGAAGCCGGCCCAGGGGTGGCTATCTGGGGCGCCTTCGGGAGCGATACCCCAGAAATCAAAGTATTTAAGGCCTTTGTCGTAGGCATCTAAGATGAGCTGAATGGTGAGGATGCCAGTGGCATGAAGGCGACGACCGAGGTCGGATTGGGCGCCTTGGAGATTATAGCGGGTGGTCTTGTCGTCAAAGACAAGACCGGCGGCGACAAGCTGCGGCTCTTCTTTGGACTCGGGGTCGTGATATTTGACCAGGTAAAGAGTGGCGAAGGGCTGGGAGAGCTCTGTTTTTAGGTATTTTTCGGAGAAAGTACTGATTCCCTTTTCTCGTGCTAGTTCTCTCTGAAGATTGAGGAGATGTTTAATGTCCTCGGGATTGTGGGATTTTTCTATGGTGATGCCCTTTTTTGCGGCGGACTTGTAATAACGGAGGAGGCGAGAGGGGAGTTTGGCTTTTAAATCGGCGGGAATGGCGGCTTCTTCCCTACTGGGGAGATCGAGGGCCCAGGTCTCGGCTGGGTTGAGATCTTTGGTCTTAATAGCGCTGGCTGGTAATTTTATATTTTTGTTTTGGGGCTCGATGCGGATAAAAAAGGCGCGCTCCTTCCCTGCTAAATCTTTAATGGCGTCAAGGGCGGCGGCCATACCCTCTTTAGTGTCGGCAACGGGGCCGTAGGGGAGATAAAGGTAATTACCCAAGGGGGTGGATTTGATAACTGCTAAAAAGGTGTAATCTTTGGTCTCTTCGCGGTGGGCTGTTTCGCCGAGGGCCTCTTGTAATTTTTGCCATGATTCTGACTGTGTGATCGGAATATTCATAGGTGTATTATAGCACAAATTTAAACACAAGTTCTGTGTAAAAGTTTGACTTATGCTTATTTTTATCGTATGGAATGCAAAATCTACGACTTCGGGGATTCTTCCCTGTCGTTTGTAGTAAAATCTGAAATGTGTTTGATTTTAGCTTTTAGATCTTTGTGGTCGATTGTCGTGCGCGGTTGCTAAAATCCCTCTCCAACTGCAACTCCACCAGCAGTTGATACCCTAATTCTAGCGGTTGCTAGCGGTTTTGTCAAGTGCGGTTGCTAGCGGACTCGGTTGCTAGGCATAAGGGAAATAGTGCGGATTTTGGTTATGTTTTGGTGGAAAATCCCGGTGGAAAAGCCCAACATACACATACTTTCTCGACTCGCTCCTTCGAGCCCGTCGTTACGGGTCTCAGTCGCTCATTGCGCTCCCCGTTGGTCGCGCACGGTCTCGAAAGCATGCGTACGTTGAGCTAAATACCCCGAATATGATAAAATCAAAATATGGCATATATTCGGAAATTCAAGACGACTTCGGGGGCGACTGGAGTGCAAGTGTGCTACAAAAACGGCGACAAAGTGGTAAAAACGGTGCATGTAGGCTCGGCTACGTCGGAGGCGACACTAAAGAAGCTAATGAGGGAAGCGCGGGACATCATGGACGGAGACAAACAGCCGATGTTTAACTTGAATAAATATAACGTGGATTAAAAAATCCCTCGCCTGATGGCGAGGGAGCTTCGCTAGGGAAGGGAAGCTAGATCAAGGAAAGCTGCTGCTTCAATCTGGCGATGAGCTGCTCTTTTTCTTTGATTTGGTCTTTAGTCTCTTTGACGAGGTGCTCGGGGGCCTTAGCCACATAATTTGGGTTAGACATACGGAGATTTAGGGCGTCTAGCTCGCGACCGATACTAAGGATCCGCTCTTCTAGGGAATCGTGATATTTTTTGATTACTTTCTCTGGCACGTCGAGGTACAGCTCGTGGTTGGCGATGGCGAGGTGGAGGCCTACTGGATCGCCGTCTAGCTTATTAATTGATGGAACCTTGGTCAGAGCCTTGATAAGCAGGGAGTGCTCCTCTACGAGGCTATCGTCGCCATAGTAGAGGCTGTATTTTTTCGCGTTATTAGTGCCTGGCAGGGCCTGTAAGGTGGTCCTGGTCTCGGAGACGATAGTTCTTATGGTTTCGAACTCAGCGGCCGAAATGGGGTCAAATTTGAGCTCCCTAGGCCATTTCTGGTTAATAATGAAACCATCCGTCCAGCTGAGAGCCTGCCAAATAGTCTCGGTGACGAAAGGCGCGAAAGGGTGAAGCATGATCAGGAGCATCTCTAGAGTGGTCTTTAAGAGGCCTGTATTCTGGTAGAGCTTTTGGCTTTCTAGGAACCAGTCGGCGTACTTGTCCCAGATGGTCTGGTACAGAGTCTCGACGGCTTCGGCAAATCTGTAATATTTGATGTCCTTTTCGATTTTCTTGCGGCAGATATCTAGCTCTTGGCAGATCCAGTCTTCGCCCATGTTGTCGGTAGTATATGGTTTTTTGGAATCATTTTCATCAACCATCGTCTGGACGAAGCGGGAGATGTTCCAGAGCTTGTTGCAGAGGTTGCGGCCGGAGATGACGCTATTCTCGGAGAAGGCTTGGTTCATGCCAGCGGAGCGCCCCCTCAAGATACCGAGGCGGAAGGCGTCGGAGCCATATTTGGCGACTAATTCCATCGGATTAATCACATTACCCTTACTTTTGCTCATCTTTTTGCCGTGGGCGTCGAGGACGAGGCCGTGGAGGTAGACTTCCTTAAACGGGACTTCGCCGGTGACGTAGAGCCCCATCATAATCATACGGGCGACCCAGGCAAAGAGGATATCGGCGCCGGTCTCCATGACGTTAAGCGGGTAATAGGGATTGTAATTTTCTTCGGTCCAGTTGGTGCAGACGATGGGCCAGTGAGAGCTGGAGAACCAGGTATCAAAGGTATCTTCGTCGCGCTCGTAGCGGACGCCACCCTTCTCGATAACCTTAAGATTGGTGCGGCGGTCGAAGATCCATTCGGGCTCGTCGGTAGCTTCGGGGGTGATTTTTTTAAACATCGGGATGGCAATACCCCAAGGGATTTGGCGAGAAATGTTCCAGTCTTTGAGATTTTTGAGGTAATTGACGAGGACTCTTTGCTTGCTCTCGGGGTGGAATTTGATTTTGTTTTTTTCTAGATGCTTGATGGCGACCTTGGCTAGCTTCTCGACATCGATAAACCATTGATCCTTTAGCATAGGCTCTAGGACCGTGCCACATTTATAACAGTGGGCGACAGAGTGGGTGATTTTTTTCTCGCCCCTCAGATAACCTTGCTCTTTGAGATCTTTTAAAACTTCTTTGCGGCATTTTTCGGCGGTGAGACCGGCATATTTATCTGGAACATTAATCATGGTGCCGTCTTCGGCGATGACCTGGATCTGCTCGAGATCGTGGCGCTGGCCTACCTCGAAATCGTCAAAATCATGAGCTGGGGTAATCTTGACCGCGCCGGAGCCGTACTCGGGATCGGCGTGCTCATCGGTGATGATAGGAATCTCGCGGTCGGTGAGGGGAAGTTTAACCTTTTTGCCGATCAAATCCTGGTAGCGCTCGTCGCTAGGATTGACAGCTACGGCCGTATCGCCAAATAAGGTCTCTGGTCTGGTAGTAGAAACAATAATGGCTTTCTTGGGGTCTTCTACTAGCTGATACTCGATGTCCCAGAGAGTGCCTTTTTCGTCTTTGTGCTCGACCTCGATGTCGGCGAAGGCGGTGCGGTGCTTAGGGCAGAAGTTGACGAGTTTTTTGCCACGGTAGATAAGGCCGTCGTTCCACATCTTCTCAAAGGTGGTATAGACACGGTCAATGACGTTTTCGTCTAAGGTAAAAGTAAGATCATCCCAAGAGCAGGAGGCGCCGAGGGCGCGGAGCTGGAGCTCCATATTGCCGCGCTGGCTGGCGACAAAATCCCAAACCCTGGCATAGAGGTCGCTCCGATCAAACTCGAAGCGGGTGTGGCCGTGCTTTTCTAGCTCACGCTCGTAGACGACCCAAGTCTCGAAACCAGCGTGATCGGCACCGGGGATATACCAGGAGCTTTTGCCCCTAAGGCGGTAAAAGCGAACTAGAGAATCTTCGAGAGCAATGGTGAGGCCATGGCCGATGTGGAGATTGCCGTTGGCGTTTGGCGGAGGCATAACGATAGAGTAGGTGGAACGAGAGGCAAAATCCTCTGCGCGGTCGTCGATGCCGTCGCCGTCGTTGTCGACAGGGAATTTGGAAATGGTGGGATTAAAAACGCCGGAGGCCTCCCAGGCGGCATAAATCTCGCTTTCGTATTTTTCTGGTTCGTAACTTTTTTCGAATTTCATTTTGCTCCTACTCTATATTTTGTAATAATTATACTACTTTTTGGAGCAATAGAAAAGGTGGTGCTAGTCTTTGTATTCTAATTTTGCGCGGATTTCCTCGAATTCCTCTGGGGTGAGGGTGAGATGGCGGTCGTATTCCCAGGTTTCGTCTAGAGGCATAAGGTGGATGTGGGCGTGGGGGACGTCGGTGCCGATAACTTTCCAGAGGGTGCGGCTGCCGAGAGTTTTTTCCATGTGTTTGGATAGCTTTTTGGCCGTGTCCATGAGAGCTTTATAATCTTCATCAGGAAGATCGTAGATTTTGTCGACTTCGTTCTTGGGTACTACTAGTGTATGACCTTTAGTCTCTGGGGAGATGTCGAGGAAGGCGAGGGTCTTGTCGTCTTCGTAGATGATGTAGCTTGGGATTTCGCGATTGATAATTTTGGCAAAAATGCTGGACATGATTACTCCTTTTTACGTTTATTTTGCTTTTTTAATGAATTTTTCACGGTAAAGTAGTAGATAAGAGCGAAGGCGGCTGAAAAACCGAGGGCGCCGAGAACATCGGTCAGCCAGTGCATATTGGAGAGGATGCGGCCGGCGGAGACGAGAGCGAGGAGGGCGAGCATGAGAATCCAAGCGAGACAACAGAGAGGGCGACTCTTAATATAATAGGGGAGGACGATGGCGACGGTGGCGAAAATAGTGGCGACGAACATGACGTGGCTGGAAGGGAAGGAGGGCTCGCCAGAGCCGTTGGGGCGGGTGTTTAGAACTATAAAATGATCAAAGATAAAATAGGTGGCAACTGCAAGAACTAGGGGGGCGAGCATAGCAAGGAGAGGCCTGTCGACCTTCTTAAGGGATCTACGCTGGATGAGCTGGGCCAGGCCAAGAATGGCAAAAACTGCCAGTACGGCGAAAGCGCCGTAAAGAATAAAGTCTGAAACTTTGTCCCAAGTTTGCTCCATAGGACTATTATAACACATGCTCGACAGGAGAAATAGCCCGACAGGAGATACAGCCCGACAGGAGATACCCATTCTGCGCTGCGCGCAGAATGGGGCCGGACTGCCTCGTTCGGAATATTAAGAGCAAGCTCTTAATATTCACTCACTTCGTTGTCCGGGTGAACCTACGGTTCATCTCCTGTCGGGGGCGTGTTATAAAAATAAAAAAGGACCCTTCGGGTCTTTTTTATTTTTATGGTACGCCCGACAGGATTTGAACCTACGACCTTTTGCTCCGCAAGCAAACGCTCTATCCAGCTGAGCTACGGGCGCACATGTGGATGTACCGAGAAACTTTTTGTTTCTACACGCATCCACCTAGAAATTAAATGAGCATCACAGACGTGACAATACTATTATAACATATTTTGAAAAATTTGTGGAGGGAAACTTTGACGGAAGTGGGCAGATTATTGATTGAATTTTTTAAGGGCAAACCAGATGGTAAAGGAAACGCTAGTGATAGTCGCGAGCACCGCAGTGGAGACAGCGGTGGCGCTAGCGGATTCACTAGTAAAGACGCCAGAGTCTGGCGAGGAGATGCCGCCACGAGTGGCGATGGCATAGTTGGAGAAACTGGAAGTCTTGAAGGTGATTGTATGAGTAACTGGATCATAAGTGGCAGGGATGATTTCGTAGGTGCCGTCGTGTTTTTCGTGGACAATGACGACCTCGTTGCCATTGACGCCCTCGGCGAGCTTCAAGGTAATGGTCGCCTCGTTGTCTAGCTCGGTAACTTCGGTATCCCAAGTATCGTCGGCGGAGCCTTTGTAAATGGTATTGTAAAGAGAAATGTCTAAATAATTAGTAATTGTGTAACCTGCGGCAGTAGTGGCAAAACTATTAATACTGTCTTCATTAATATTTGCATCGGTGACTTCGAGTTTGGCGGTGCCGTTTTCCATAGAGCCCTCTTCGCCACCGAGAGTAATAGTGCCAGAGTCAATAGCCTCGGACTGAGCGTCCACGGCGTCATCTACGGGGGAGAAATTGGCTGCGAGGTGGCCGTTGCCGCCACGGATGGTAAAGGTGTATTCGCCGATATTTTCTTGAGGCTCGAATTCTCCACCATTGATGCCGAAAGAAGTAAGTTGATAGCCAGCTTCAGGGATTAGCTTGATGGTAAGTTTGGTGCCAACAGGGAAGGTAGCACTTCCAGTGGTGGGAGCAATGGCTACACTATCATCCCAGGAGAAGCCATGACCAGCGGCGTTAACGGCAGCAACCGAATTATAAGTGGTGTTATTATAAACGGCCTTAACGAAGCTGATAGTGCCGTGGCCGATGATGTCGTCTTGGGCGGCGGTAGGGGAAGTTTCGTCGTTTTCCCAGAGGAAGTTACCGATGAAGACTTCGTCGGGGGTGATGTCGTGAGTATTGATGGTTAGGTTATATTCATTGGACTTAGGGACGATGGTGTCAAAGACGATTTCCTGGCCTTCGTTATGGGCTAACAATTCGGCAGCGCCGACAGGGAAGGTATTGTAGTCGATGTTGTTTATCGTAAGGCTATCTACAATTTCGATCCAGCGTGTGCCGATAGTGACAGTGGCCTGGTTGGTGTTCGGATCCTCTACGACCTCTACACGGCCTTCAGTACTGGCGCCGGTCCAGGTGACGTTAACAGCGCCGGTGGCCTTGGCGGTGAAGACTGGAGAAAATCCGCCACAAGCTAGAATAAGTGCCAGCAACATAAACGATGACCGCTTGGTCCAGTTTCTTAAGATTAACGCTGCGCGTTTGATTTTAACACCCATAAAAACTCCCGTATTAATTATTTTTATTATAGCACGATTGAAGAATTTGAGTAAAAATGTATGTCGTAAGGTCTGGCGTGGGTAGATTGAAAAATGGGGAAGAATGTGATAGGATAAGAAGTGGAAGCGTGGCCGAGTGGTTGAAGGCGCACGACTCGAAATCGTGTGGGCGGGTGACCGTCTCGGAGGTTCGAATCCTCTCGCTTCCGCCAGAAGCAACTATAAAAAATAAACCCTTGAAAGGGTTATTTTTTCTAGGCTTCGGCGTGGAGTTTGGCGAATTTTTTGGACTTTTTGTCTAGTTCGGCAAAATCTTTTTCGCTGGGGGCGTCGGCTTTGCCAGATTCGATGAAGTTCCTGAGTACGCCAACTAGAATAAATGGACGAACAAAGGTAGAATGGAGCATAGACCACATGATAACGCCAACTATGGCAGAGCAGATAAGACCAAGGGTGGTGACGTTTTGGACGAATTCGGGAACTTCGTCGCCGCTTTGAGCGATGGTTTCTGTGAGCTCGCTACTGAGGGCAGCCATGGCATCTGGGAAGGCCTGCAAAATGAGATAGGTTATACCAAAGAATACGCCGCCGATAACAAGGAAGGAAATCAGACTGATACCAAAGATGCGACCGAGATTCTTGAATAGGGTCTTGCCGTGCTTGAAGAAGATGACGGCACCCTCGAGAGTAGCCTTGGTGGCTTTTTCGTTTTTGCGATAAAAGACCCAACCGAGACAGCAGTCGCAGAGGTAGGCAATAATAGTATTAATAACGCTGGCGATGGTGCTGCCGATGGCGCCACCATTGTCACCACCAACAGCCTGCCCAACCGCGGTGATACCGTTACCGATTTGATGGAAAATCCCTTTGATGACCCCAGTAACCGCATAATAGGCGGCAACGGTAGAAAAACGCTCTTTGACGATTTTTTTGCCGGCAGCAACGGTGTCTGCTGGAAGTTTGCCAGTAGTGACCCCCTCGGTCATCATGGCGATTTGGCCGGCTTTGTAGGTGTAGGCGACAAAATGAAGAATAATCCAAGCGCCGATACCGCCGAGTACGGCACCGATAGCGAGGCCAGCTAGGCCGAGATTGGTAGCTTGGTCGGCAATAACGAACCCAGCAATCATAAAAGCAAAGAAAACTACTGTAGCAATAAAATCCCAGAGGACGCGCCAGAGGGAGAAGCTAATAGTTTTTTTGTAAATCGATTTATTGTCCATAAAAACTCCTTTTATTAGTTTAAGTTTATCATAGGCGGAGAGAACAGGCAAGTCGGGCCATCTAAAATGAGTCGAGGTCTGGGCGAGATGGTCATGCTTGCTAGCAAAAGTGGGGTGTTATAGAATGGGTTTTGAGTAACTACTGGTACATTTATTTTTAGGAGGTGTTCATATGAATATCCAAGTAATTGGTTCAACGCAGCCGGGGAGCAAACTGTCGGTAGAGGAAGCAAAATTTTTTGCGGGACATTCGGCGGGAATTTGCTACATGAAAGACGATTTTGATGCAATTCTGACCGAACCGAAAGAGAGAACATTGAGGAGATTTAATGGGACGGCTGGCTCGGGGCATCATAGCGTGTCTGGACATGTAAGCTACAACTTGTTGATTTCGGGGATACCGAAGATTATTGCGATGATTTTGAACAACGAGAAGGATTATAATACTTCGGAAAAATCGGCGCGATATACACGGATGGAGACCAGCGGAAGAGAGGAAGAATTGTACGAAAAGTGGCTTGCTAGATTTGAAGAGCTGATTCACGAAAAATATCCACAACTAGATGAAGCGACGGCACGAAAACTGGCACAGGAGAATGCAAGATATTTTATTTCGGTATTTACACCATCGACGACGATTGAATATACGGTTGATTTCCGCCAGGGGAACTATCTGATAGGATTCTTGGAGTCGCCGAATTTGGCGGATCGGATGCCGAAAGACTTTTATGAGAAGTTAAAGCCGTGGCTAGATGAAACGGCAAAAGCTTTTCGCTCGGTCTTAAACTGTGAAGAAATACGGGACAATAAAGGTAGGGAACTTTCGTTGTTTGCTACGCGAGAACGCTCGGAATATTTTGGAGAAGTTTATTCTACTAATTATGTTGGTAGCTTTGCGCAGTTGGCGCAGGCACAGAGACACCGGTCATTGGATTATGAAATGACCATACTGCCGGACAAAGAATTTTTTGTACCGATGCTAATCAGAGAGGATAAAATAATCCGGGGCGAGTACCTTAAGGATATGAGGTTGGTAGCCGAGAATTATCCGCAGGGTATGCTAGTCATAATTAACGAAAGGGGGACACCAGAAAACTTTATCCTGAAGTGCAATGAGCGACTTTGTGGAGCGGCACAGTGGGAGATCTGCATACGAACGAAGGCGATATTGGAAAAATATCGGAGAAACGCGAAGGAGCCTAGTGTAGTTGATATGCTAGGCAAATATGCCGAGAAGACAAAGTGCCAATTTGGGTATTATACCTGTAATAGGCCTTGCCCGCTGGGGCAGGCGCAAGCTTTTACGCGCGAAGTGTGATAAAGTATGGCACCTTAGATCGCCCACAGCTGTGGGCGATTTTTATAGAAGGGGCCGGAGGAGTCCTATTGGGGGTGTAGGGGTTGAAAAAGTTACCGAAATGTGATATAATGAGGGATGGAACTATTGTTTGTACTTTAGGAGGTGTACTGATGAGAAGAGTGGTATTAGTCTTGATGGTTGCCGTTTTGGCTATTACTGTGCTGGTCGTTGAGTAATTTTTAGCCTGCAGAGATGCGGGCTTTTTAATTGCTGGGACTAGAGGGTGGCGAGCCAGGCGGAGAGCTTTTGTTTGCCCTCGTCGGTGCGAGACTCGGTGCCGGTGAGGTTGAAACCGTCACCTTTAAGAGTGGAATCTGGGAATTTTTCCTTTAGTTTGTTGTAAGTGCCGGAGTTGCCGGAGCCTTCGTGGGTGTTGAAGGGGATAATAGTTTTACCTTTTAAATCGTGATTTTCGAGAAAAGAGTAGACAATCATCGGGAGATCGCCCCACCAGATAGGATAGCCGAGGTAGATGGTATCGTAATCTTTTAAATCTACATCGCCTTCGTAATCGGGGTGGAGATTTTCGTTTCTTTCTTTGGTGGCGGCATTGACACAGTCCATATAGCCTTTGGGGTATTTGTTTACAGGGATGATTTTGAATTCGTCGGCACCAGTCTGTTTAATAATTCCCTTAGCGAGTAGCTCGGTGTTGCCAGGATTGACATCGCCGACACCGTATTCTTCGTCACCACGAGAGAAATAAACTACGATACTTTTCATAAAACTCCTTTTTCTTATTATAGCACGTCTGATATAATGAGGGTAATGGAAGAGAAGAGGATAGAGATTTACCAGGGTGCGGAGGGGGAGGTGGTGTTTGATGTGGACGATGCTGGAGAGACGATCTGGGCGACGCAGGCACAGTTGGCGCAGCTATTTGGGGTGGATAGGACGGTAATTGGGCGACACCTTAAGAATATCTATGCGGAGGGGGAATTGGTTGAAAAAGTGGTAGGTGCAAAAAATGCACATGTTGGTACTGATGGGGGAACCAGTGCAAAAAATGCACATGTTGAAGATTTGCAGAGAGAAACCTGTCGCGAGACAATAATAACCCAGAATGAGGGGGGCAGAACAATTCGACGGAAGGTTAAAATTTATAATCTGGATGCGATTATTTCGGTAGGATACCGGGTGAATTCGAAGAAGGCTACGCAGTTTAGAATCTGGGCTACTTCGGTACTAAAACGGTTTGTGACGGACGGGGTGGCGGTGAATGAGCGGAGATTAAAACTCTTAGCTCAGCAAAAGGAAATTAAGAAGCTGCACGACGTAGAAAACATGATGGGGATTGTGCGGCGACTAACCATGGGGAATATTCTGGATGCGGGGGAAGCAAATGGAATACTCGAAGTGATTTCAAAATACACGGGGAGCTTTAAGGCGCTAGAAGAATATGATGCGGGGAAGATTGACCTTAGATTCATGAATAAGCGGCAATCACAGAAGGAACTGACGGTGGAGATGTGCAATGAGGCGGTGCGGAATTTGAGAAAAAATGTGGGTGGAAGTGATTTATTTGGCAAAAAGCGTGGAGAGATTTTTGATGGAAATCTGAAGACGATTTTTCAGAGTTTTGACAGTAAGGAGCTATATCCGAGTATTGCTGAGAAGGCGGCGAATTTGTTGTATTTTATCATCAAAGATCATCCGTTTTATGATGGAAATAAGCGGATCGGAGCGCTACTATTTATCTTGTTTTTGACGATAAATAACTATAATTTAACTTCGAACGGGGAGACAAAAATCAGTGACAGGGCGCTGACGGCGATTGCGCTTTTAATTGCAGAGAGCGAGCCAAAGGAGAAGGTACTGATTGTGAGTTTGGTTTGTAAGCTACTGGAGTAGAATATAATTTTGACTGGGGTTTGCGGATTAGGGATAAAGGTGCTATAATGGGGGCATTATGAGCAAGCGGGAGAGAAGTCAAGGTAAAAACAAAAACGGTGGGCTAAAATCTGGTGTGCAACGCTTAAGGGCGCGGGCGCTAAAATCTTATTACGGCAATCCAATGAAGGATATGAAGCTGATCGCGATTACTGGGACGACAGGAAAGACGACGGTGGCACATTACGTGCATGAAATCTTAAAGGCACAGGGGGAGCAGGTGGCGGTACTGGCTTCCGATCAGACGTTTAAGGTGGGGGTACTACATAAGTTCCTTAGCGATGCCTGGAAGGCGGGAGCGAACTATGTAGTAGTGACGGTACCAGCGGAGGCTTTGCGAGATAATGTGTTTTATGGGCTGCCGGTGACGGTGGCAGCGATGACAAATTTCGTGACGGCGGGGCTTAGGGATATGGATCCGCAAGAATATTTGGATAACGAAAAGACATTGTTTGATATGAAGCCGGAAGTCGTAGTACTAAATCAAGACGATTTGAATTACGACACTTTCATGGACTTCAAGGGGACAAAAGAGACTATTACCTTTGGGCAGAGTGGGGCAGACGTAAAGGTCCTGAGCTCTAAGCTGTACGCCAAGGGGACAGAAGCGACGATTGCAGTAAAGAATGAGGTGATTAACACGGCGACCTTTGTGCCAGGAGAGACGGCAGTATCTTATATGGCTTGTGCGACCGCGATTGCCAGCGGACTAAATATCTCGACCGACAAAATCATTGATGGAATTGCAGAGTACGAGCCTTAAGATAATTTCTTGAGGCATTCTCTAGCTACTTTGATATCTTCAAAAGGGTGGGGGCCATCCGCACGGAGGATGGTTTTTTCGTGGCCCTTGCCAAGAATAAGGACGAGGTCGCCCTTTTTAGCCTTTTTGAAGGCGAGCTGGATGGCCTTTTTGCGGTCTAGTTCTTTGAAGAGGTCTTTTTCTAGGACTTTGCCAGTTTCTAAAGCACCTTTGATAAAGGCGGCGGCGATTTTTTCGGGATCTTCGTCGCGAGAGTCATCCTCGGTAATAATGACGATATCGGATTTTGCCCCTAGAATCTGGCCGCGCTTTTCGCGGGTAGAAGGATCGCGACGACCAGCGCCACCATGAATGGAGATGATGCGACCCTTGTGACCTTTAACCGAATCAAAAACTTTTACGAGAGCATCAGGGGCGTGAGCATAATCTACAATAACAGAAAAGGGCTGGCCTTCGTCAATAACATTCATCCGACCCTCGACGGAAGTTAGAGAATAGATGCCATCGTGGATTTGCTTGTTTGATAAACTAAGTTTTTGGCCAGTGACGGCGGCGGCGAGGGAATTGTAGACGTTGAACTCGCCGGGAATCCTGGTTTCGATTTTTATATCACCAAATGAATATTTGATACCGTTTGTGTTTATTTTAATATCCTTGGCGCGAAAATCGCCATTCTTTATACCATAGGTAGAATAATTAGACGTGAGGGTTTTGTAATACTTGGTGGAAGGATCGTCGGCATTGAGAATACTATATTTGGCAGTTTTGAATAGTTTACCTTTGGCGGCGCGGTATTTATCAATAGTTTTGTGGTAGTCTAGATGCTCGTGGGTGAGATTAGTAAAGACACCGATCTCGATAGGAATACCAAGGGTGCGGAATTCGGCGAGGGCGTGAGAGGTAACCTCGAGAACTAGGAACTTGGCTCCCATTTCTTTGATTTTTGCAATGCGGCGATTGAGAGTAAAGGCATCAACAGTAGTCATATGGCCAAGCTCGGGTTCTAATTTATCTACTCCCCAAGCGACGGTGGTCATGAGGCCGGTTTTATATCCAGCGTGGTTTAACATCTGCCAGATCATAAAACTAGTAGTAGTCTTGCCATTAGTGCCGGTGACACCGATGACGCGGAGATCTCTAGCGGGGAAATGATATTTAATACCCGCGGCCACTGCCTGGAGATAATGATAGGGGAGGACGGCTTGATTATAAAAAGATAGCTTTTCTAATAACTTTTTCATATATATTATTATACATTATCTGTAGTGCTTGAGCGACTCAATAGGATTCTTGGTGGCAGCTTTGATGGCTGGGTAGATACCAAAGATAATACCAACGATAACCGTAGTACCAAAGGTGATGCCGATAATATTCCAACTAATATACGGGGCGAATGGAGTAATAATAGAGAGGAGGAAAGCAAGAATATAGCCAAGAGCCAACCCCATCATGCCACCAAGCAAAGAAAGAATGAGAGCCTCTAAGAGGAACTGCATGAGAATGTTGCGCCCAGAAGCACCAACGGCCTTACGAACGCCGATTTCGTGATTGCGTTCAGAAACAGAGACGAGCATAATATTCATAACACCTATACCGCCAACAACAAGGGAAATTGCGGCAACTAGCGTCAGGATGCCGGAGACAATAGTGAGAAGTGAGCTGGCTGGGTGGGTGATTTCATCTCCGTAGGCGACGGAGAAGTTAGAGTCGCCTTGCTTTTGCTCGGTGAGAGCAGTGGTAATATCAGAAGAAATCTGAGGGAGACTGTCGGTATTTTCGGCTTTGACGTTGATTTGTTGAACCTGGATTGAGCTAGTGAGGTGATCAAGATCATCGATATTCATAATAAGGGCGTTATCAAAATCAATGTTGTCAAAGTTGATGGATTTATTAACTTCATCAAGAACGCCGACAACCATAAATTTTTGCCCCATCAGATTAACAGTTTTACCAACAGTCGTATTAATCGTATTAAAGAGGGTAAGGGAAAGGGTGTGGCCGAGAACGACAGGCTTGTAGTCGCCAGCAGCAGGAAGAAAAGTACCAAAGCGAAGAGCTAGCGGCTCAATTTTAATAAAATCAGCGGTGGTACCAAGGACTGGGACGGAGGGGATGGAATTTTTGTCGGAAGCAACAGTATTAGTGGAGATGGCGATCGGAGCAACACTCTCGACGCCTTTAACTTTGGAAATAGTGGATACATCATTAGCCTCAAGACTACTTCTCTCGAAAGAATTGGCTGAGGTGAGCTCTTCTACGATATCGGCAACCTCATCCTTTTCGCTGGTAGGGCGAACGACAATCAAGTCAGAGCCCATTTCGTTAACTTCTGTCTGGACGAGATTCGTAATGCTACCCATGAGAGAGAGAATCAAAATAATACTAGCAACACCAATGGCAATGCCGAGACAAGTAAGGAAGGAGCGACCACGATTCTCTTTGATGGCGGTCCTAGCTAATTTATAGTGAGTACGCAACAAAAAGGCCATTAGTCTTTTTTCCTTCCTTTTTTCTTAAATTTAACGTTAATAGGCTGAGGAAGGTTGGCATCTGCCACTGTCTTGATATCGGTATCGATCTGGCCATCTAACATATGAATCACACGAGTAGCATAGGTAATCAGGGAAGGATTATGGGTAACCATAATGATAGTATTGCCTTCTTTGTGGATATTTTTTAACTCTTCCATCACAGTATGAGAGGAACGAGAATCAAGGTTACCAGTAGGCTCGTCTGCTAGAATAATCTCTGGATCACCCACGATGGCGCGAGCGATAGACACCCGCTGCTCCTGACCACCGGAAAGCTGGTAAGGATGATAATACTCTTTCTCTTTGAGGTGAAAGCGGGCTAGAGCGGAAGAAGCGTTCTTGAGTCGCGAGGTCTTGGAATAGCCGGTATAAACTAGCGGCAAAGCGACATTCTCTATAATGGGCAAATCCTCGATTAGGTTGAAATTCTGGAAAATAAAACCGATTTTCTTAGCACGAAGCTTTGCCTGGCGACGAGCAGAAATAGCAGCAACATTTTCGCCGTTTAGGAAGTAATCGCCGCGAGTAGCACGATCCAAAAGACCGATAATGTTTAAAAGTGTGGTCTTGCCGCAGCCGGAAGGCCCCATAATCATGATAAATTCGCCTCGCTTAATAGTGAGGTCGAAATTTTTTAAAGCAAACGACTCGGTGTCGCCATAGCCGTAGCGTTTGGTCAAGTTTTTTAGTTCTATTAAAATGTTGTCTGTCATAGTATTACCTCGAAAATGGCGGAAAGGACAGGATTCGAACCTGCGAACGGGTTGCCCCGTTACACGCTTTCCAAGCGTGCGCCTTAAACCGCTCGGCCACCTTTCCGTCTTAAAATAATTTTACCATACACAACCTTGCAAAAAAAGCATGAATATGAAGGAAAATTTAATGAAATTATTTTTCTAGAATGATGAGGTTTTCGATGTGGGGGGTGTGAGGGAAGAAGTTAAAGATTTTGATCTGCTTGATTTTGTATTTATCTAGCAGAAGTTTAACATCACGGGCCTGGGTGGCGGGGTTACAAGAGAGATAAATGATGGTGGGTGGGGTGACTTCGAGGAGCTTGTTAATCAATTTGGAATCGCAACCAGCGCGAGGAGGATCTAGGATGACGGTCTGGTCTGGGGCGATATAGTCTAAGGTCTCCTCGGATTTGGAAAGAATGGGGTGGGCGGTACTACCCTTGGTATTATTTTCTAGCTCGCGGTAGGCGGATTTGTCACATTCGACTAGAGTAAGGTTTTTGTCCCTTGCGACAGAAAGACCGATGGTGCCGACGCCGGAGTAGAGATCTAGAACTTTGTCCGTATTAATATATTGTTTGATTTCCTGTAATGCTAATTCGTAAACGGGGAGATTAATTTGGAAAAAGCCGTTGGGGGAGTAGGAATATTCGTGGTCTAAAATCTTGTCTTTTAGTGGAGTAAAGACTGGGTGGGGCTGGTGATTTTCGTAGAGGCCACCAGAGACCTCGCCGTCTCTATTGCAGCGGAGAAGGAGAGACTGGTATTTGCGAGCTTCCTCACCTTTAATGTTTAGATCGTTAATGATTTCTGTGGCCCTGGCGAAAATTGCGGGGTGCTCTAGAGAGGAACTTTTGATTGAGATCTTATAGTGGGAACCGCGCTGGTGGAAGGCGGGGTGGATTTTTTCGTCTTCGTGGTCGTAATAGAGGGCGTATTCCACTTTGTTGCGATAAAAATAGTCTTTGCCATCTGTAATAATCTCTGGGGTATCTATATTTATATTGTGCTCGCGATAAAGCTCGGTAACGAGGCTCTGCTTTTGCTCTAACTCGTAATCATAATCCATGATTTGCCATGGGGAAGTGGAAAGAAAACATTCATCCTTAGGCTCTACCCGGTGGGGGGAGTTTTCTTTAATCTCTGTAGCGATACCCTCAAAATAGCTGGATTTGTTTTTGGTGACTTTAAAATCCGAAACTAGCTCGCCTGGAAGAGTGTTCCACAAAAAACCTTTTTTGCCATTTTCGTTTGTAACCAAACCGAAACCGCCCGGAATAATTTTCTCTACTCTTAACATAATATACATTATATATTATAATATATAATATGTCGGCCGAGGAGATTTTACGGTCGAGTGAGAGGTCTGCACTCGAGAATCAAGATTTTGTGACAAATGTGACAGGGGG
>JAZRPP010000018.1:0-2391 GCA_045649285.1 Candidatus Nanosyncoccus sp. | reverse complement strand
CCCCGCCTCGCCGATCAGTACCGGATTCGACTTCGTCCGCCTAGATAGCACCGTCACTACTCGCTCAATTTCTTTCTCTCGCCCGATTACCGTATCTAGCTCACCCTTCTTTGCCATCTCGGTCAAATTCTTCCCGTATTTATTCAGGAATTTCAACGGACTTTTCTTGATATACTTGGCCCGCTCAGCCTTTAACTGCTCATCCTTAGTCTGCTCTTCTACGATTTTTTCGATTTCATCCAAAATCTCATCAATGTCCGCCTTTAATTCTTCCAAAATCAGCGAAGCTCTAGAGTTCGGCTGGCTAAGGAGCGCATAGAGCACATGCTCCGTCCCGATGTAGCTTAGCCCCTGCTCCTTGGTGTAATTCTGCGCCATCCGAAGCGTCAAAATCACCGCCTCCGAGAGAGACATCATCGCCATATCGCTCCCCGGCACCTCTACCGCGGTCTTGTTTAGCGCTTTCTCTATCTCTTCTGTAGTTACTCCATTTTCTCGCACCAGTTTCGCCCCCGTAGAATTATCCATTGCCACGATCCCAAGTAGCAAATGCTCCGTCCCCATATAACCATTGTTGTATTTTTTACTATAAAAATCCGCCTTCTGGAGTGCAAATTTCGCATTCTCCGACAATTGCGACATAATTTCACTAAATTCAGCTTGCATATTTTGATTTTACCTCACTATCTTAAAAATATCCTTAAAATTACTTTCTTCTCCTCTTATTATACCAAATTAGCACTCATAGGTCAAGAGTGCTAATTTATATTCTTTACCTAAAGAAAGGCTACATGTGTTATAATGGCGATATGATTACTAAAGCTATTATCCCCGTAGCAGGTTGGGGCACACGGCGTTTACCCATTACAAAGATTATCGAAAAATCCATGCTCCCCGTCGGGGACCGCCCACTAGTAGACTATTCCGTCCAGGAGCTAATCAAAGCCGGCGTCAAAGATATCTATATGGTTATCGGCAATACCGAGCCATGCCAAGTCCAGGAATATTACAAAGAAAACCTAGCCCTCAATCAATATCTCATAGACCGCGGCAAAGCAGACCGCCTAGAGCTTGCCAAGACTCTCCCAGACGATGTTGCTATTCACTATACTATCCAGGATCCTTCCGGCAAATATGGCACCGCAGTCCCAGTAGCCATGGTGGTAGAGGAGTATAACCTAAACGAGCCCGTCCTCGTCTTTATGGGTGACGATTTCATCTGGAACCCAGGCAAAGAATCTGCCTCCGAATCTCTAATCAAAGCTTCAAACGGCGAACATTCCGCCATCCTCGGTGTCGAGATTCCAAAAGAAAACGTCGCCAAATACGGCGTCCTCTCCGCTAAAAACGGCCGTCTAGAAGGTGTAGTAGAAAAGCCAGACCCAGCAGATGCCCCGTCCAATCTTATCAACGTCAGCAAATACGTCATGACTCCAGATTTACTACAAGAAATCATTAATTACGTCCACGAAAACAATTTCGGCCCCGCCGACCAAGAGTACATGATTACCGATCCTATCGATTCCTTTATCAATAAAGGCGGCATCATCAAAGTCGCCCCGACAAATGGCGAATATCTAGACGGCGGTTCCGTCTCTGGCTGGCTCCATGCCAACAATGTCGTCTGCGGCAACAATAATAACTAATCAATTAGAAATTAGAGAAATACTGCGACCAGTGCGTCTTGTGCTTAGATTCAGCGTCAAAGTAATACCCTACCGCTAGTCTAGTATAATCCGGGTTCAAAATATTAGCCCGGTGCGCTTCTGAGTTCATCCATGCCGCCACCGTAGTCTCTGGCGATACCGCCGAGCTCCCGACCACCAAATTTTCCCCTTCTACATACTTCCCTCCACTCGGCTCCTCACATGCCGTATCCCAAGATCTCCCGTCTGGCCGCGTATGTGAGTATAGCTCCTCCGTCTCTACCGCCCGCGTCTCTGCCGCGTCCGAGCAAGTCTCCCCCCAGCTTAATTTCCCCAGCCCATTTCGCACCCGCTCTTGGTTAACTAGCGACAATACTTCGTATTCCCACCTCAATTTTGGCGATTCCACTACCGTTACCTGGATACTATCGCGCCGCCGCCCATCGTAGGTCCCCGCGGTGATCGTCGTCGTCCCCGTCCCCGCCACTACCGGAAACCTACAAGTATCCGCCGAGTACCCCAGCCACGTCCGCGCCCCCGGATAAAACCCCGAGATCACATCCGTATCGCTCGTCTGCCAGTACATCTCCCCAATATCTGCTAATCCCCCACCTACACAAAGGTCAAAATCTGCGGTCTCATACATCGTAATTGAATCCTCACTCCAGAGCTCCCCCCCCGGCACCGCTCCTGAATCTACCCCGCTAGGGGTATGTACCGAAGTCTCCTATTTTTTCTCCTCCTC
>JAZRPP010000017.1:0-13357 GCA_045649285.1 Candidatus Nanosyncoccus sp. | reverse complement strand
GTTGACAATGTTGACCAGCCGCCGCAGGCTTGCGGGGTGTGCTGGCCGAAGCCGACGTGCACGTGGATGCCGCAGGAGCTGTCTGTGCGCGCCCCGGCCTCGCGGATGGCCCTGACCACCTCCTGCACCATCGGGATGTCCTCCCAACGGCACACCGGGCTGACCACCTCCGCGCAGGGGTCGGTGACCGAGGCGTCGCGCTCGACCACCCATTTTCTGCCGTCGGGCATGGGGATGTGCCAGTCGCCGAGGTGGCGGCCGCTGTACCGGGCGGTGGTTCCGAAGTGTGCGGCGATGGCCTTGGCGGTGCGTTCACACCCGAGGCCTGTGGTTTCGATCTCGATGCCGAAGGTCTGCTTTTTCATGGGGAGGCTCCTTTCAGCCCGGGCCTTTGGGGGTGTGCCCCGGCCCTGCGGCGTGACACATTCATCGCTCTTTTCGCCGGAAATAGCAACGGCTAAACCCACCAAAGAATCGCCCGGAAGATAGCCATATCCACCAATCTTGCCGAAACCGGGTCGACGGCTTCCTTATACATGCGCGTAGGGCCTTTTTGAAAAAAGTTTTTCGCGCCGCCGCCCGGGAAAAAACACCCGCCCCGGCAAGGACGCCGCCCGGGCACACCGCCGCCAGCCCCTGCAGGCCTGCCCCGGCATCATAATTTGTGGTTGTTGATTTTGCTGTTCTGGACTCATAATCTAATGCAACGAAATAAAGATTTCGTCTTTCTCCTTTTCTTTTATTCGATTTGCCTCCTTCGCAATCGTCGCTACTGTATAATCCGCGTTATTTGCTAATTCTCTCATACTCTTACTCTCTACCAGCTTCTCTGGCTTCACCTGGTTAGACTTTTCCACATCCTTTTTCACAGGTGCACCCGGCTGTACCACTGCCTTCGATTTAAAGTCTGGCGCTCCAGTCTTTGCCTCTTTCTTTGGCATCTCACCACTCATTCCAGTCTCATTTGCCATCTTTATCTGATCTTGCATATCCTGTATCACTTCTGCATGTCGCTGACTCTCGTCTATCTTAATTGCATTATTTATACTAGTATAGCTACTATTCTCAAACATATCCCGAGTCTGATTTGCTTCTGCCGCCAACTCCATATTAGTATGATTAAAGCCCATCCCCTTAATCGCTTGTCCCTCTGTATCCACGATATCCGCAAGGAACGACAACCGATGCGATGCCTCTTCTTCCGACAAATCCCGCGTCCGATGGTCATCCACCTTTTTTGGCGCCATAATCAAAATCGGTGTATCCGCTTGTCCTGGTTTCCAAAAACGTTGCTTCGGTTTCAAATAATATGATACCACCGCCGCGAGATATGTCTCCATCGGCTGGTCTTTTTTTAATGGCAAAGCCAATGCGAGTAATAACAAAACAAACGGTAAAGGTATAATCGCCAAAATCGGAAATAGCTGAAACATCCCCACCATTAGCGCGACCAACCCCCCCGCAATCAAAAGATACACAAACTGCCGGAAACTAAACGGCCCGAGCAACTTATCATCCGCCTCTACATCCTGCGGTACCTTATACTGCGCCATACTATATATTATATAAAACTTACGTCAAAATTACAATGCTAGTAATTATCTTCATCATTTAGCAAACTTGTCAAATAATCTTTTAGCATCTCACTATCCGCAGAAGTTTCGCGCTTTGCATATTTTTCATATTCTTTCACAATATAACTTCCCTTGCCAAGATTATCTTGCACATATTGCAAAGACTCATCATAAAATTTATCTTCTCTCTCGGTTCCCAAATTTTCATACATATCACTCACTCGCGCCACAAATTCCGTCCGTTCCGCATCACCATAAATTTTATCCCCATCCGCATCACCACCAGCATTTTTCGCTTTTTTACCTCTCTTTCCATCCTTTTTCAGCTTCGCCCGGATCATCTGCTCATTCTCCAAATCTAGCCAATCCCGCACCCACGGCTTCGCCCCGTTCGCCGCACCTTTATCGCGCGTCCGATAAAGCATGTTTAGCGTACCGACTTTGTCCAAGATATGTCTAAACTCCGCCCCAGCAATTTCGCTTTCCATCTGCTTTCGCAGTGCCTTCTTATCTGCCGCCCGCTTAGCAGCCGCTTCCTCGAGTGGCAAATCACCATATCTCGTATCAATCTCCGCCAACCCATCCATATATTTGCGATGGTTTTCTCTCTCCTCATCACTCCAGCCTTCCATCTCGTCTAGCTCATACGCATCCGCCAAATGTTCAAACAACGGCGTTTTATAATCAGACCGCAAACTATAAATCTGCGTTGGTGTCTGAGCAGTAATATATTCAAGTGTCTTCCTCCTAAAGTATTCCTTTGCCTTCTTTGCATGTTCCGCATTATCGCTAAATTCGCCGCCTTTTTCCCAAGCCGCCTGCCAGACATATATCGGCTCTTTAGTTTTTTCATCTATTACCACTTGGTCATTTTTCTTAACCTGATTTTGCGAATACCCAGTCAAGAACTTCACAAACGAATTTAGCTGCTCGCTACCAGACAAATATTTAAGGCTCGCCGAAGCAAACTGCGGCCCAATCGCCTTCTGCACTTGATTACGCTTTTCAAAATACTCATCTATCTCTAACCCATTCGGCCCCGTATATGCCTCGCGCAAACTCGCATCAAAATTCGCTAGCGCCGTCCGTTCTACATTATCCACTGGCGTACCTTGCATTAACTCCTTCATCCCTTTCCTAGCATACAGCCTCCTTACTCTCAAAGGCTCTTCTGGCGTCGGATCCGGCTCATCGTGATACCCTTTAATATACTCATCATAATTCACTTTTAATTCTTGCCGGTCATTTTTATTATAAACACGCGCCGTTTCCAAATTAATATACTTTCCAAATCGCCTCATCCACGGATCTTTATCTCCAACTTCAAGCATTAAAAACGACGCCAAAGATTGCGACGCATTCGTCCCCAACTTCAGCCCCCCACTGCCGTTCAATACATTATTCATTTGTTTTCTCACCAAATCAGTATCCCCCCGCTGACTCAAAACTCGAAGCCCCGGAATAATCGCATCCATATATTCCGCCGCATTCGGCTGCTTAGTCAGCTCCGTTAGCCGATATACTACATCTTTCGTTGGCGGAGTCAAATCAAAATACTTTTGATAAGTATTTTCCACAATTTTCTTTTGTGCATCAAACCCTCTCGCCGCCGTTGCCGCCGCATATTGCACATTCGCTGCATTACCTTCCATAATTTCGTTCATCTTGGCGTAGCGAGTTGCCGCCGTGGCCGCCTCGGCACTACCCGGCTGCATATGCATCTTGTACTCCTTGTCTCGTACTCGCATCCCCGTATCTGGATCCACTGTATACCCATGTTCTATATCCATGTGCGCCTCCAGCGCCGCGTTCATCCGCTTATGAAAGCCCACTGCGTTTTCATATTGCACCCTCTCGCCTCTAGCTTTCTCTACATTCAAATAATCCGACGCATTCACAATCCGATTATCCAATGCATCAATTCGTGCCTTCTGCTTCTTGCTTACGTTTCCAGCCTTATTTACCGCCGCCAGCATACCAAGGCCCGCATTCATATTATTAGCATCCCGCTCGACCTCTCTCTGGTATTCCAAAGTCCTGGCGATATTTTCGTATTCTTTTTCACCTTTTCTCGTCGGCACCCCATTAGCCCGATAATTTCGTCTTGCGTATTTTGCCATCGCTCGGCTCTTTTGTAGCTCACCCAGTCTCCCCGCTGCCGCCTCTCGTTGCGTCCTTCTATCTGCGAGGAACCCTACTAATCTCCTCGACGGCATCTTCGACTCCATCGCTGCATTTTTGCGCCGCGTTAACTCTCGATGCGAATCCGCCCAAGCCCGGTTCGTCGCCAGTGGCTTCGCCGCAAACCCTCGCACCGCATTGCTCACCGATCCGAGGAAGGTCCCAGACATCTGCATCATCTTTACCGCAAAGAATAATGGGAAAATCTGCACCGCCACCCCTAAAAGTAGCGAGAACCAGTTATCTGCACTCGTAATAATTGCAAACCCCGCCAGCTGCGAAGCCCCAAACAATACCGAAAACGCCGGATAAAACACCAGCATCTGTGTCATTAGTTTTTTCCACTTCTTAAACAAATTTTCCGTATTTGGCAGCATGTATGCCACAATAGCCAGCGGCGCCACCATGATCAGAAGTATCACTACCGCTTGCCGCATCGCAATCGTAATTAACCCCGCCACCACCGATACTAGTGACCCCAGCAACACCGGAATAATCATCCAAATCGCCCCCGTTGCAAAGGCAATTGCCGTTCCCCCAATTGTCACTGTCGAGCCTGCTGCCAGCGCCGCAAAGAGATCTTCACTCGAATATGTCACCTCCATCCCTGCCGCCGCCTCAGTCTGTATCGAATCAAAAATCCCTCGGAGCCCATTCCCCATAATATTCGACACATCCACCGCCAGCGAACAAATCAAAAACGACAAATTCATCAATATCGCCACCACCACTAGTTTTGGCAAGGCCTTCTTGATCCCATAGTTCGAAATCCCCACCCCAGTCAGCTGCGAATAAATCACCACCAAGAAAAAGATGATAAACACAATATTTGTCACCGCCCGGCAATACTTCCAAATCTCATATACCGGCTGCCCATCCTTTACCTCTACCGGATTTACCTCTAAGAAATCCTGCAGCACCCCATACAAGAAGTCCACCGCCTCAGCAATCTTCCCCGTCGTCGGGCAGACCAGCCACCCTATCGACCCTAAACTATCCTGGCAGTTATCTGCCGTCAGTAGCTCCTTCTCTTTTTCCTCCTTTTCTTTTTCTTCTTTCTCTTTGTCTTCTTTTTCCCTATCTGCCGGCTCCACCGCGATCAAATTCGGCTCTACCTCTGTATTCTCTTCTGCATATGCCTGAGGAGCTACTCCCATTACAGAGAAAATTGCCAAAAAGACCGCCAAAAAACCAAAAAGAAACCCCTTAAGTCCCAGCTTGTGTCCTTTTTCTCTCCTCATACACTCTTATCCACCCCTATAACTATATCTTAACCATTATACCACAGATAAGCGTTTTAGTCAAGTGCGAGACTATTGCTTTTTCCGTTCTTTTATATTAAAATAAATCTAGATTTTATGAAAACGATAATAAAAAAATTCTTTGTCACTTTAGCCGTCTTCTCGGCCGTTTTTGGTAGCGTTTCTTTCCTTTCCCCCGAGCCCACCCATGCCGTTGAGGCTTTTACGGGTAGTTGTCGTGATTTTCTTGGTTTCAAATCTTGGGACTGTGGCGTCGTTTTTTCTGATAGTGGCGACACCTCATTCGAAGACAGCATCAAAAGCAACCTCTGGACCATCGCCGCTAATATCGCCACCGACATCACCGTCCTTGCCGCTTATCTCGTTATCGGCTACGTCATCTACGGCGGATATCAATATGTCTTCTCTTCTGGCGATCCCGGCAAAGTCGCCAAAGCTCGCAAGACCCTTGCCCATGCTTTCATCGGTCTTGCCATTGCTATGTCTGCCACCGTCATTATGAACTCTATCCGCATCGCCCTCGTCGGCGGCGCCACTGGCAATCTCAGCAAATGCGTTTCCGAAGACGGCTGCGTCGATCCAGGCACCATGGTCACCAATGCCATTCAATGGACCGTCGGTGTCGTCGGTATCGTCGCCGCCATCTTTGTCGTCTATGGCGGTATTTCTTACATCTCTTCTCGCGGCGAGTCAGGCAAAATCATCAAAGCTCGCCAGACTATTATTTATGCCCTAATCGGCCTTATTATTTGCGCCCTCGCCGAGATTATCACCGCCTGGGTATCCAACACCATTCGTAATGCTAACTCTGGCAGCATTATCAATCATAACATCATCGTAAAGGAGATCCATGAAAAAAATCACTAAATTCATCATTGCAGCAATTATTGCCCTGACTGGTATTTTTGTCAGTCTACCTACCGCTCCTACTTATGCCATAGACGATATCTGTGACACAGGCGCCGACCCCGAAGTCAGACGCGCCGCAGGCTGTACCAGTGACGCCAACAAGCAACTCCCAGATGCCATCACTATTATTCTTAACGCTATTATCGGTATTTCTGGCCTTGTCGCCGTCACTTTTGTTATCATTGGCGGCATCAATTACATGACCGCCAACGGCGATGCCGGCAAGCTTAAGACCGCCAAGAATACCATTCTCTATGCCCTAATCGGCCTCATCATCTGCGCCCTCGCCTTTGCCATCGTCAACTGGGCCATCGGCACCGCCCTTAAACAAACCGCTGTCATTATTTCAAAATCACTATTGATTTAATTGTCAAAAAGTTATAAAATATAATCAAATAAGCAAAGGATAAACATGAAAGATATTATTACAAAATTAGCCGTAGGTATTCCGGTCAACGGTAGCGGCAATCAAGCTGGCCAAGGCAAAGATAATACTTTAACTAATGATATTACAGGTATTCTTAATGCCGTCATCGGCGTCCTTGGTCTTGTTTGCGTGGTCGTTATGATTATCGGCGGTATCAACTATATGACCTCTGCTGGTGATACTGGCAAAGTTAAAACTGCCAAGAATACTATTCTTTATGGCCTCATTGGTCTTATTGTTTGTGTTCTTGCGTTCGCTATCGTCAACTGGCTCATTGGTACTATTCTTGCAGAAAATTAAATCAAAACGCCCTTCGGGGCGTGTTTTTGATTCCACAGGCTCCTCCACAAACCTCAAAGACCACAAAAAATAAGACGGACAAACTCCGTCTTATTATAAATCTCGCTACTTACTGTATTGCAATCTTCTTTGGTGATTCAGTCTTTTCCTTTTCAAAGCTAATCGTTAATACTCCATCCTTTAGCTCTGCCTTGACACTATTTTCGTCTTCCTTCACCTGTACTGGTAGAGCAATTGTCCGCGAGAACTCACCCCAATAGCACTCTTGAATATGCCACTTCGTCGTCTGCTCATCCTCACCACCAGATAGTACACCAGAAATTGTCAAGATATTATCCGAGATACTCACATCTAGGTCGGATTTCGAAATCCCCGCCGTCCGTGCTTTTACTACTAGCTTGTCTGCCGTTTCGTAGACATCCACGGCTAGCTGCCCCGGAAAGTCATCGGTATTTTCCCACTCATCTTCGATCGATTCACCTGGGACTTCTGTCTCGACCTCTTCTACCTGCACCTGGGTCTCTTCCACCGGAGCGGTCACTTCGTCTTCTCCGCTCAGGAAAGCCGCAGCTAGGTCATCATCCATCAGCAAATCGTCACTGTTTGTACGAGCCATATTACCTCCACTTATATTGTTATGCTTGTATTTTATATCATTTTTATAGTAAAATCAAGAGGAATATGGGCTTAATTGTAAAAAATACAACACTCCCCGGCCTTCTAGACCTCCTTGCACCCCATTCCTGTCGGGGGTGCGGCCGCATCGGAGCGCCACTTTGCAATTGTTGTAAAAATCACATCATTAAACATTACCATAATCATTGCCCCATCTGCAAAAAAGAAATTGGTAGCTCTGGCCTCTGCCCAGACTGCCCCAAACTTCCACCAGTCTTCACTATTCAGGCTCGCGACTCTCTCCTCGGTACTCTTATTCACGATCTCAAATACACCTCCGTCCGCCCCCTCGCTCGTTCCCTTGCCGAGATCCTAGATCAGACTCTCCCCGACATCAAAAATCAAAAGGTCTACCTCGTCCCTCTCCCTACTATTAGAAGTCACATCCGCGCCCGCGGCCTCGACCACACTCTTCTCATCGCCAAACACCTGCAGTCTCTCCGCAAAGATCATAATTATCAAATAGCCGAGCTCCTCACCCGCGCCAAAAACACCGTCCAAGTCGGCTCAGACCGGTCCGCCCGCCTCACCCAGGCCGCCTCTGCCTACAGCCTCAACCCAAAGATAAACCCAGACCCCGCCGCCGCTTACATCCTCCTCGACGACGTCTGGACTACCGGCGCCACCATGCAAGCCGCCTACGATCTCCTCCTCACCGCCGGCATCAAAAAAATCAAACTAGTCGCTCTCACCTATAGTACTTAATTAGAATCCAGTTATAATCGCCGAGTTCTCTTCAACCGTCTCTTCTATCACGCTATTATTAGACGAAGACGGCAATGCCGAAATCACAAAGTTCACAATCGCAAACGCCAGGAACGAAATCACCAACCCAATAATTGCATACAGCACCGTATTCTTTGCATCTGTCACTTTCTTAGAATCACCCCCAGAAATCACGTACTTAATCCCCCCGATAATCAGCATAATCACCGCGATAATCCCCACTATATATAATATAGTATTGGTAATCTTCTTAAACACCCCATTATCACCAAAAAGATCAGACGGGCAACCATCACACCGCGCAGCCTCCGCTCCTTCTTGCAGAGTCATCGCCGATACCTCTGGCACGAGCATCACCCCTATAATCCCCGCGATTATCAAAACTGGTACAATCAATTTTAGAAACTTTTTCATACCAAAATTATACTACATTCACTTTATTTTTTCAACTTTTTCGATAAACTCTTACTTCATTATCATAGATTAATTCATATTCCCCGCTCTCCATCTCATACAACTTCTCATCCTCTTCCGCTACGATATAATCAAAATCATATTTATCTACAAACTCTTCCACCTTTATCTTCCCCTCTCCCAGATCTATCCACTCATCCAAAATATCCTCTTTTCCATTATTACTCTTAAGAAACACTTCGCCTCTCGGATCCAAATATGTCCGATACCCCCTATACTCCAAATATCCTCCATCATTATATCCGGTATATATTTTTAAATCCCTCTTCTCATCCGCCACTGCATCCTCATCTATCGCATCCACTGCCGCAGCCAATTCTTCCCTTGGCCTGTCATCAATCAGCACCATCCCTGCCACTACCGCCACACTTCCAAGAACCGCCGCAAACACTCCAGCCCACATCACAAACGCCCTTCTCACCAATTCTGATTCCACTAATCTCGGCATCTGCCAATCCTTATACACTAGCGCCATCGGGAAAAACATTACCAAGATCAATTCACCTATCTCCTTCCTCGCCACCAGCCCCATCGTCAGAAACATAAAAAACAATGCTAGGTGCCGCACTCGTATACTTTTATTTTTTCCAAAAATATACAAAATCATCACTATCATAATCCCCAGCCAATACACCGGACCATTTCCTAACATCGGATTAAACGGATTTAACTCAATTATCAAATCAAAAAACCTCGCCGAATAACTCGTCGAGAGAAACCCCATCATCTTTATCCCATACGGATTTATAAATCCTACCAAAAAAGTCAAAACCACCACCATTATCAAAGGCTTAATTTTATACCCCTGCAAATGCAACATAGGCCACTTCACTCCATCAATTATATATATAAACATTAATACCAAAATCAATACCCACGTCGACGCCCGCACGTTTATCATCAGAAGCCCCATCAATGGTATCGACATCAAATATTTAGCTTTCCCACTTTGAATAAACAATTCCATCACATAAATAGCCGCCAGTATTACCACATAACTAAACATCTGCTCTCTCGTCACAATAAACCCTAGCGCCATCAATATATCTGTCACCACCATCAAAATCAATGACAAGTTTTCATTTTTTCGCGACAGCAGCATACAAATCTTATACAAGAAAAACAAAATCAAAAAATTTAAAATCAGCATCCCCGCATAAATCCCCGCCAAACCAAAAATTGTAAAAACTTTGTAAGCACCAAGTGCAAACAGCCAATTCTGTACTGTAATATCTAGCCCATCATGCATTGATAGCACATCGGTATAATAAATTCCGTTCTCGGCAATCCATCGCCCATTTGCCAGCACCCCCCACATGTCATTGTCTATACTAGCGTTCATTATCACCACGGCAAACGTTGGCACCGCCACCGCCGCCACAATTTTCCAAAATCTCATGACTAAATTATACCACGATCGAGCGAACAAGAAAAAAAGCCAAGATTGGCGATTTTAAACTGGCGGAGGGTGGGAGATTCGAACTCCCGCTCCAGATCACTCCGGACTAACGATTTAGCAAACCGTCCCCTTCAGCCACTTGGGTAACCCTCCATTCATTCCATTCTATCACATTTTCCTATCTTTTTCACCATTTTAATGTTATAATCAACTTATGACACAAGCGTTAAATCCAGTCT
This sequence comes from Candidatus Nanosyncoccus sp., assembly GCA_045649285.1. GTDB lineage: Bacteria > Patescibacteriota > Saccharimonadia > Saccharimonadales > Saccharimonadaceae > Nanosyncoccus. The sequence goes on along the minus strand of JAZRPP010000017.1, from coordinate 3,191 downwards.
CCTGGGAAGCCGAAGAGTACATCGTCAAAGGTCATAACTTTCTTTGGTACCTGGGGCTTTTTGTTATTGGCGGTTTGCTCGCTACGCTTGCTATTCTTTTTAACTCGATCTCTTTCCTTATTTTAATTATCGTCAGTATCATTACTATCCTTTTTTTCACCTTCCGTCCTCCCCGCAAAATTAAATACACCCTAGACAAAGACGGCCTACGCGAAGGCAAGCTCCTCCACCCATATAGCAACTTCCGCGCTTTCGGTATTCTAAAAGAAGAAAACCACTACTCCGCCGTCCTCATCCCTAAGAAGCGCCTCAGTCTCGCCGTCAAAGTTTACTTCCCCGGCGGTAGCGGCGAAGCCATCGTCGACGCCCTCGGCGCCCGCCTCCCCATGGAGGAGGTCAAGCTCGACTTTCTCGACAAAATTGTCAATTTCCTCCGTATTTAAGACTTGCCTACTTTACTAATTCGTGATAATATAAACATTAGAAGTATAATAAAAAGGGTGGCTATAATGGACCAAAACACAACAGACAATCAAACCGTAGACAACGATCTACAAAAAGCAATTGACAACATCACTAACAACACCAGCGTCGATCCGGTTTTTTCCGATCCTGTCGCAGCTCCTTCTAGTATTCCAGAAGGCGATTCTGGCGAGCTAGATGAGCCTGTCGGTCCTTTCACTGAGCCGCCAAAAGTCGAGGCCAAGGTCGAAGTTACCACTCCCGCCCCCGAGCCTATCGCTCCCCTAGAAGCCGCCGCCGGTATCCCGGATCTCCCAATGCCAGGCGAGACTCCAGCCTTTTCTAATCCATTTGCTGCACTAACTCCAGAAAACGTCGCTGCTCCAACACCAAAGCCAGAGCCCCTAGCTACTCCAGCTCCTGCTCCACAGCCAGCAGTAGCTCCAGCTGCCACCAAAGAAGCGCCCGCAGCTCCATCTTCTAGCGATGCTCACGAGATCAAAGAGGCCGCTCTTCGCGACTTAGCTCCACTAGTTGATTCTCTCAACATTGATGCCGAGCAAAAATTCGCCATCTACCGCGACATCATCGACGAGCTAAAGGATTACTCAATCCTCAAATCCGCCTACGATACAGCCTCCAAAATCTCCGACAACTCCGCCCGCGCCGAGGCTCTCGTCTACCTCATCGGTTCTATCGACAGAATGTAACCAACAAAAATATCCCCTTTCGGGGATATTTTTTAATACATCATATCTTGCCCAGCGCCACCTGCTGGTTTTTCTTCCGGTATATCCACTATGAGCGCCCCCATTGTAATAGCAGTCGCCGCAATAGATGTTGCATTTAGTACCGCTTCTCGCGTCACTTTTGCCGGATCAATCACCCCTGCTTTTTTCAAATCTACTACGCCCTTCTCAGGTGCCATTACATTTACACCTTGCCCTGGCTTTGCCTTTTCTACTTCGGCCAGTAACGCCTGCGAGTTTAGCCCAGCATTTTCCATAATATGGATGAACGGTGCTCTTAAGGCATTCTTTACAATCCTCTTCCCCGCATCCGTCTCGTCAAGCTTAGCAGATAGGTTCACTAGAGTTACTCCGCCCCCAGTCACAATTCCATCAGCTAGTGCCGCCTTCGTCGCTGCCACCGCATCATCTACCCGGAATTTCTTTTCATCTATCTCGGTCTCCGTCGCCCCGCCGACTTTGATCACCGCCACGCGCCCCGCCAAAGCACCAGCCCGTTTATTATATTCTTCCTTTTCATAATCACTTCCAGCCCGCTCCGCTAGGGAATTAATCAAAGCAATTCTCGCTTCTACCGCCTTTGCGTCTCCCGCGCCTTTGATAATAGTAGTCTCATCCTTCGTCGCAATTACCTTTGCCGCCGAGCCTAGCACTTCCATCCCCGCCTCTTCTAGCTTCATACCCTTGTCTTCAGATACCACAGTCGCATCAGTCAGGATCGCCATATCTTCCATTATTTCTTTCCGGCGATCTCCAAAAGACGGCGCTTTCAAGACTAGCGTATTAAATACGCCTTTCAATTTATTTAGTACCATCAGCGACAGTGCCTCCCCACTCACTTCCTCAGCGATAATCACCAAGTCTTTCTTCCCAGCTTGCGCACATTGCTCTAAGAGTGGCAAAATCTCATTCGCCGCCGAAATCTTTTTATCGGTAATTAGTACCAAAGGCTTATTAAATACCGCTTCTTGCCGAGCAGTATCAGTAATAAAGAACGCAGACGCATAGCCTTTGTCATAAGAGAATCCTTCTACGATTTCGTCTTCCATCTCTAGCCCTTGGCCGGCTTCTACCGTCACTACGCCGTCTTTACCAATCTTAGAAATCACCTCCGCGATCAGCTTACCAATCTCTGCATCTCCCGCCGAAATCGTCGCTACTTCCGCTACTTTGTCGGATTTTCCGTCAATCTTCTCTGCAGTCTTCTCTATCTCCGCTGCGATTTCTTCGCCAGCTTTTTCTATTCCCGCACGTAGCTCCATCGGATTCATCCCCGCCGCAATCAGCTTATTCGCTTCATTCAATATATTATAAGTCAGTACTGTCACCGTCGTCGTCCCATCCCCCGCAACTTTGTTTAACTTCTGCGCCGCGTTCTTGACTAGCCGCGCCCCCACAGCCTCGCCCAGAGTTTCATCCGTAGACGGCAAATCCACCGCCTCTGCTACCGTCACCCCATCGTGCGTAATTACCGGCGAGCCATAGCTCTTCTCTATAATTACATTTTTACCTTTCGGGCCAAAAGTCACCTTTACCGCGTCATATAGTTGCTTAGCCCCAGATAGCACCTTTTCCCGTGCCTCTGCTTCATAATAAATTTTCTTTGCCATATTTTCTCCTTAAATTAACTTATTTTTCCACAAGTTTTCCACGGGTTTACCCCTAAAACTCTACAAAGTCGCCAGTATATCTTCCTCTCCTACGATAATGTATTCTTTCCCCTCAATCTTTACGGTCGCATTCGAATATTCTTTGTAAATAATTTTGTCCCCCTTTTTTACCGCTTTTACCTCTGGCCCTACGGATTCTACCACAGCGTACGCCGGCGCCTCCTTAGCCTCCCCTAGCAAAATCCCAGACTTCGTCTGCGTTGGCGCCTTCTCTTTTATAGCCACCACTCTAGTCTTTAAAGGTTTCAAAACCATATTTATTATCTCCTTTTCTACCCCCATTATAGCACAAAAATTAGCACTGTAAACC
>JAZRPP010000016.1:0-6863 GCA_045649285.1 Candidatus Nanosyncoccus sp. | reverse complement strand
ATAGACAAGCTACTTGAGGGGGCGGCGGGGGTAGTAGAGACGGCAGTGGGACCGGCGACACATTATGCCTTTATGCGAAAGGAATTGGCGGAAAAGGGGTATGATACGGAAGTTTTTGCGAGCTTTGAGCCGTCTACGCTGTATTTGAATGAATGGCTAAAGCAACTATTTGGCGAGTCGGAGGGGAAGGGCAAGCAGGGGGTGTTGCCAGACTCGGTGGTATATTCGACGGATTTGCATTCGTTGGGACAGTTTATGCAAGACGGGAGAAGGAATTTGTGGGAGACGATTATTGATTTTCCAACTGATGAATTGAACTCGAAGGTTGTTTCGGCGGTAAAAACGGCACACGCGGCGGGTGGTATACCGGTATTAGTGATTGGGGTGCCGTCTTTTGATGAGATGGGATTTGGCGAGTTAATGTACTTCTTTGAGCTGTCTTGTGCGATGAGCGCCAAACTTTTTGGCGTGAATCCGTTTGACCAGCCGGGGGTGGATATTTATAAATCGGAGCTAAAAAAATTGATGGGGGAACAGTAGTGAAGAAAAAGAAGGTGGCACAAAAAAAGAAACGAGTGGTATTAGCGCTGGGTGGAAACGCTTTGCAAAAAAATGGCGAGGCGACGGCGGAGGCACAAAAGAAAGTAGCGGTGGAAGTCGGTAAAATTGTAGCGGAGCTAGCGCCTAAGTACGAGATTATAATTGCGCATGGGAATGGGCCGCAAGTAGGGAATATTCTTATCCATGAGGAATCGGCGGCAAGCGAAAAGGCGCCGGCGATGCCACTAGAGACGGCTGTGGCGATGAGTCAGGGGCAGATAGGCTACTGGCTGACTCAGGCGATACAGAATGCGTTTATCGCTAATGGTAAAAAAGAGCCCAAGGTGGCAACAGTAGTCTCACAAGTGGTAGTAGACAAAAAAGACTCAGCTTTTAAGAAGCCGAGTAAACCGATTGGGCAATTCTATAATGAGAAGCAGGCTAAAGAGCTGGCCAAGCAGAATGGCTGGGTAGTAAAGGAAGATGCTGGCCGGGGTTGGCGGCGAGTGGTGGCTTCGCCGAAGCCGATTGATATAGTAGAAAGGCGGGCAATTATAGAGCTTATTAAGGATGGCGTGATTGTAATCGCGGCCGGGGGCGGGGGGATACCGGTGTATCGGACGAAGGTTTTGAAACGGGTAAAGGGAATAGATGCGGTGATTGATAAAGATTTGGCGGCAGAGAAGCTGGCTGAGCTGGTAAAGGCGGATATTTTCGTCTCGGTGACGGCGGTGCCGGCGGCGTATGTGGATTATGGGACGCCAGAGCAGAAGAGCCTGGGTGAGCTAACAGCGTTAGAAGCGACTGCGTATGAGAAGGCAGGATACTTCAAGGCTGGCTCGATGTTACCCAAAATGAAGGCGGCAATAAAGTTTGCTGAGACGGGAAAAATCGGAATTATTACTGATATAGAGCATCTAAAAGAAGCTTTGAAGGGTAGAGCAGGAACGATAGTTCGGCATTAGTCTGTATTAGTCTACATTGGGACAGGGGCGAGCGTCTTTGATGTTATAATCGCCAATTTGGATTCGGCGGAGAGCGGTGAGGTAAGCACCGGTGCCGAGTTTCTTGCCAATATCCTCGGCGAGGGTGCGGATGTAGGTACCGGAGGAGCAGTGGACGCGAATTTTAACCGTAGGGTAGTTATATTCTAAAATATCTATATTATATATAGTGACCTCTCTGGTGGGTGGGGTAAAATCTGCGCCTTTGCGGGCGAGTTTATAAGCGCGCTGGCCGTTAATCTTGACGGCGCTGAAACGCGGGACGGTTTGGGAAATTTGACCGATGAAACTTTGTATGGCAGATTCAAGAACATTTCGTTCGGGGTCGCGTCGCTCGCCATGTTCTGAAGAAATAGTTTCTGTAATTTCTCCTTCTGGGTCACCTGTACTCGAAACAAAACCGAGGCGGAGCTTGGCGTCGTAGATTTTGTCGAGTTTGAGAAATTCGCTGGATTTTTTGGTATACTGGCCGGAGAGCAAAATGAGAAGGCCCGTCGCGAAGGGGTCCAAGGTGCCGGTGTGGCCGACTTTGACTTTATGGCCAAATTCTTTGGTTAATTCGCGGCGGACTCGAGCCACCACGCCGAAACTGGAAATTCCGGCGGGTTTGTCTATTAAAATGATTTTATTTTCGTCCATTATTTGCAAAATTTATAAGCATCGCGAGTAATCATAACTTCTTCGTTGGTCGGCTCGACGTAGACTGGCACAGTAGAATCCTCGGCGGTGATGATGCCGCTAGTGATTTCTTTGAAACTGGCGATAGCGTCGTTGACTTCTTTGTTAATCTTAATGCCGAATGGGGCGAGGCCCTCAATAATGGACTCGCGAGTCTCAGCACCGTTTTCGAGGACACCAGCGGTAAAGACGATGGCGTCGACTTTGCCGCCTAGCTCTAGGTAGTACTCAGCGATGTAGCGATTAATACGGTCGACGTACATATCGAGGGCGAGGCGAGCGTCTTCGTCGCCTTTCCTGATGGCACTTTCGACGTCGCGGTTGTCATTGGAGCCGCAGATACCCATAAGGCCGGATTTTTTGTTTAGAGCGTCGTCGATTTCGTTGTACTTCATGCCGGATTCATCGATCATGTATTTAATAATCGAAGGATCGATAGAACCAGAGCGGGTACCCATCATGAGGCCGTCCAAAGGAGTGAGACCCATGGTGGTGTCGTAACTTTTGCTATCCTTAACGGCGGTGATACTAGCACCGGAGCCGACGTGGCAAACGATAAGGTTAACACTTTCTTTGCCGAGTTTTTTCTTCATGACATCAGTGATATATTTGTGGCTGGTACCATGGAAACCGTATTTACGGACGCCGTATTTCTTGTACCATTCCATCGGGACGGGATACATGTACTGAATCTTGGGGATGGTCTGGTGGAAGGCAGTGTCGAAAACTGCAACTTGGACGGCATCTGGCAGGGCCTTTTGCATGGCTTTGATGCCGGCGATGTTGCCCGGGTGATGTAGGGGGGCGAATTTGGTAAACTCTTTAATGTCTTTCATGACTTCGTCATTAATAATGACGGAATCGGCGTACTTTTCGCCGCCGTGGACGACTCTGTGGCCAACGCCTTTGATTTCTGACAAATCTTTGACTGCGCCAAAATTGACTAGTTCTTCTAGCATGACTTTGACGGCTTCGATGTGATCTTTGATTTCATGTTTTTTCTCGGTCTTTTTACCGTCAAATTTGATAGTATAGAAACTATCTTTGGCGCCGATTTTTTCAAAATAGCCGCTGATAATGGAAATTTCTTCGGGCATCTCGTAAAGTTGGAACTTGAGAGATGACGAACCTGCATTGACACAAAGTACTTTCATTTTTGCTCCTTGAATTAAAAAACTTGGTGACCCCGGTGCGAGTCGAACGCACAACCTTTTCCTTAGGACGGAACTGCTCTATCCAATTGAGCTACAGGGCCATAATATGTTATAATTATATCATGAAATCTATTCGAAAGAAAGCATCGCAGACGAGCCAGGAGAAGGTAGACGAGCGGCGGAAGGAAGTCCTAGCGCGGGGGCGGAAGTTTAAGTATCCTTTGCAGTGGGCGAAGCATCGAGTAGTGATAAATACTTTATTAATTACGGTGATTGTGATTGCGATGGTGGTGGTGGGGCTGTGGCTGGCACTGTATCGGCTGAATATGACGGATGATTTTCTGTTTAGATTGACGAGGCTGATCCCGGTACCGGTGGCAGATGTGGAGGGGGAACCGGTGAGATTCTCGGATTATTTGATGCTGTATCGGAGTAGTATGACTTCGATTGAGCGGCAGTCCGGGAGCCAGTTTGATGAGAATTCGCTGCAGAATTTGCAGTCTGAATACAAAAAGACGGCGCTTTCTGATGCGGAGAAGTATACTTACGCTCTAAAATTGGCAAAAGAACTAGATATTAATGTGTCTGACGAAGAGGTAGCGGAAGAGTTTACGAGACATCTAGGGCTTGGTGGGGTGGAGCGAAGCGAGGAAGCTTTTGTAAAAATCGTAGAAAACAATTTTGGCCTGTCGAAGAGTGAATATGAGCGGCTACTATATTTGTCGTTAGTAAAGTCAAAAGTTTCGATTAAGATCGATGAGAAGGCGGAAAAGTTGGCTGAGAAAGTAGAAAAAATGTTGGCGGAGAATGATAATGACTATTCGGCAGTGGCGGAGGCATTGGGAGATAAAATAGTTTACCAGGAAACTGGCGGATTAGTGGATACGCAAAATATTGATGGTGGACGGGCTAATGAAGCAATGAAACTAGAGCCGGGTCAAAGTAGCGGGAAATTTATTTCGATGAATGGTGATGGGTATTATTTTGTGAAGTTAATTGAGAAGACGGAAACGGAGGTGGATTTTGTTTCGATCAAGGTGCCGTTTACGGAGCTGAATGAGCAGTTTGATAAATTGGGTGAAGAAAATAAAATCAATGTATATATAGAAATCCCTGAGCCGGTAATGGAAAACGCAGAGGGGAATGATGAAGGGGTGGAAGAATAGCGGGAAGTGTGGTATAATGGGGGTATTAGCGGGTATCGTATAACGGCTATTATGTATCCTTCCCAAGGATGAGATTGGGGTCCGACTCCCCATACCCGCACCACCATTTGAGTTAAAAGCCGCCAATGCGGCATTTTTCTTGCCTCACTCGTCCATTAGACGCGTTTCGGCAAGAGAAAATACCACCTTGACGGCTTTTAATCTCAAATGGACAATGAGGAAAATACCAATCTTGGCAATTTTAATTAGCAAATTGCATCTGCAAGAGATAATACCACTTTGACGGCTTTTAATCTCAAATGGGTATGCGTGTGGTATAATTTTAGTATGAGCGATTTTGAGCAGGATTTTTTGCAAAGTGTAAAAGTGTCGGCGGCGACGCCGGAATCGGCTTCGGTGCCAGCTCGGGCGTCAGTGCCAGTTCAGCAGGTGCCAGCGTCTGCTTCGGTAAAACCGACGGTGGCTCCGCGGCAGAAGTCTTTTTATGTACATTTGTGTGCGTATACGGTTTTGGGGTTGATAATTGTGGCATTGGGGGTAGGGCTGGGGGTAGCTCTGAATCGAAATGCAGAGCTTGAGCCATATTATAATTTATGTATATCGGATGACGATGAATCAGAGGATGATATTGATGGCGGGTGGTACGCTGAAGACGAAGAAGTGGTAGATGACACGGAGGAAGAGGATGAAGGGGGAGGCGAGGATGAAGAGGGAGGTTCTGGGGAAACTGAAGAGATAGTAGATGAGGACGAGGATGGATCGGAGGGGCTCTAGAATTTGGAGAGGGGTAGTTGCGCTTTTTGCAGTGATAGTGCTTGGTGTGGCGAGTGCGGCGCCGTGTTTAGCGGCGGGTTGGTGGACGACACATAAAAGTGATTGGAATATTACGAAGTTGAGTTCTGATAAGTTGCATTCACTAAAAAGTTTTGATTTGCCGTCTGGATGCTATACACAGGGTGGAGTAGTGACCGAGAAACTATATGTGTTTTCTTATTTTTGTCATGGTGATAATAATAGTAATAATAAAATAGTATTTGCAAAACGAAGCAATGGTAAGATTATAAAGAAAGTATCTGGTGTGGGCTATGACCATATGAACTCATTTTATTATAAATGGGGGAGTGGGCAAGTGCGGATTAGGGGGAATAGCGGAAAAGCAAAGGATGGATGCTACCAGGTAGGAACGGATAGTAGTGGTGCTAAGGCGGATAAAATCAAAGAGGTGAAAATCAGCGAATGTAAAACGGGGCGGGCGAATAACTGGGGGACGCCAGCCGTAGATACAAATGGTAAGGCGGTGCCGAGCTCTAGCCAATTAACATTACAAGGTGAGGCTAAGGCAAATGGTTATCTATACAATGTTGGTTGGGATTCGTCTACAGGATATAACGCATTGTTTGTTTATGATAAAGGTGCGAAAAAACTTTTGAAGACATTTTATATTAAGAAACCGAGGGGGGAGTTGGAAGATGTATCAGTAGATGGGAGTGGTAATGTTTATTTATGGTATAATTTTGGCACTGGTAGAAGTGGAAGATTTTATAGAATAAATAGTGAGGATTTGAATTTGCCAAAAACTGAAAAACAAAAACAAAAGGAGGAAGAAGAGAAGAATAAAGATAATGGCGGTAATAGCGGTAGTGGTGGTAGCAGTGGTAATGGTAACAGTAAGTGTGGTGGGGGTGGGGGGATAGAAACAATACTACTATGTAGCGACACTATGGAGGAAGTGTTGGGGCTGATTCGAGATATTTTGGCGATTGGTTTGCCGATTTTGGGGGTGCTAGGAATTACGGTCACAGGGATTCAGTATTTAATAGCGGGCGGTGATGAAATGGTGAAGGAAAAAGCTAAGCACCGAATGATAAATATTGTGATCGGGATGGTGGCTTATGTTATTTGTATGGCTTTGCTGCATTGGTTGGGCGTAGCGTAAGATATATGGTATAATAATTCTATGGAAGAGATGCAGGAGTTGGTTGCGCGGGCTGTAAAGGATTTGTATGGGCTAGATTTTGAGGCGGTAGTGACGGGGTCGCCAGAAAATCTGGGGACGGATTATTCTACTAATGCACCGCTGAAATTAACTAAGGAACTGCACCGGGCGCCGATGGAAATTGCGGAAGAAATTAGGAGCAAATTAGTAGAGACTGGCTGGGAAGTATCGGTGAGTAAGCCTGGGTTTTTGAATTTTGTGTTGCCGGATGAATATTATGTAGAAAAAATTGAGGCTTCAAAGCAAGATTTTGATAAGAATATTGCTTTGAACGATTTTGTGGGGCAGACGGTGATTTGTGAATTTTCGGATCCGAACCCGTTTA
>JAZRPP010000015.1:0-3817 GCA_045649285.1 Candidatus Nanosyncoccus sp. | reverse complement strand
ATAAATGCATTAAAGGTTCTTTAATATCGGTATAGGAAGAAGCTTTGCTGCTTCCCTGCTCACCCACCATGATACTAACTCTTACGCAATCTTTTTCTGATTGTTGCCACTATTATATCAAAATGTTTGTGTTTTGTCAATATGATGATGGTAGATACGTAAATTAGCAGAGGTAGAAGTTGGAAAAAATTGTCGAAAAGGGTTCGACAAAATATATAATTCCACGGCAGTAATTGTATAGATGTTGTTTTTAACGTGTTATAATGTCCTCATAGATAAGCGAGATTTTGAAAAGTGAAACACGAAACTATAGGCGGAAGCCAACAAGGTTCTGATTTAGATAGAGATTTCCTTGGTTGGTATAATACTGAAGTAAAAAACATGGAAGATTTCAGCCAGATGAAGCCGGCAGAACAGCTAGACTATCTATCTTCAGCCATTGAGGCATCTAAGGCCGATACTGCATATGCTTTTTTCGAGGGTTTTAAAATTTTTAAGAAAATAGAGGATAATAATGAATTTTCTCCACTTATTAGAATCGTAGCGGAAGTCGGGAGAAAGATGGATGTGACGGATGAGCGCTACGATGAAGATGATGATATTGTCTTGATAGAAGCTGGAGAGTTTGGGTATTCTTCGATAGTAAGACCCGAAATGATTCCAGAGGGCGTTTTAACACCAGAAGAAGAAGAAATGAGCGAAGAAGAACTAAGATCTAGGATATCTGCGCTAGAAGAGAAATTATCGGATGGGATAGATGATGAATCGACTTTTTGGGACACAATAAGCGAACGAAATGAGTTGGAATTAGCATTGGATAAGCTTACTTTTAAGAAGAATCAAGAAAGATTGCACGAGGAATTCCCTTTTTTCCCCGAAGATAAGCAGCTGGTCAAGATTGCCTCAGACGCTGTAGCTGTCGTAGAATTTCAACAAAAATATGATGAGTACGAAAGTTGGTTTTCTTCTAGTAGCTCTCTTCAGCAAATTACTGATAGTGACGGCAATACAATAATCGGGTCAGATAAAAAAAGTCCTTTTGGTCTAGATAAAGATGCTATTACTTGCCTTGTAGCCATTCATAATAACGCCAGAATAAAGAATGCTGTGGAAGAGAAACTCGGTCTTAGTTTGACTAAGATGCCATTAAAAGCGCAGGCGCATTTATTAAAGTTTATGACGGAAGCAGGTAATAAACGTTTTGATAATTTATGTAATGTTCTTCATAAGGTAGACGACGAAAAACTACGCTATGCTCTTGTAGAAAATTTTGTCGCGGCGGATTTTGGAGAGGATTTTGGTGATTCCCTACTTACAATTGCGGGGTCGGAGCGTTTAACTGACGGCGAAAAAGAGAAAATTTTCGATATGATTAGTTCATGCCGAAAGTCAATTGAAAAAATTACGGGGTTATTTGAGGGATTTTATGGTGGTAGATTCGCGAAACAATGTGCAAGAGCAGCCAACGAAAGACTTACTGATGCGATTGCGGCATTCGGACAGATTGCGAAGAACGGAAAAGTTGATATAAAGCTAGATTTAGGCGGATGGGCTAATTTTAATTTATCGTCGGCGTTAGAGGCCTTAGAATATGAAACAAAATCCTTAGAAATCATTAGTGGGGTCATTAATGACGTCGCCAACGGCGAAAAAGGGGCGTACGCGATGAGAATAATATCGCCGAAGACGGATAATCATAGTAAATTCTTTAGTATGTATCATTTATATTCACCTGATTATGGGTATGTATTGTTATACACGAGGTCGGAAGCATCACATTCTTACACTAAAAGTAAGGAATATGGAAAAAGTGGAAACAGATATGATAAAAATAGCAAAGCTGGAGTAGAGGCATCGATTAGTTTTATTGTTAATCCGGTAGACCCTGAGTCTATGATAAATCCAGATAAGCCCAGTCGCGAAGCTATGAAGAATAAAAACTATTATGATCCGTCCACGATGGACAAGGTGAGTGCGTTTCGCTTAGATCGCGAAGGCCGAGAGTCAGGGATGCCGGCTAACGACCCGAATCGTGATTCGACTAATCCGAGAGGTATGGTTTCGGTAGATCTTGCGGCGATTTTAGATAGAAAAGATACTCCCTCTGGCAAAATAGCGAGATTAATTAGCGCTGGTGGGAAAATCCGAGAGTTAGCAAGCGGTAAAAAATCATCTCTTAATCATAACACTAATTGGTTTGACCATGAGCGATACGGATCGTATGAAGGATTTGCAAAGCTGGTTAGGTATTTAGACAGAGAGGTTATGAAATGGTGCGAGAGAGAGTCTGATAAAAAAATAGGAAAAAAGGCGTTGAAGGCAATGGTGGCAGAATCATTAGGAAGAAAAAGCGTAGGGGCGGCATAAGTTTTTGGGCATGAAAAAGCCCCGGCAATGGACGCCAGGGCATTTTTTGAGCTTCCGAGTTTACGGTACTCGTGGACCGGCTGAATTTTTAATTTATATAGCGCAGTGTCACAGCCTGAGTCTGCGCTTGAGCATTATCCCTTACCACCCGATACGGATAAGGAACTCATCATCGCCAACGGCAACAATGGATTCCTTTTTAATAGCCATACTCCCTGTCCAAGATAGGCGGACGGCTACAACCTTGTATTCGCGACGACATGGGGATACCATTTGACCCCAAGTCGTCTCTTCAAAAGCGACTTCAAAAGGAGGTACTCCCTGAAGAAGCTCTGCAGCGATATCCTTTTTGTCTCTAGCATCGCTGCCTTCTTCTGCCTCCCAAGTTGCTATCCTGAGAAGTTCCTCTTTGGATAGCTTGCCAAAGCGCTCTCTCCAGGCGGAAAGCCTTTTGGCTCTTTCGGCGGGGGAGTGATACTCCTCATGCTCCCACTCCATCATGTGTGCCCACATATAAGCACACCTCCTTTCCGATACTGTCTTGTCGCTGCTTTAGCGGTTCGCCAACCAGTGACGGTAGGCGGCCGCGGCCGCGGCGGAGTCGTAGAGGGGGTTATGAGTCCCTCCGGCGAACTCCGCCGGATCTGGAGAGATGCCGTGAGCGGCGTTGTAGCCGTCCACGCTATCCCTGATTTCGGGGATGGCGCTGGCGTCCACCAGCGGGTAGGGGCCATCCCAATCCCCTATAATTCCCGCCTCGTGGGCGTCCAGGAAGAGGCGAGCCTCAACCGGAACGCCCATGTGGACGAGCTCCACGGCTCCGTCCTTGTGAGTAGCCCGCCACTCCATGAAGGAGCGAAGGAGTGCGTCATACGAAACGTGGGTGACCGGGATAGCTTCCATCTGCGGAAGCACATTCTCGGCTACCCAGGGGTTCACCTCCCCCTGGATCGGGCAACGCCCGACGAAGCGGGTAGCCTCGGTGCCGTCGGCGTTGTAGAGGATGGCGCCGATGGCGAAGGCCTGCCCCCACAGGCCGTTCGTCTCGGCGTCAAAAGATAATACTTTTTTCAATTCTTTTCTCATTTTTCCTCCTTCTGCGGGTTCTGAGCCCACGATTAAAGATTCAGCCGTGAGCCCTATTGCCCAACGGTGTAAGAAGCCTGGATATCCATTTTAGGCCTCTTATACCGCTGGACTTTTGCAGTAGAAGGATTTAGGTAATGAGCCAAATTGTAAATGTTCTGCCCTTATATTGCTTAGATATAAGAGCATGAGCCTGTGGTTATCAATCACGAGCTCAGCAGGCTGGTCAAATTCGCCTGCTCAGCCCGTGCATTACGAACTGAGTTTATATATATCCCACCCTGGATGTGCCCACCCAAGAATGTAATCAGGATAAATAAATGCATTAAAGGTTCTTTAATATCGGTATAGGAAGAAGCTTTGC
>JAZRPP010000014.1:0-48112 GCA_045649285.1 Candidatus Nanosyncoccus sp. | reverse complement strand
CGTTCGGATGCACTATACGCTTGAACTCGTTTACCATTACCCTGAAAAGGATTGAAATGCGGACACACTTCATCGCTCCCGACGTAGAACCGGAACATGCCCCGACAAACATCAGGCCGCAGAGCAGAAGCCACAGGATAGGAATCCACAGGACATAGTTGGTAGATGCGTAACCCGTACCGCCGAGCCCGTCGTATTTTCCCCCTGCCCCCCGTGCCCACCCGAACGGTAAATATCAATCCGGAGATCCTCCGGTTTTATCTCCAAATCCTGTTCAGAAGCCTCCGGCAGCACCGCCACCGTCGCCGTGGAAGTATGTATTCGCCCTTGCGATTCCGTCACTGGCACTCGCTGTACTCTGTGTACCCCGCCCTCGAATTTTAGTTGCCCATATGCCGAGTCACCACTTACCTTGAAGATTACTTCTTTCATCCCCCCAGCCTCGTTTGCATTTTCCGAGATCAACTCCGTTTTTAGTCCGTGCGCATCCGCATATTTCGTATACATCCGGTACAGCTCCCCCGCAAAGAGCGATGCTTCGTCTCCCCCCGCCCCCGCCCGGATCTCAAAAATCGCCGGCTTATCATCTTCTGGGTCGCGCGGTATCATCAGCTCTTCTAGCTTCGCCTCCGCCTCGGCGATTTCTATCTCTGCAGCTTTGATGTCTTCCTTTGCCACTTCGCCGAGCTCCGGATCATTTACCAGCTCCTCCGCTTCCACGATATTTTGCTTCAATTGCTGGATTTTTTTATCCAAATCCAGGATCTCATGTACCACTGCCGCACGTTTACTTTTTGCCGCAAAATCTGGCTCCGCATACGAGTCTGGCCGCGCCAGGAACTCGTCCAGCGCCCCTGCTTCCTCTTTTATTTTCTCTAAATTCATGATATAATTATACCATATATTATATATATTGCGGATCCTTAGCTCAGTTGGCTAGAGCGTACGATTCACATTCGTAAGGTCACAGGTTCAAGCCCTGTAGGATCCACCATTATTTGAGTTAAAAGCCGGCATCTCGGCCTTTTTTCTTGTTCGCTCGTCCATTAAGACGCGCTTCACAAGAAGAAAAGACCAATCTGCCGGCTTTTAATCTCAAATAATAATTGTAGATACTACGGGGCGCGAACCGTAGGTTCATACTCGGTAGGAACCGAGGAAAATCTAAAATTTATTTTAGATTTTTTGAGGTGACGCCCCGAGAGAGGATTTTGCGTTAGCAAAATCCGACGCCCTGTAGGATCCACCAAACGGTTTATATAATTATTTTTAACTATTTATTAACCTATAAATGTCTGTTAAATCCCCAAAACATGTATCGATTATCGCCCCTCAAGTGCATATTTTAATTCTAATTCGCCTAGGTAAAGTCTAAAAGCATTTTCCCAACTTCTACCCATATTTCTTATTGGTAAGGTATCCGGGAAATCCTCATCTTTCACGACGTCTTCCCAGTTATCAAAAATGAAGTAAAGCCGATTCCTTAGCATATTTACATATTTATCTCCATCAGTTTCAGCATATGCTTCCAGGAAAAGTTTTTCTAGTGATTCCTGTTCGTCGAGGTTTTGATTTTCTCTCCTACATCTGTCATCTATATCTATTAATTTTGCTAAAAATTCTCTGTCTCCTGGATATGACCCAGTATCACTACTAAGATAATGTCGTAAGCCGTAATCGCTAGCTTCTGGGCTAGAATCCATAATCATCTGGCCTATAGCTTCAGTCATACCTTCTCTATAAGCCATTGTAATTTTACCCTTAATGTCCATTCTCCAGGATTCGATATCTGCGCTTCCGCTTTTGCTAGGCAATAAATTGAAAGAAGCTTCTGTGCCGGCAATTATGTGCGTCAATTCGTGCCCTACCATATTTTCTAATGAACCCAAAGCATTTTTTTGTCGTGGGTCCAAGAAGAACTTTTTGTACATTATTTTTCTGGTATCTCCGGAATCAACCATCTCTCCTTTATTATTCATCCCTCGATGCTCTATATATGCTGCTGCTGATGGTGGTTCAAACCTTTCTTCTCCATCTTCTACGATTGGTCTTAGGTCGAATAATTTAGCAGAACCGATTATAGAACCATTATTTTTTATTTTCGCTCTTTCGTAATTCTCGTACAACTCCTGGGGCAACTTTCCGGATTCGACCTTGCTTTTTAGACTAGATTCATAATCAGACTGCATTTCCTCCATTTTTTCTGCGAATATGCCTTCTTCTTTCTTTAAAACGCTTTGATAAAATTCTAGGATATTACCTACGGTTTCATCTGAAACTTTTTGCGAACCGTCTTCGTTTTTCTCTAATAATTGCGCCACTAATGGTTTACTCATATCTAAACCCGGTATATTTTTTATAAATTGGCTTGCTTGTGGATTTTTTTCGATTGCCATATAAAAAATGTAATCCTGAAAGTATCTTTGTTCAGAATCCAGTGTCTCCAGAAGCGCTCTCTCTTCTTGAATGCTTTTTATATATTCTTTTTTTTCTGCAGTTACATCTTCCGAGGTAGGATTGGTTTTAAATACCTCTACCACCTTCTGCCCAAAAGTTCTTCTAAAAGCTCGTTGTTCTTCCTCGCTATTCAAATTAGCGCCGTTATCAAATGACTCTGTTTTAATCGTTTCCATGTTTTTATTATAACATTTCCTCAAGCTTTTTCTGGATATCTCCATGATAGTTCGTTAAACCTGGCTAATTAAGCCCCACCAGAATAAAAAATATGCCCTTTAGGGCAATATTTTTTATTCTCCTAATGCAATCCCCTCCAGGATCAAACTTTGGAGTCAAGAGGCCCTCGCAGCTAAATTGGATATATCTTTTGTCACTCTAAACAGTTGGGTCAATGAGAAATCCGAGCCCCGCGAATCGGCAAAAATAAATATCTCGAGCTAGCCCAAACTCGCGGAATCACCGACCCGCTAGAGAAGTTCATCGCCGAGGCTATCCTCACCACCGCCGAGCAAATCGTTTAGAGCCGTCCTAAGCTATTTCACCGCCCCAGTCTTAAACACAAACTTCACGCTCTTTGCCGAATTAGACGAGTAGTGGTGATAGTTCTTTGCCGCGGCCACCGTTCCGCGTAGTTTGTTTAGGAATCCATCTAGATCATTATTTGCAAAATCCACCAGTCTGTCAATTCCTTCAGTTTTGAAAGTATTTAGCCCATTATAAAGTGTCTTCCCACCGGTAGCTAGCTGCTCCATTCCAGCAGTCATTTTATCCATCCCAGCTTTTAGTTCTCCAGCCCCAGTCGCCAGCTGCCCCGCCCCAGCAGAGACTTCATCGGCCCCCGCCGCCAGTTTGCTTGCTCCGGTGGTATTTAACTTACCAGTCCCCGCCGCTAGTTGCTGCGCCCCCGCCGCCAAATCTGGCGTCAGCCCGGCAATATAATCCACCGTCCCCGTATATTGCATTACTCCAGCATAAAAATCCTTATAACTATCTAGAGATGCCTTCGCCACTACGAGATCAGTCGTATCTTCACTCTCCGCCGCCACATAGTCAATCAAAGTAGAAAGGGAAGTACCATAATTTGTAATTGTTAGCGGGAAAGGAATATTATACCCAGCAATA
This sequence comes from Candidatus Nanosyncoccus sp., assembly GCA_045649285.1. Taxonomy (GTDB): domain Bacteria; phylum Patescibacteriota; class Saccharimonadia; order Saccharimonadales; family Saccharimonadaceae; genus Nanosyncoccus. The sequence goes on along the minus strand of JAZRPP010000014.1, from coordinate 44,533 downwards.
ATTCCTGCCAGTGCAGCATTCCCACTAATCTTCGCATTAGTCTGGCCAATCAAACTATTAAACACTTCCGTCGCTCCTTGCTGTACCGCCGCACTATTGCCAGACAATTCACTAAGCCCATCATTCAGCCCAGCCACATTATCAGAAATCTCATTAGCTCCATTATTTATCGTAGTGACCCCCGCCGCCAGCTCGTTGGCCCCGCCAGCCACCTTCGCCGCTCCCGCATTCAAACTTTCCGCTCCCGCCGAAACTTTCCCAGCTCCGCTCGAAAGTTCCCGCGCTCCGGCGAGCGCCGTATCTAGCCCCTCGTTCAAACTAGCCGAGCCATTCACGATTTTTTCAAACCCCGCCGCCAGCTCGTCTATCGCTTCGGTCACACTATCCAGCGTATAGAGTTTAGAAGTATCGACTTCCGCAAATATCTCATTCGTCGCCAGAGTATAAGTATTCTCCAGCGCAAAATCTTTCACCTCCGCCTCTACGGTAAATTCACTTTGGAATACATCTACCCCGAGATCCTCCCCTAGCCCCGCAAACGTATATCCCGCCAGCGTATATCCGTCTCCGTCCGAGATAATTTTACCATTATCAATTTTCACATTATTAAACTTAGCCCCGTCCAAGTTAATCCCCGTCACTGTCAAGAATGGAACTAGCTTGCCCTGGTGAGATTTAGTGGAGGCAAACTCATAAGTCATCTTTACATGTCCAGATTTTCCAGCCAGCTCGTCGGCCGAAATATCGGAACCATCCAAAGTATATTTGACTTTCATCTCCACCGGCATCGCTTCACTACTCGTATTCAAAGTCCCCTCGACAAAAGATTTTTCCATCACCCCTTCCGCATCAGTAATAATATATACCGTTTCGTCCTTAGTAATTACTTTGCTTAGCCCCTCATTCGCCAGCTCCGTATTGGTAGCCACCAAGTCGCCACCACTCTCACCTTCGGCCGCAGAATTATTCACTCCATACACCATCAGCCCACAGCTTAGCACCGCCGCCACCACAGTTGTTACAATCATTGTTCTTTTCATTTCTTGCTCTCCTTTGTTAATTTTTTCATCCCTAAAGTTGTCCGAATCACTAGCGGATCAGCCAAAATCAGCAGCGCTGGTAGAATAGTCGGCACTATTACTATACTAATCACCGCTCCACGCGCAATTAATAGCGTCAGGGAAGAAATCAGCTCCGCCCGCGAATATATCGCCACTCCAATCGTTGCCACGAACAGTACCAGCCCAGACACAATAATCGAAGGCAGCGACGTTTTTATCGCAATCCTCGCCGCCTCACGCGAGCTCATTCCAGTAGTCCGCTCCCGCTTATAACGTGTAGTGAGTAGAATTGCATAATCCACCGTCGCCCCTAGCTGTATCGTGCTAATACAAATCGGCGCGATAAACGGCAGCTCCGTCCCCGTAAACGCTGGTATACCTAGATTAATAAAAATCGCCGACTCGATCACCGCAATCAAAATCACCGGCAGCGACAGACTCCGCGTCACGACCAAAATAATCACAAATATCGCCACAATAGAAATTATATTCACCGTCCGAAAATCCGTCGAGGTCGTATCTATCATATCCTGCGTCAGGCTAGACTCGCCCACCAGTATCGCCCCAGTATCATACTCTCTAATAATCCCATTTATCTCCTCAATCTGCCCGGCAATTTCGTCTGTCGCATTTTTGTACTCCGAGACCACCAGCATCAGCTCGTGCTCGTCAGATTTTACCACTCCTACCACCGAATCTGGCAGCATCTCCTCCGGCACCTCATCCCCAATCACACTCTCCAGATTAAATACCGACTTCACCCCACCCACCTGCTTTATCCTATCAGTCATTTCCGTCGCATCCGCCTGACTGATTTCCGAGCTAGTCAGCACCATATGCACATTCGAAAATCCAAAATCCTCCGACAGCCTCCGATTAGCAATAGCAAAATCCATATCCGCCGGCAGGGAACGAGAGATTTCGTAGTACACACTATCATTAGTCTTTTGATATCCATAAAAGAACGGCGGGATTATCGCCACAAAGATAATCACAAACACCGGGAAAATTTTTACAATTACTCGGCTCAATTTATCAAACGACGGCAAAATAGATTTATGATCCAGCCGTTGCAGCTGTTTGTCAAAAGTCAAAATCAGCGCCGGCAGTATCGTCACCGAGCCGATCACCCCTAGCACCACTCCCTTTGCCATCACGATCCCGAGATCTAGCCCCAACGTAAAGGTCATAAAACAAAGCGCCAAAAATCCCGCGATAGTAGTTGCAGATGACCCAAACACCGCCCCCACCGTATCCTTGATCGCCTCTTCCATCGCCCGCTCAGAGTCGCCTTTATCCTTCTCTAGATGTTCACGATAAGCATTCCAGAGGAAAATCGAATAATCCATCGTCACCGCCAGCTGCAAAATTGCAGACAGCGCCTTCGTAATATACGAAATCTCCCCAAAGATCAAATTACTCCCCAGGTTAATCAATATCATCACCCCGATACTCACGAGGAACAGTAGCGGCGCCAGCCAGTTATCGAGTAAAGCCAGCATCAGGATAATCGCCAGCACCACCGCAATAATCACATAGAATATTTGTTCACTCTCACTCAAATTACGAAGATCCGTAATTAGCGCAGACATCCCAGACACATACCCCTTATCATTCACGATCCCTCGGATCTCCTCGATCGCCGCCATCGTCTCGTCCGCCGAAGTAGAAGTGTCAAAGAACACCGCAATTATATCTTCATCCCCCTTATGTATAGTCTGATAGACACTATCCGGCAACATTTCTAGCGGCACCCCCGTCTCCGCTAGTGTCCCCGCCCCCACCACTGTATCTACATGTTCCACCTTTTTTATCTCGGATTGTATATTATATATAGTATCCCCATCCAGATTTTTCGTAATAATAATAGAGAACGCCCCCTTGCCAAACTCCTCCATCAGCTCATTCTGCCCCTGCACGGTATCCATACTATCCGGCAAATAATTCAACATATCATAATTCACCCTGGTATTAAAGAATCCGATCAGAGCTGGTACAATCAAAATCCCCGCCAGCATTAGAATCAATTTACGATATTTTACAATAAACTTGCCCATATTTTACACTCTAATATAATTATGGTATAATTATACATCTTCAGGGAAGAAAAGTAAAATGCTAGTGTTTAGATTTCAAAAAGATCTTTGTTTTTGTCAAAACGCCAAAAACTATGTTACACCAGTAATACTGCCACCTTCCTAGACACAGACGACATCTCCGCTAGTACTTTTTGCTATGATGGCCAGTTATATGATCGGGGCGCCAAAGGTTTATTATTTTTGACGCCTCGAGACGCCACAAAAAAAGGACGCACTAGCATCTCTTAAAGTGGCGGATCCGACGAGACTCGAACTCGCGACCTCTGCCGTGACAGGGCAGCGCTCTAACCAACTGAGCTACGAATCCACTGTCTACATTATATACTACTTTCTCCAAAAAATCAAGATGACATTTTTTCACCTCTGCAAGCGAACAGAAGGTTTATTATTTTTATATTGGAGACCTCGAGAGTTTAGCGATTCTTATGTTTATAACCAAAACTCTTATGTCGCAACCCCAAAACTCTTATGCTCGGGTGGGGCCTTGCAAAAGGGAATTAGTCGTGCTACTTATAGCCGTATGAAGATTAATTTTCTCGCCAAACCTATCAAAAAGCTTTTCCGGCAAAAGCCCCAGACTATGACCATAGATGGCTTTCACCTAGATCCCGGCCAGACCGCCGCCGTCCTAGCAAACGAAGACGCCAACCTCATCCTCGCCCCCGCCGGCTCCGGCAAGACCGCCACGCTCCTCGCCAAGGTAGAGTATCTCATCACGCATCATAAAATCAAACCAGAAAACATCCTCCTTATCGCCTTCACCCGCAAAGTCGTCGCCGAATTAAACGACCGTATTAAGAACAAAGATGTCGAGATACGCACCTTCCACTCCTTTGGTAACAAAATCATCGCAAGCGAATATAAAGACACCACCCTCATCGACGAAGATACCGAAAGAAGCCTCATCCACCAAATCATCCAAACCCTCACCACCAAAAACCCAAAATATAAAGAAGCATACGAAACTTATCTAGCAGGCGACCTCTCCGAGTCCACCACCACTTTCATAGAGACCCACACCGCCACCGATCCCGAGGCCTTTGAGCTCCTCATTATCTCCATCCTTGATCTCCAAAAATCCAAACGTCTAAATCTAAAAGATTTGCAAACCCGCCTCGCTCAGCTCCCAGATTCCAAAGAAAAACAAAACTCCCTTAGCCTCTTAAATCTCTACGCCCCCATTTACCAAGCTTACACTCACCACCTCAAATCCCACCACCTCTACGACTTCGCCGACATGCTCAATCTCTCCACCGAAATCATCAAAAACAAACCAGCAAACTCCTATAACTATCAATATATCCTCGTCGACGAAGCTCAGGATCTCTCCGAGAGCAAATGCGAGCTCCTAAAGGCGCTCCTAGACAAATGTGACAAAGCCAGACTTTTTGCTGTCGGCGACGACTGGCAGTCCATCTATCGCTTCGCCGGTAGCAACCTCGGCGTCCTCGATGGTTTTGAGAAAACATTCAAACGTACAACTTACCGCGGCTGTATAGAATACACCTACCGCTTTGGCCAGCCCACTGCCAAAATTTCCAACAAATTTATCATCAAAAATCCCCGCCAGTCCAAAAAACGCGTCCGCCCCGCTATTCGCCATTACACTCCAATTATCGTACGTCTCAACCCCCCAGCCAACAAAACCAAGAAGCAAACCCCACCCGACTACGAGACCATAAACAAAGAATTAAACGACCTCTACCACGAATTCGGCGGAGAACTAAAGGATAAATCTCTCCAAATCATCTCCCGCTACAACCGCGATATTTACCGCCTAGTCCAGCCAGCCACCAACCAATACCAAAATGCCAAATACGACCCCGAGACCTCTACTCTTTACTGGCGCATCAACCTCAACCCCCCTCGCAAAAAACATAAAACCCACCAAGCCGCCTCCAAAATCAGTCCCGCCCTCACCACCGCTCTCACCCTCAAACTCCCCTTCTGCTCTCTCCACAAAGCCAAAGGCATCACCAGAGACATCGTTTTCTTTATTAATGCCAACTCCGGCAGCCACGGCATCCCCGCCACCCGCGGCGATAATCTCCTAATGTCTACCATGCTAAGTAGGCCCGATGCCTACCCCTACGCCGAGGAGCGCCGCCTCTTTTACGTCGCCATCACCCGCGCCAAGGACCGTACTGTTATCATCTCAGATGCCAAAAACATCTCCCCCTTTGTCTTAGAAATCAAACCAAGAATAAAAAAAGGCAAACTAGATTAAAAATCCTTCTTATGTTATTATATATAATATATAGGAGGAAAAATGCAAAATCAACAACCAGAGGCTACCCCTGTAGTCCCAGCGCCTACCCCTGTAGCCCCAGATAATCCAGCCCCGCTAGCGCCTGCTAGCGCCCCAGAAGCCCCCACAGAGCCGTCTAACCCTACTCCCGCCCCAGAAGCCCCCACAGAGCTTCCTAAGCCCGTTAAGCCCAAAAACAAGAAAAAACTCATCGCTATTATCACCAGTTGCACGGTTGCGCTAGCCCTTATTATCTCTGGTGTAGCCTTTGCAATTATCCATAATCTCCCCGAAAAAGTCGTTTTTGACGCCGTTTCTGGCTTTCTCACCGCCAAAAACATCGAGCTTTCCGGCAAATACAGGATCAAAAGCGACGACGAATACTCACAAATAGAGTCCATCGACCTAGATTTCTCCGGCGCCACCTCTGGTATTGCCAATACCGCCGAGGTCACCGCCACCATGAATTTCAAAGACAAAAAATCCTATTCCACCACCATCGACGAGACTTTTACCGAAGACGGTGTCCTCTATCTCAAGATTACAAATCTCAAAAGTACTTTAGAACAAATGTCTAAAAACAACGACCTCGATTATTACCCAGAAGTCGAGACCTACTTCGGCGACCTCATCGGCGAAATCGATGGCAACTGGTGGAAAGTCTCCATCAGCGAAATCATGGACGGCTTTGAAGGTATGATCCCCACAGAGACCAAAACCAAATACACCAAAACCTACAATTGTGTCCTCGGCAAAATCAAAGACGCCGAGAACAACAAAGATCAATACGGCAAGCTATACAGCGAAAACAGCTTCGTCTCAGCCGAAAAATACGATGTCTCCACCGCCACTAAGAGTGGCCTAGATATTGGCAATTTTGCAAATTCCGGCGACCTCTACAAAGTCTCTTTTGACGCCGAAAAAATGACCAACTTCCTAAACGGCGCCAGAAACATCATCGATGCCGACGGTATCGCCGCCTGCTTTGACGAAACCACAAAGGTCGAGACCAGCAGCGACATCGAAAGGGAAGACGTCGAGGGGGTCATTGATAATCTCCCAGAGATTGTTCTTTCTATCAAAGGCTGGAACCATGAGCTGAGAGGCATTTATCTCAGTTCCAAAGAAACCGAACCAGAGCCTACAAATCAGACTACAGAGGTAGACTGCAGTAGTACAAATGACGAATACGATGACGTCGTAGATTGTGTTTCCGCTTACTCCGAGCCCCAGACCGATTACGATATGTATACTAACTTCAACTACCCAGCCGACCTAAACATTTCCGCCCCAGAAAAACCCAAATCAATCGTCAAGATAATCAAAAAAGCCATCCAGACTTTCCAGACTATATACACGGAAAGTCTCACCTCTGGCAGCGACGATGATATCATCGACGTCGATACAGATACAGATACAGACATAGATACAGACACAGACATTGACTGGACCATCGAAGATGACGACGATTATGATGATTGGGGCGCCGATGACGACGACCTCTACATCGACGACGCCGAAGAAGAATGGGAAGATGACGACGACTGGAGCGACTGGGGCGACGAAGACGAAGATGAATAGCAATTAAAATCTTTCATCGTCCAGATTAGCCTCAATCACTCTCCGAGAGCGTAACTCTGCAAACTTTGCTGTGCGACGCACCGCCCCCGCGTGCCCAGCTAGAGCGGCAAACGGCGCAAACTGTCCCGCTCTCATTTCCTTAGACATCCTCGGATGCCTTTTGGGCTCATAATGTGGGTGATTAATTATCTCGTCGTATTTCATTTTCGGTGCCCTCCAATTTGCGCATTTCTTTCTCGCCCCGTCGCCCCATCTTCAAAATTTATCCCAGTAAGAATCGCATTTTTTCCATAGCGCTCTTTAATTGCAAGTATAGCTTCATCAGTGCGTTTTTCTTTCTCACTATCTTTTATCTCATCAAAAAATCCAAGCTGTTTTAATTCCTTCTTCGCATCCTTTTCGGTTTTTACATGATTTATATTAATCGTTATCCGCCTAATTAGGAGCTCTGGCTCCACAGTTTTCTCAAATAATTTCTTCACCACTGCGCGAACCTCCCGTGATGAATTGCTGTATTCGTTTAGATTAAAAGTCCCATGTGCATGCCTAGGCACCGCTCTTCCATAAAAATCCGCTTTTACTGCGCCTCTGTATTCCTTTTTCATATTTGCCACATCATATCCCACAGTCAGCACAATCTGATCCGTCACTAGCCCATTTTGTAGTAAATGTAAACCCATATCATCCGCCATTTCCATCGCCACTACTAGAGCCTTGCCATAAGGATACGGCTCCTTCAAGACTTGTCCCGACGAAAGGGAATTACTCTTCGGTCGATATTCTCGCACATCAGAAATCTCACAAGGTTCCCAGCCCCAGGCATGATCTATCAGTAGTTCAGCATTCACTCCAAACATTTTGTACAAATAATCCTCGTCTTTCTCTGAGCAAAGTGCCACATCACCCATCGTGTAAATGCCGACCGCCTCCAGTCTCTTCGCGTAGCCTCGCCCCACGCGCCAAAAATCCGTCAAAGGTCTATGCGTCCACAGCTTCTTCCGGTAGCTCATTTCGTCTAGCTCAGCTATTCTCACACCATCTTTATCTGGCTCCACGTGCTTTGCTACGATATCCATCGCCACCTTAGCAAGATACATATTCGTCCCAATTCCCGCTGTCGCCGTAATCTCAGTCTCTTTCAAAACATTTTTAATAATCTTTATCGCTAGTTCCCGCGCAGTCAGACCATAGTTTTTAAGATACGGGGTCGCATCTATAAAAACTTCGTCAATCGAATAAACATGCATATCTTCTTCCGCGATATATTTTAGATAAATATTATAAATCCACGCACTATAACTAATATAAAAAGCCATTCGTGGTACCGCCACGATATAATCAAGTGCTAATGCCGGATTATTTTTTAACTCTATAGCATCCGTTGATTTACCTGTCAGTTTCTTGCCATATCTTCGCTCTCGCTCTCGATTAATTTCTCGTACTTTTTGTACCACTTCATAAAGTCGTGCTCTTCCTGAAATGCCGTATGCTTTGAGCGCAGGCGACACCGCAAGGCAAATTGTTTTTTCCGTCCGTTCTAGGTCCGCTACTACAAGATTGGTAGTCAGCGGATTTAAACCCCGCTCCACACATTCCACCGACGCATAAAAAGATTTGAGATCGATCGCAATATAACTTTTCCTCATAGTTCTATTATAAACAAAAATTGAAATGGAATTCACTTCCATTTCAAATTTCATACTATTTCTTTTTCGTTGGGACTTTTTCTTTCTAAGAAAAAGCCCAGCCCTGTGGTACACCCTAGTGAAAGAAGTTGCAACTATGCTAAAGGTAGATTTGATGGGCGGGAATTGCCCATCTTATCTGTTTTTCTCTCATTAAAGTATCTACTTAATATTCTATTACATCAGTAGGGAAAAAGCCATATCTATAAAACCCTAAAAAGTATGCTCAGAATCTAAAATATTTTCTGCAAAAGTACCAGGGGGCTATTCCCACTATATTTTATCCAAAAATAATAACAGTGGACAGACCCCCAATGACTCCAATTGTAAACTTCCATAGAACTAGAGGTGATTGATGGATAATAAAAACTAGGAGATACTCGTTAGTGAAAATCATAGTAGTCTTACTTGTCGCCTCTTCCAACATTATAACAAGCGTAACCAATGCAGCCCAACATAAATACCACACAAAGAGGGAAATAAATATACTCTGGTTTTTCTACGGTTCCTAGAATTGCTGTCATTAAAAGCATAAGTATTATTAATCCAGGCACAAAAAACAAAGCACCCAAATACAACGTAAGAATAGAGCCACCAATGCATCTAAAAATAATCTTCATTGTACGCTTTATTTTTATTTTTGTATACTTATTCATCTAACTCCTTTTCCCTAATATTTCCCAAGTTTTTCAAGCAATGTAGGTGTATTTGCTTCCACCTTTATCTTATCCAATATGGAACATTATTTTTCTAAAGCGACGCTAAAGCAATAAATAATATTCCCATTAACATTATTCCTAAGGTAATAAGACTAATAATGATAGCTATTAGGGCTACTGCGGTAGTTATTCTATCCGTGGATGATACCATGGCTTTAATACCAAAGCCCAAGGCTAAAGGTTCAAAAATGATAGGCAACCAAAAGATGCCCAAAATGGCAACTATAGCCGATTCAATAGCCTCCCTTCTATTTAATCTTTCCTTTTTTTCTTTATCTTCTTTTTTAGATTCAGTTTGTTTGGTTTTTTGTTTGTCGGATCTTGGTTCACTTGTTGCCATATTTTGCTCCAAAATTAGTGTAAATATTATCTTTGTCGAGAGCCCCCCCATAATACCAAATGGAACACTCGCTATGGAGTGTTCTGAACTTCATTTTCTACAGCAGGCGATTGGGCCGACTGGAGCGAGTGCTCCACACGGGGTCCAATTCTTTGCCTATCTCGTCGGTGATAGACCCGCGATAGAATTGAAATTCAGAACAATTTAATTATATCATTGTTACCGGCAAAATTAAAGCTCAAACATTTTTCAAACATATGCGGAAGTAGTATAATTTAACAAAATAGGATAGCAAGATGTGTTTTAGAGTTTTTACTCCAGAAGAGGTAGCCGTATTTTATTCAGTCATTAGACAGCGAGAGCATAGTGACCGTGATGATGATTGCATAGTCTATTTGGTGACTTCGGGACAAAAAACACTACAATCTACTGGCGAGGCGGCTAAATATGGAATCGGCCCCCCCGAACAGAAAAAGATTATACGCAGTTTTGCCAATGATGGAATTATTGATGCCGACTGGGTTACAACACAAGATGGACAAAGTGCGACTGGACTAGAACTAGCCCACCACGACGAGAATTGGATGTGGAAAAATTTTGGAGCCTCATTGATACCTATTAACGATAACTATGATGATTATTTCTTTATCCAGATTAGTTTTGACCGTATCAGAGAAGTCAGAGAGAATTGTGTGGCGGAACATTTGTGCGAGTTATTTTACGATGAGGACCAATGTTGTTTTTGCGTTAATTGTAAAAGTACTAATGAAATTTATTACATCAAGAGGCTCAGAGACACCATGAAACCTTTTAAGATATTATTGGCTGCATTTAATAGTGCACATAAACACGCTACGAGGGCCTGGCTAAATACAAACAGAACAACTTACGTCGGAAAAAAATCAATCGCTACGCGTGTGTTTGCTAAGAAAAGCGTAGTGAGAAACGAGCTTTCGCCTTTTGTAATACTTAATGCCGAAGATGTCTCTATCAAAGCAGAGGCGGTACTTACGTTTAACCAGCTGAAGGCCCTAGAAAAAGCTTAATTTCAACTACTTTTCAACTAGAATCCACATTTTTTCAACTATTCTGCAAATAGCCCCGTAGTGTGTTTTTTTGAAACAGATAGAGCAGAATACTTTTTTGTATTATTTTCCACTATCGTCGTTATGCGTTAGGCTTTCTGATAATCTAGTGGGTAGGATGGCGGGCGGGGCTACTCAATTTAATAGCTATCCTAATTGAGTATCCCCCCACAAAGGAAAAAGGAGGAATCTTATGATTCTATCAAAAAATCTGGTACAAGAGTACCGAAAAAAGTATAAAACTAAATTCGGGAAAGATATCTCTCCCAAAGATGCGGAACGAGAGCTCTTGAACCTGAAGGATCTAGTACGCCTTATCGCTAAGGAAAGGAAGCAACGCCATGGTCGCTAATATAAAAAATATGGCTGAGATAAATTACAGCACCGGACAGAAGGCAAAGCAAGCACCCGAGAAGGACAAGAGGGAGCAATCACTCGAGACGATAGTACGAAATATTTGCAAAAAATCACGCGATAATGAAAAGGTTTACAAGTACTTTAATAAGAGAGGGATCAATGACGCCAGTATTGAAAAAAATCAACTTGGTATCTGGAAATTCCGCGGATACGACAGGTTCGTTATTCCCATCTATAATAAAGCTGGTAAAATAGCGTACTTAAGACTACGTGTTACGCCGGAAGATGAATCAGCCGAGGAAGTAGCAGAGGTTATGGGGCAAGATACATTGATCCAGAAATATGAAGTGTATCCAAATAATGCAAAACCAATACTTGTCGGCGAAGATCAACTAGCGAAAAGCGCATCAAGCGATGCTATAATTTGCAAAAGTGCGCTTGACCGGATCATCGCAATCCAAGAGGGCATAAAAATGCCGGTAGTTACTGGGGATGGATATACTCAGACGTTCAGGAAAGAGTGGATGGAACAGCTTAAAAATATGCGGAATATTTACATCTGCATGGGTAAAGGCGTAGTTGGCGAACGTGGGGCAGAAGTACTAGCGCAACGTTTGACGGAATATATACCATCGGCGTCAATCTATATAATTTCTCTCCCATTTGAGGAGGGAGCGCACGCCGATCTCACGGACTACTTTGTCCAGAAACGAGGTACTGCGGACGAACTCTTCACCAAATACGCTAAATTTCATTGCGGGGCAGAGCCGATAGATCCAGCAAAATTTAAGGAATTAACCGTGGATGATATTGCAGATACGCTAAATTCCACAATTAAATACGATTACGAAAGCAAAGTCATAACCTTTTTGGCTATGTTACTAGCTTATACAGAATCGGACCAGCTCAATGTTATGTTTAATGCGAGCAGCTCGACGGGTAAATCATTTATTTGCCACGAGGTTAGCAAGTATTTCCCGGAGCAAGATGTAAACATATACGGGAAGACCACGCCAAATGCTTTCTACTACAGTCAAAAGCTTAGAAAAATCGACGAAGATACTAGAGAGCCCTACATTGATTTGGAGCGCCGCATTATGGTCTTTGTCGAGCAGCCTGATAGCCAGTTACAAGCGAATTTGCGTGCGGTATTGTCTCACGAAAAGAAGCGTGTGCCATTTGCGATAACTAATAAAAGCAAAAACGGCAGAAATGCCGCTGAAGAGGGCTATATATTGGGTTACCCTTCGGCGTTCTTCTGCTCGGCAAATACTACGATTGACGAGCAAGAGCAGACGAGGAGTATAATTCTTAGCCCTGACAGTACGCGTAAAAAAGTATTGGCCGGCATCGATGCCTATATCGATAAAAATTGCCACCAGGATACGTTTAATACTAAAATGCAAAATGACGAGAAGCGCAGATTACTCATGGAAAGAATTCTGTACATCAAATCACTCAAGGTAGAATCCATAGATGTGGATGATAGTGACTACCTGAGACAACACTTTATCGATTCATTGGGGGATAATATGTCGCCAGCCGCCATGCGTGGGATTCACAAATTTACAGCATTAGCAAAAGCAATAGCATTAGTAAATGCCCCTTTCAGAATTGCAAGTGGTAAAGTTGTAGTTGCAAATAAAGATATAGATGAGGCAATGAAGCTGTGGGGCGCCATTAGTGGCAGCATGGTCTATGGCTTATCCCCACAGATACACAATTTTTACAAAGATACTATTCTGTCGGCTTGGTATAGCAAGATGAAAAGAGGCTACTTATCAAAAGGTGTCACCATCAGAGAGATAATAGCAGAGCACCACAAGCAGACAGGTGGATTCCCATATATGGATTATATGCGAAAGCAATGGATCCCAACACTTGAATCAGTAGGGTTTATAAAGTGCGAAAAGAATTATGAAAAAGATAAGCGTGAGAAACTTATCATACCACTAGTATTCTTTGACGAAACACTAGGCGATGATAGTGAGCTAGGAAAAGAAGCATAAGTATGCTATAATTGAAGTGTTCCACATCTTAGATACAGTGCAAAACAGTGTTATTTCTGTCTAATATAGGGCAGCCGTACAGAAAGAGTTTTGCACTCCGGATGTGGAACAACGGCTGCCCTTTTTGGAAGAAAGGAATAAATATGAATAAACAAAATCACGTCAAAAGAGCCGTGCTGTACGCACGCAAATCTACCGAATCGGAGGATAAGCAAGTACAGTCTATTGATGACCAGATTAGAATAATGAAAGAGGTGGCTAGAGGCGAGGGGGTGAAAATTGTGGAGGTACTGTCAGAGTCTAAAAGTGCAAAAGCTCCTGGGGTTCGTCCGGTTTTTAAGCAGATGATGCGCGATATCGAAGATGGAAAATATGATGTGATTCTTGCCTGGGATACTAGCCGTTTATCTCGTAATCCTAAGGATGGCGGAGATTTGCAATGGTTACTTGATAGCGGTGTTTTGTCTGGTATTAGAACACACGAGAAATGGTATCGTGATAATGATGAGCTGCTATTTACTATAGAAAACAGCATGAATAGCCGGTTCATAAAGGAACTGAAAGCGAAGGTTACGCGTGGCATGACTTCTAAGGCTGATAAAGGCGATTATCCTAGCATGGCACCAGTTGGTTATATGAACGACCGTCTTGAGAGGAAGATAGTTAAAGACCCCATTATGTTTGATAGGGTAGCTGAGCTGTGGCGCAAAGCGCTAACTGGCACATACACCATCTCTGAATTAACTAGAATTGCAGATGAAGAACTAGTGATTCGCACCCCTCAGACTAAGAGAAAAGGCGGAACGCCACTTTGCCATAATGGCGTTCGTCATCTGTTGCAGAACCCTTTTTATGCTGGTAAGTTTAAGTGGGGTAATAAAATATATAGTGGGAATCACCCCCCTATGATTTCTGAATCGCAATTTGAACAGATGCAGGAAATTCTCGATCCAGAGCATTGCACTCGACCTAAAACTGAACCGTACCAGTTTTTATTGAGAGGAATGATTAGATGTGCCGAGTGCGGTTACGCTATCGTAACAGAGAAGAAATTTAAGAAGTTGAAGGATGGCACTGTTAAGGAATACCATTATTGTCATTGTAGCGGTAGAAAACGTGGCACTAAGTGTAAGAATCACGAAGTTTATATACGTGAGGAAGACTTGATAAAACAGATTAAAGATGAGCTTTGTCGTTACACCATAGATGAAGATTTTTATAAGATAGCGATTGAGGCGTTGGCTGAAGAGGATGAGATCGAAGTAGCTAAGCAAGACGAGAAGATAGCTAGCATTAATAAGAGGATAGCTGACAAAACCAACGAGCTGAATAACCTTAGGCGTTCCCTCTATAAGGGGTTAATCACCGACAATGCTTTCTTTTTGGCTAAACAAGAAGACATAGAGAAAGAAATTGCCAGGCTAGAAGAGGATCGGAAAAAGATTAAAACTGCAGCATATAACTGGAGAGAAAAAGCAAATGACATTTTTATGTTTGCACGCTATGCTAAAGAAGATTTCGATTCGGACGATTGGGAAAGAAAAAGGGCAGTAATAAAAAGGCTTGGTGCAAATCTACGATTATCGAATCGAACCATCCAGTTTACCCCTGTAAAATACCTAGTGCCAGTGGCAGAAAAATACCCTGAATTAAAACAGCAATTTGAGCTTGCTCGAACCGACTCTCAACAGATAAAAAAAGACCTCAAAGACGGCCTAATTTCACAATGGTACACCCAAGAGGATTCGAACCTCCAACCTTCAGCTCCGGAAGCTGACGCTCTATCCAGTTGCGCTATGGGTGCAAATTAAACATACAACATCTATATTTTACCATATTCTCCCTAAAATTAAAAACATAAACATTCTATCAGCACAGAAAACCCCAGCAAATTGCTGGGGTTTGTAGTTAGATGAGGCAAAAAGGCAAATAATAGAGAGTGACACCTTGCTTTTTCTCAACAAAGGCATTATCGGTAGCAATACTATTCCCATCAATAGTGGCATCAATTGAACCATCTTTATGAACTGTGATGCTATCAAAATAATTCGCTCCACTAGCACTTTGAACGATATACGAATCCTCCGGAAAAATTTCCGTATCCAGAATTTCAATATTCGTACAGAGCAATTCTACCTCCAGCTCATTATTGCCAGAAAAATCAGGATTCAACTCATAGATATAAGCGTCGTATCCCCGATAATCTTTCTTTTGAGAATGTTTTGAGTAGGTATAATACCAAATTTCTGCAATGACGGTTTTTCCGTTCATTGTTTCTACCATGTATGATTCGGCATCAGAGTTGTATGCCCTGGCGCGTCCGGCTTTTTTGATTATGCGCTTGATCTTAGGGTCAATTTGAATTGAACGACCATAATAATCAAAGAGGTGACCTTCAAAGAGAACAGATAAATGCCCTCTTTCAAAAGGAACTTCCACTCTTGCGCCAGTTTCGTCGTCTTCCAAAACGAGATAACGTCCAGTGAGAGGCTCACTGCCTACATCCTGAATAACTTGTGTAGCTTTTAACATCTTTACCCTCCTAACTGTAAAAGTACATGTGTGACTAAAATATATGATAACATATTTTTACATAAATAAAAGAGCACCAGAAAAAAACAAAACGCTTATGACAAAAACAAAAACATTTATGTTTAAATTCAAAACTCTTATGTAACAAACATAAAACTCTTATGCTCCGGGTGGGGGGTTGAAATATATTTTTAACTATGATACAAGTTTTTCCCAGCGAGGTCGCAAATTAAAAACGAAACGCGGAGAGAAAGGAGAAGGTTATTATGAAGACGACTTTTGAAATAAAGCTCTTCTTTGGTCTAATCACGATCAAAAAAGTTTCTTCTACGTAGTAGAAGAAACTCATAAACCTTGTACCTTAATTCTACCGCGCTGCGATAATTAAGTCAAGCCCGCCTTAGGGCTTCACGACTGAGGTGGGCTAAGCGATCTCGCTTATATTAATTATAACCCCACAACATGAAAACAACAAGACCAAAAAAGCTAAAAAAACTGCGAGCCCTAACCAATTCCATTCATCAATCCTATTTTGTGGTCGCTCTCTGCCTCGGCATTATTTCCGGCACCATCCTCGGCCTTGTTTTTCGCATCAATTATTTCTCCTCACCCATCTGGCTTACCCTCGTGACCTTTCTTTTTATCTTCACCTATTTTCAGCCCAAACTTATCTTCATTACTCTCGCCCTCACCGCCGGCTTCCTCCTCGCCTTTTTCCGCATTACCAGCGAGCTCCAGGGCGAAAACTACATCCACGGCCTCTACGATCAAAATATCACCGTCACTGGCACTGTCTCCGGCGACCCCAATGCCGACGAGGCAAACATCAAATTAAAACTAAACAATCTCCGCTTTGGCGACAGCGGGGAAGTACCCGCTTCCGGCTCTCTCTACCTCTCCCTCCGCACCGCCGACGAGACATCCCAAATCTCCCGTTCCGACGAGCTCACTGTCACCGGCAAACTACTACAAGGCTTCGGCACCTATTCCGGCTTCCTCTACCAGCCGAAAATTAAAAAAATCTCTCGTCCCTCCCCCGGCGACCCTATCTTAAACCTCCGCAACTGGTTCGCCGACCGCATCAAAAATCAAATCCCAGAAACAGAGTCCAGCCTCGGCCTCTCTTATCTCCTCGGCATGAAAACAGGCCTAGACAAAGATCTAGACGAGAACCTCCGCACCATCGGCCTCGTCCATATCGTTGTCGCCTCTGGCGCCCACCTTTCCATCCTCGTCGAAATCACCCGTAGGACTTTCGCGCGGATTTCCCGCGCTTCCAGCCTCATCTTTTCCAGCATCCTCATCTTCCTTTTTATGGCCATGATCGGTTTTACTCCCTCCATCCTCCGCGCCGGCCTCATGTCCATTTTAACTCTCCTAGCAAATCACACCGGTCGCAAAATCGCCCCTTGGCGCCTCATCCTCACTATCGCCGCGGCGACACTTTTAATCAACCCCATATATATCATTGATCTCGGCTGGCTCCTTAGCTTCGCCAGCTACGCCGGCATCATGATATTAGGGCCAAAACTCACCAAATTTTTCTACGGCAAAAAGAAGCCCAAATTCATCGCGAGCAGCCTCCTCACCACTATCTCTGCCACAGCCATGACTCTCCCTATCACCCTCTACTACTTCGGTCAAATCTCCCTCATCTCCGTCTTTGCTAACCTCCTTATCCTCCCGACCCTCAGCCTCGCCATGGGTCTCACTTTCGCAACTGGCCTCCTCGCCGACATCCCTTTAGTAAATACAGTCGTCCCTTTTCTTACCACCAAACTCCTAGACTTCCACATTTTTCTAGCAGATCTCCTCGCCACCCAGAAAAGTTTTCTCATCAAGCTCGACCCATACAATCCCCACGTCTTTTGGTTTTATTTAATTATCTTCGCGCCCCTGGCCATTGGACTTATCCGTCACAAAGTGTTAAAATTAAACCAAAGAAAATATCAACTAATGGGAGAAAATTATGTCAGGACATAGTAAATGGGCCACTACCAAACGCCAAAAAGCCGTCGTCGATGCCAAGCGCGGCGCATTGTTCACCAAAATCGGCAACCAAATCGCCATTGCCGCTCGCCAAGGGACGGATCCAAATATGAACCCATCTCTCGCGATGGTTCTAGACAAAGCTCGCCATGCCAACATGCCAAAGGCCAACATCGAGCGCGCCATTGCTCGCGCCGCTGATAAATCCGCCGCAGCTCTGATAGAAGAAACCTACGAGGCTTACGGTCCTGGCGGTGTCGGTATCGTTATCGAGGTGGCCACTGATAATAAAAACCGCACCATGCCTGCCGTCCGTCACACCCTAGACAAATCCGGTGGCCGCATGGCCGACCCTGGCTCCGTGATGTTCCAATTCTCTAGAAAAGGCGTCATCGAGATTTCCGAGAAAGGGGAAGAAGCTCTAATGTCTGCCCTAGATGCCGGTGCCGAGGATGCCACCGAGGACGAAGACGGTATTACTATTTATACCGATGCCTCCGACCTCGCCAAGGTCCGTGACGCCCTTAAAAATGCCAACCTCACCATCACTTCCGCCGAGCTCCAATACGTCCCCACTACAAAGGTACCCGTGGATGAAGAAACTGGCGAAAAACTTGAGAAACTCCTAGATGCAGTTGATGACCTAGACGATGTCACCAACGTCTATACCAATGCCGAGTAACCCCTTGATTTTTTCCTACATTGGGTATATATTATATAGTAAATATATGATAAAGCGAGGTAAATTATGCCAGAGGTAAAACCGACAGAGGTGGAAAGTAAAGCAAGTATAAAAGTAGTAGGTGTAGGTGGCGCCGGTGGTTCTGCGGTGGAGCGGATGAAGGAAGTAGGGCTTGGTGGCGTCGAATTCGTCGCTATCAATACCGATGCCCAGGCCCTTCATCATTCTCCTGCAGATGTTAAAGTTCATATTGGCAGAGGCCTAGGTGCTGGTGGCGATCCCGAGAAAGGCCGCGAGGCCGCTGAGGAGGGCAGGGAAGCTATCGGCAAAGCTTTGGAAGATGCCGACATGGTCTTTATTACTCTCGGTGCTGGTGGCGGTACCGGTTCCGGTGCTGGCCCAGTCGTCGCTGAGGAGGCTCGCAAGCGCGATATCCTGACCGTTGGTGTAGCTACCAAGCCTTTCACCTTCGAGGGTGCCCGCCGCAAGGCTAATGCCGAGGTAGCCATCGACAAGCTCTCTCGCCAGGTAGATGCCTTAATCACCATTCCTAACGATCGTCTACTTCAGACTATCGATCCTCGCACCCCGCTTTTAGAATCTTTCAAAATCGCCGACGATGTCCTTCGCCAGGGCGTTCAGGGTATTTCCGAGCTCATTACTGAGCATTCTCTGATCAACCTAGACTTTGCCGATGTTAAGAGCATCATGAAAAACGCCGGTTCCGCCCTCATGGGTATTGGCCGCGCCTCTGGTGAAAATCGTGCCGTCCTTGCCGCCGGCCAGGCTGTCGAGTCACCACTTATCGAGGTTAAGATCGAGGGTGCTCGTGGAGTTCTCTTCTCAGTTGCTGGTGGTTACGACATGTCTATGTCCGAGGTCCAGGAGGCCGCCGAGGTCATCACTGGCGCAGTTTCTCCAGATGCCAATATTATCTTTGGTGCCGCTATCCGCCCAGAGCTAGAAGACGAAATCGTCGTTACCGTCGTCGCTACTGGCTTCGATGCCGACTATTTCAACGAAGATTTTGCTCGCAATGTCTCCTCTTCCGAGCCAGCAGAGCCAGCCAAGACCGAAAAGCCAGAAGTTTCCGGCAAAGATTTTGCCTCCGATAGCAGATCTAATATGTGGGACTCTATCAAAAGTGAGCCCATCCCAGAGCCTGTTCCTGCCGAGGATGATGACCTAGATATCCCACCTTCTCTTCGCGAACGTTTGAAGAAAAAGAAGAAATAATCTCATGCGGGTGGTGTGCGTCTATCGTGATAATCAAGATTATTCTCGCAAAGTCTCTGAGTGGCTCGAGAATTTTTATCGCCAGACCGGTCGTGAGCTCGAGGTTGTAGATCCAGATCGAGACCCTAACTTTTGTCAAACATACGATATTGTCGAGTATCCTACCATTATCGCCCTAGGGGATCAGGGCGACGTCCGCGAGATGTGGCGCGGCACTGATTTGCCCCTATTCAACGAAGTTTTATATTATTTTATTTGAAAGGATATCTATGGATGTATTAAAAAATATTTTGGAAAACGTCTGGATCAAACGCGCCTTTTGGTCGGTTATTATTATATTTTTTAACTTCTTAGTTTATCGCATCGCTGTTGGTTTCTTATCTCACCGAGAGAACCGCAAATCTCGCATCCTCTCCGACAAAAAGAACAAAACTTTTATTCAAGTCCTCAAAAAGGTTATCGCTGCTATTATTTTCATCTTAACCACTCTTACCGTTCTTCAGATTTGTGGTGTAGATGTTAGCTCGATGCTGGCTGGTGTCGGGGTAGTCGGTATCGTGGTCGGCTTTGCTTTGCAGGATTCTCTCAAAGACATTATCCGCGGTTTTAATATTATCTCCGATAGTTATTACGAGCTCGGCGATACTATTGCTTATGATGATAACGTCGGTGTGGTTACCGCCGTCAGCCTCCTTACTACCAAGATTCAAGATGTTAATACTAACAATATCGTTTCCATCGCCAACCGTAATATCGAGAAGGTCGAAAAGCTCACCGGCTACCTCTATATCCCAGTCCCTCTCCCTCGTGAGCTTAAGCTAGATAAAGCCACCGAGATTATGAAGGAAATCGCCAAAGCTTTGCCAAAGCAAGACACGATCGCTTCTGCCGCTTATCAAGGTGTCACAAAACTTGATGAATATTCTACTAATTATCAAGTAGTCGTAGTATGTACTGACCCATCCAACTACCTCCAGACTCGCCGCGACGCCCTTGGTGTTATAGTTTCGCACCTCGAGACACACAAGATCACTATTCCTTATCCTATACTTGATGTCCGCACCAAATAATCCCCCAAACTGTGCTATAATATATCTATGAAATATAGAGTAGGAGAACGCCGCCGGCCCGCGGAGTACGAAAGGGCTATCACTGATTGGTGGAAGAAAAACAAAACTTTTGAACAGTCAATTAAGAATCGTCCTGAGGACAAATCTTACGTTTTTTATGACGGCCCTCCTTTCATTACTGGCAATCCTCACCCAGGCACACTTCTTAGCAGTATCGTCAAAGATGCCGTCCCTCGTTACTGGACTATGAATGGCTACCGTGTCGAGCGCAAATGGGGCTGGGACTGCCATGGCCTTCCCGCCGAAAATTTCGTCGAAAAGCAGCTCGGTATTACCGATAGAAGAGACATCGGCACCAAATGGTCTCTTGAGGATTACATTATCAAAGCTCGCGAATCTATGGTGGCCAACTCCGAGTCTTGGCGCTCCACTATCGACCGCGTCGGTCGCTGGGTTGATTTTGACCACAGCTACCGCACTATGAACAAAGATTTTATGGAATCCGTCTGGTGGGCCTTTAAGCAGCTTTACGAGGCAGGCAAAATCTACGAAGGTCGCAAAGTCCTCATGTATGACACCAAATTCGCCACCCCAATCAGCAAAGCCGAAGTCACCATGGACAACGACGCCTACCAGACCGTCACCGACCCATCTGCCTATGTCAAGTTTAAGTTAAAAGACAAAGATCAATACTTCCTAGCCTGGACCACCACTCCGTGGACTTTGCCGGCCAACCGCTGTCTTGCCGTTAGTTCAGATCTAGAGTACGGTATATATAATATAGATGGCGAAGAATTCATCCTGAGCGTAGACCGAGCAAAAATTCTGTTCGAAGGTATTGAGCCGGAGAAAACTTTCAAAGGCAAAGATTTAGCAGATCTCAAATACGAAAACATTTTTGCCAGCAATCCCCAGCCTGTCCTCACCGCCGATTTTGTCGGTAGTGGCGAGGGTACCGGCATCGTCCATATTGCCCCCGCCTACGGCGAAGATGATTATGATTTATATCAGAAAAACACCGACAAAGTCGATTTCCTTGATTGCCTAGACGAAAACGGCTACTATCTCCCAGAGACGGCCGAAAAGTTACATAAATTAGGAGTTCGTGACACTGACGATACCGGCATCCAAATTTGGGCGGCCAACAAGTTTATTGCCAAGGTCCTCGAAGAAAAGGGAATAATCTACAAGATCGAGTACATTCAGCACGAATATCCTTTCAACCCTCGGAGCAAAGAGCGTATCATCTATCGTGCCTTTCCATCTTGGTTCTTTGATATCCAGGGCCAAAAGCCTCTCATGCTAGCAGAGAACGAAAACATCAACTGGTTCCCAGCCTACTTAAAGCACGGCCGTTTCGCTAATAACATCGAGCAGGCCCCAGATTGGAACTTAAGTCGCGACCGCTTCTGGGCTACCGCCATGCCAGTCTGGAAGGGCGACAAAGGTACAGTCAAAGTCGTCGGTAGCTATGCCGAGCTCAAAGAATTATCTGGTGTCGAGCTAGAAGATTATCACCGCCCTTGGGTAGACGACATTACTTTTGATATCGATGGCGAGCATTTCACTCGCATCGAGAAGGTCCTAGACTGCTGGTTTGAGTCTGGCTCCATGCCATTCGCCCAGCTCCACTATCCATTTGAAAACAAAGAGAAGTTTGAGCATAATTATCCTGCCGACTTTATCGTCGAGTATGTTGGCCAGGTCCGCGCTTGGTTCTACTATGTCCACGCAGTTAATACTGCTCTAGCTAGTACCGGCGCTTTCGGCGACAAAGCCAAAAAGCACCACAAGAATGCTTATAAAAATGTCATTACCACAGGTACCTTGGCAGGGAACGACGGTCGCAAGATGAGCAAATCTCTCGGTAACTTCACTGATCCAAACGAGCTAATCGACAAATACTCCGCCGATGCCTTCCGTTTCTTACTTCTTTCCAGCCCCGTTCTCTCCGGCGAAGATTTTTCACTCATAGATAAAGATGTCTCCGATGTCCACCGCAAGCTCAACATGATCTGGAATGTCTACGACTTCTTTGTGACGTATGCGGAAGTTGAAGGCATAGATGTTGAAGGTTCAGCTAAATCTACCAACCCCCTAGATATCTGGATCATCTCCCGTATTTATCAACTCCGAAATGACATTACGAAGAACATGGAAGGTTATAATCTTCCCGACGCTCTCTCTGGCATCCTCCCGTTCATCGACGACCTCTCTAACTGGTTTGTCCGTCGCTCTCGTCGCCGTTTCTCCAAAAACGAAGACGAAAAAGACAAAAAAGCTGCTTTCTCCACCCTCTCTTACGTGCTAGTCTACCTAGCCAAAATCCTCGCCCCCTTTACCCCCTTCCTTTCCGAGGAACTCTATCAAAAAATGACTGGAGAAGAAACCTCCGTTCATCTCTTAGACTGGCCAGAGCCCGGCGAGATTGACCAAGAGATTCTGGATGAGATGTCCCGCACTCGCCAAATCATTACTGACGCTCTCGCTCTCCGCATGCAAAAGTCCGAGACTGAAGCCCAGATCAAAATTCGCCAGCCCCTCTCCGAGCTCATCTACTCAGGCGAGAAGCTAGACTCTTACTATGAGCAGATCATTATGGACGAAGTCAACGTCAAATCTGTCAAAAACGGGGAAGAATTAAAACTAGACAAGACCTTAACTGATGAATTGAAACGCGAGGGCCTAGCCCGCGAGCTTATCCGCGCCATCCAGTCCGCCCGCAAGCATGCCGGTCTCGCTCCTGGCGACGAGATCAAGCTATCTCTCTCCATCACCCCACCCGAGGAGCACTACGACTTCATCAAAACCGAAGTCCTAGCAGACAAAATTGAACAAAACTCCAATTTCTCCCACGACGAAATCGCCAAAGTCAACGGCGAAAACATCACAATAAGCCTAGAGAAAAAATAAAAATCTTTCAGAAATAAAAAATAGGCATTTCATGAACAATTTCCAGATTTAACGCGCGTGATTTTTACGAAAATCCCAGTGCGTGAGCGTCCCGGGCTAGATAGAATAAACATACTGTAGGTAGGTATGAGTGCCAACAAGTAGTATTACAAGCAACTAGCAAAATCGCTAAGACGCGAGCGCCTGCCAGATTTTGTAAAAATCACATAAGCGTTAAGTCCTGTGAATGAAATGCCTATTTTTATTTCTGTGCGATCTTTATCTGTTAACTTGACTTTTCGCGATTTTTAAGCATAATCACTATTGACTTTTTTCACAAAGTGTGCTATCATTAAAGTAAGTTAGAAAACAAAACAAACATTCTAACAAGCAGAGGCAAAACATAAAAACAAAAATAACAAAAAGGAAAACAAAAATGACAGAAAAATTTAATTTACCAAAGGGCGGGGAAGTAATCGACTCCGACTGGAAGGATGACATAGACTACGAAACCTACGGCACCAACAAAGAAGAGATGGAATACATTCCTCCCCAAAGCATCAAAAAGGAGAGTATTGAAAGACTTAAGTCTATCAATCTGAGACCTCTGTTTAGAGCTCGTGGTCGTAAGATCGCAGACTTAGCCAAGCAATCCGCCTAAAACAAACAAAAGATTAGCCACATAAATATAAAATAAAAATTTTAACCAGGTAAATTAACAGTTTTTCTCAAAGAAAAGTTTCCTAAAGAAAGGAGTAAATTATAAGATGAGTCAACATTTATCAACTTTAACAGAAAGGATCACCAATGTAATAAACACTTCCAACCTTCAATTTTATTACGAACTGACGATTATGCTTGTAGATGTACTAGTCTAATAAACTTAAAACCTAAAAGTTTCGAAGCATTGAGCGAGTCAACGAAAAATTCGAAAAATTTAGAAAAAATTCGTAGCGAACCCCCAGCCGGCGTGAGACGCGAATTTTTTCGTTAAAAATTTTGAGAATTTTTCTTGACACGAGCGAGCCGCTGAGAAAATTTAGGTTTTAAGTTTTTTGCGAAACTTCCCGAGATTAGCAGCTTTTATTTTTCTGTATTGCGGTATTTGACTTTATAATCACACTTATGCTAAACTAAAACCAGAAAGGTCTACACTAATAAAAAATAATCATGGATAACTATCTTATTGATCGCGCGGCTCTCGAAAAATTTGCCGACGAACTCATTGACAAGAAGCCCCTCAACGGCGCTTCTCCCGAAGAAATATCAAACAAAAGGGAAGAGCTGATCGCCGCCCTCGATGACTACATCGGTATGGCGATTTTTAGCAAATTCACCAAAGAGCAAAACGCCGAAATTAATAAACTCCTAGATAGCGACTCCGCTTCCGAGGCTGATTTTCAGAATTTCTTTACCAAATACAATATCAACTTAGAGCAAATCATGATTAATGCTATGAAAGCTTACGCAGCAGAATATTTAGGAGGTCAAAATGGCTAACGGAGAAAACTTATCCGGGGGCAACCAAGACTGGTGGAATATATCCAACGATCAAAGATTTATGCAAACTGGCGAAACTAATGTAGACCGCTTTGCCAGAGAAAAGGCCGCCATTGATCCCGCCGCCGAGGAGGAATTGGCCTACTACCAAAACAACCCAGATAAAATCGCCTCTCTAGTAGATGATGATCCCGAGAAAGTTAAATGGTATCAAGATCATCCAGATCAAATCGGCCAACTCCTCGCCGAGTATCACAGCCGCACTAATTCTACCTCAGCAGGAGGCGCCAAGCAGGCCGCCAAGGATCAGGTCATAGACAATGCCAAGCAGCAAGTCATAGACAACGCCAAAAAACAGGCCGCCGAAGAAGCCGGCCAAGCTGGTGAGGATTCTGGCGAAGCCGATCACGCCACCTATGAAGCTCGCGGCAAAAAAGTCAACGAAGTTGTCATCAAAAAAACCACCGAAGTTATCGGTGATCCATCGGCAGCTCCCGAAAATCCTGACATTGATAATCCCGACCAAGTCCCCAACATTATTGATACCTCCGAAGCTGAGCCCAGGACTAGAGTAGATGATTTTGTCGATGCCGACATCAGCGAGATGGACGACACCGAAAAAGCCAACTTCTATGCCCAGCTAGCAAAATTCACCCCCGAAGAACGCGCCGAGGCCCGCAAAAAATTAAACGCCAAACTCGCCGCTCTCGAAGCCAAGAAAGCCGAGCTCATGGGTGCAAATCCCGCTGAAGCTGAAGAGGCCGACGAGCCCGAAGAATCTGACACTACCGAGCCTGACGCCGACGAGCTGGCCAATCAGACTGTCAACCAAATCGCCGAAGAGCTCGGAGTAGACTCAGAAAAACTCGAATCTAACCCAGAAGCTATCACCGAGGAAGAAGCCAAGGCTACCCTCGAAAAGGCCAAAGCTAAGCCTACCCTCAAAGAGCGCCTCAAAAGGATCGTCCCGCGTGCTCTAGTAGTAGCCTTAGCTGCCGTCGCTGCCGTCGCTTCGTTCTCCGGCAAAGTCGGCAACAAGAAAAACGCTGTCGATACATATCAATCTTACGATGAATACAAAAACGACCAAGACAATCAAAACAATCCTGATATCAGCTCCGTCAAAGCCGCCGAAAAATCTGCCGACACCGACGACTCTTCCAGCGCTGAAAAATCCGTCGAAAGCTCCGCCTATGCTGGCGAGCTTCCTAACGGCACTACCTACGATTTCTCCGAATATGCCGATTACGGTAACAAAGTTTCTCACAATGCCTTTGGCTATGACAAATCCTACATCCATGGCGACCGAGACAAAACCGTAAAGGCCTTTGAAGAGATGTCTGCCAAAGGTCCAGAATATCTCGCCACCTACGCTTACGATATTCTCACCGACGCTGAGAAGCAAGATCTCGGTATCGATGGTTGGAGTGTTACTCAGCTCGACAATTATATGAGCAACAACGAAAACGGTGGCGATCTCCAAAAATCCATCAAAGCCAAGCTCGACCAAGTTTTGTCCGACGAAAATGACACTCGTTACGAATGGTACAATGAAAACGACACCGAGACCACCTACTATATTTACTTTGTCGATGAAAATGGTGACAACATTATGACTCCAGAAGAAGTCCATGTTAGCCAAGATACCAAGAAACGAAACGGCGCTCCTCAAGTAGACGTCTATCGTATGATTGATGGTAACTGGGTCAAGGTTGGTGATTACAACGAAGCTTGTGGCCTCCAAGGTAATTACAATACTCCAGTTCCAGGTGTCCCCGAAATCAATGAGCCGGATTACCCAGACGACACCCCAGACAAGGATGACGATACCACCATCACGGAAAACGATGATGATACACCAACCCCTGAGAAGGACGACGATACACCCGAGAAGGACGACGATTCTGAAAAAGACGATGACACTCCAGAAAAGGATGACGACGACACCCCTACTCCCGAAGTAGACGACGACACCCCTACTCCCGAAGTAGACGACGACACACCTACTCCAGAAGTAGACGACGACGAAGGCGACAAGCCCAAAGACGCCGAAAATCTCGAGCGCATCGACAATAAAATCAACGAAGATGACGCTAAAGATCATGGCTCTAACGACATCAACCCTGGTACCACCGAGGACGTCACCGAGGTAGAAGAAGTCACCGAGAAGCCTACCGGCGAAGATTACGAAGGCACCGAGGCCGAGACTGTCCAGAACGAAGCCTCTGAATCTGCTGAGCCCGTCCAGGAGACGGTCAGCCCAGAAAACGATTACAGCGAAAACCAAGGTGGCGCTAACTCTGGCGAATATTCACCAAATCAAGACAACGATTCGGGTCAAGAAGAAGCTAACAACAATGTGACCCCAGACGCAGACAATCCAGCAGATACAATGAACGATCTAGTAAACAACTAAGGGTGGAAGAAAGGAAACTATGAAAAAATTAAGTACCAAATTTAAACTCTTCGGCGCTACCGCCGCCATCCTAGGCGCTAGCACTATCAGTCTAGCCTCTGCCTCCGCTTGGGGTCCAGAGCGTGCTACCTTTACCATGGAAAATCCTGCCACCTACCCGACTTTTAATTCCATCACCAATAATCCAACTATCGGCGACGAGCGCGACTTTGTCCGCATCGGCGAAATTAATGCTGATGTTACGGATCTTTCCAACAACATCGAAATCGTTCCTGGCCGCCAGTATCTTGTTTATGTTTATTTCCATAACGACGCTTCTAGTACCTACAACGATGCCGCTCATAATTATTCTGGTGTTGCTATGCATACTCACATGAGCAGCTCCTTCTCGACCGTTCTTACTCCGTCTGAGAGTGGTAGAGTTACTGCGACAATCACCTCCAGCAATTCTACTCCAGAGTCCGTCTGGGACGAAGCCACCATGTCTACTTCTACCGACAAGGTTCTCATGCGCTATGTTACCGGCTCCGCTCGGATTTACAACGATTGGGGCACTAATGGTTCTATTCTTTCTACAAATCTCTTTACCGAAGCCGGCACCTCTCTTGGCCTAAACTCTCTAAATGGTGTTATCCCCGGTTGCGAAGAATACCACGGCGTAGTTAGCTATGTCCTCCAAGCCGAAGAGCTCGGTGGTACTGTCGAAAAAACCGTCTCCAAGGATGGCGAGAATTACGGCGAATCCGTCCAGGCCAACCCAGGTGACACCGTTTACTATCAGCTAGCCATCTACAATACTGGCGACGTTGAGTTGACCAATGCCACCATCAAAGATACCTTGCCTGCAGGTCTTACCCTCGTTCCTGGCAGTGTCGGCCTCCGCGCCAATGGTTCTGCAACTACCGACCAACTCTCCGACAATATTATCAACGATGGTTATAATCTCGGCACCATCGGCACCGGCAACGTAGTTTATCTCACTTATCAAGCTACCGTTTCTGGCGAATATGATTGTAATGGTACTGAGCTTACCAATAATGTCACTCTAACTTACGATAGCAACGTCGCTACTGGTGATTCTGATAGTGATAGCGCCTCGGTTATTGCCATTAGTCCCAACTGTGCCGAAGAGACTCCTCCTCTAGATGATTGTACTGTTAACCCTGGTCAGTCTGCATGCCAGCCCACTCCATCCGAGTTGCCCAATACTGGTCCAGTCGAAATCATCCTAGCAATCATCATTGTACTTGGCATCGGTGGTGGTGGTTTCTACTTCTATCGCAGCCGCAAAAAACTTGCTACAGTCGCAGGCAGCGTTTCTAGCGGGGAAGCAAACCCAGCCGAGGTCAACACCTCAGCCACCCCGACTACACCTACCACACCTGCCGACCCAGCAACTCCAGCTTCCAACCAGCCAGTTACCCCCAGCAGTAACTCCACTCCAGTCGGCAAAAAATAATCATGGAACCCCTCACCAAATCCGACGCTTACGACATCATTAACTTCACATATAATTATATGTTGAAACAAATCAAACCAGACGGTACCTTCGTCTATAGCGTCAACATCCAGTCTGGCGAAGTCGATAAAAGTTACAATTTCGCCAGACATTGCGGCTCTATCTGGAGTCTCCTCTCAGCCTATCGGGATTCCAATATTCTCTCCCGGGGAATCGATTTAAAAAAGATTGATACTGCCCTGGATTATATTCTAAATAATTGCCTCAAATACCAAAATCCAGACCAAGCTTTTATTATTTACTCCAAAAAGAGCAACAAAATCGCCTCCACGGCCCTAGCTATCCTTAGCCTTATCGAGCGATACCAAATCGATCAAAACCAAAAATATCTAGAGATGGCCAAAGCTCTAGCCTCTGGACTTATTAGCCTTCAGGACGAAACTGGTGATTATTGTCATGCCTTAAGTAGCGATTTAAAATTCCTAGCAAAAAATCTCAGCGAAATCTACGACGGCGAAATCAACTTCGCCTTACTTTCCATGTATCAGCTTACTAAAGACGATAAATATCTTTCCACCACCCGTAAATCTATGCAGAGCCTAAAAAACAAAAACGCTCTCGACACCAGCAGCCAATGGCTCGCCTACGTCTACCTAGAATTATTTAATTCTCCAGACAATGCTGAGTATATTACAGATTTCCTCCAAAACATTTCCAAATATACTACTAAAATCGCCAAAAATCCAGGACTCTGCGACATGGAATATCTCGGCTGCGCCTACGAATTCCTTACAATTCTATCAAACGATCCATCCAAATATCACCTAGACCCTGTCACTCTAAACAATCTCTTCAGTCGCACCAAAACCGTTTTTTATAATCGCGCCAGAGCCGGCGTCGCCAATATGGTCTCGTTATCTAACGTCTCTTCTTTTTCCGACAAATATCTCGGTTGCTTCTTCAAAAAAGGTTTCGAGGCTCGCATTGACTACTCCCAACATAATCTATCCGGCTACCGCCTTTTCTACCAAAGTTTCTACGGAGGCGGCAAACCATTCACCAGTACCACCAAAAAACATCAATTAGAAAACCCATACGTTAATCTCGCCAGAAGGGCAGTAGAGGCTTATGTCAAAACCGGCCAGACCATCGATCCTCCCTACGGCCTCCCGCCAGATATGTTAAAAGGAAAGAATGGTGTTTACGTTTCCATCAAAAAAGACGGCCAGCTCCGCGGCTGTCGCGGTTCACGCAGCGCCTCCACCGGCTCTATTGCGAAAGAGATTATCGCCTCCGCCATCAAAGCTGCCATGAGGGATGATCGCTTCAACCCTATCACCGAGCCAGAATTAAGCCACTTAGCCTACCGCGTCTACATCCTCGACCCTATCGAGAAGGTCAAAGACGAAAGCGAGCTAGACCCTAACGTCTACGGCATTGTCATTTTTCAAAATAACAAACGCGGTCTCATGCTCCCTATGCTCGACACCATTCATACCGCCGAGGAGCAAATTAGGAAAACTCTCAAGAAGGGAAATATCGACCCCACTCTACCTTATGATCTATACCGTTTCCGCGCTACTAAATATGTCTAGTCTCTAGGTCTTCCCAAAAGTGATAAATTGTGATATAATTAACCTTAATATTAATTAAAGGATAATTATGAAACAAGCAGTTATTCTCGTCGGCGGGAAACAATACCTCGTCGCCGAAAAAGAGACCCTACGGGTGGACCTCCTCCCGGCAGGCACCAAAGAGCTCAAGACTGATGCTTTGCTTCTTATCGATGGCGACAAGACCATAGTAGGCACCCCTACGGTCAAGGGTGTCCAAGTTACGGCCAAGGTAGTCACACCGGAGCTCAAAGGTGACAAAATCCGCGTTATCCGCTACAAAGCCAAAAAACGCGTCCACAAAGAAACTGGCCATCGCCAAAAATACTCCGAGATTGAAATCGTAAAAATCGGATAAAAAAATAATCAATCATAAAGTTTTGAGAACATCAAGGAAAAAATTTTACATTTTTTCCGCGCAGAGGTGTAGCGAGGTGATATAATCGTCAGATTATCACCTCGCGAAACTTCGAAAAACTTATGATTGATTATTTTTGTTATAATATATATATGAACCGAATCCAGCACGCTATTGATATCGCAACCAAGGCCCACGAAGGCCAGCTTCGCCGTACCGGCGAGCCTTATATCATTCACCCATTAGCCGTCAAAAAAATCCTAGAGGAATGGGGCATGGACGAAGACACTGTCATCGCTGGCGTCCTCCACGATACCGTAGAGGATACCGACCTCACGCTCGAAGATATTAAAACCGAATTCGGCGAGCCCGTCGCCTTTCTCGTCGATGGCGTCACTAAGCTTTCGACTGCTCGCGACGGCATGCGCGATATCGATACTTATCTCCCCGAGACCAAGGATAACTTTCTCCGTCTCATGGTGGCCCTCGGCTCCGACATCCGGGTTCTCATCATCAAGCTTGCTGACCGCCTCCATAATATTAGAACTCTTTCCGCTCTCCCTCCAGACAAACAGAAAAAAATCGCCAAAGAAACTCTCGAGATTTTCGCCCCCCTAGCTGATAGGCTCAACATGGGGTTGCTCCGCGTCGAGCTCGCCGATCTCGCTTTTAAATATGTCGACCCCAAGCGTTTTGCTTATCTCAAAGACCTCATTAAAAAACGCAACAAATCAGCTCAAAAATCCCTTGCCCGCGTAGAAGAAGAAGTCTCTAGTGCCCTTAAAAAAGAAAAAATCAAATTCACTATTTCTGGCCGAGTCAAATCCGTTTATTCCTTACACAAAAAACTTGCCAAATATAATCAAAACATCAACGAGATTTACGATCTTACCGCTCTTCGCGTCATTGTTGACGATGTCACTTCTTGCTACCTTGTCCTCGGTATTATTCATTCGCTTTATACCCCTATGAACGAGCGCATCAAGGATTATATCGCCATGCCGAAGCAAAATGGTTATCAATCTCTCCACACTACCGTCATTACTAAGGACAAACATATAGTTGAGTTCCAAATCCGCACCAAAGAAATGCATGAATACGCCGAGCGTGGTCTCGCCGCCAGTTTTTATTACAACGAGCAAAAGCTCACCGAAAACTATAAAAAGGGCAAGATCGAGCATCTCCCTACTAATCTTCTCTGGATCACCGAGCTCCAAATGGCCGCCGCTCGCCTCCGGGAGGGGAAGAAGGTAGATCTCAAAAAGCTAAAGCTAAACCTTTTTGCCGATAAAATCTTCGTCTACACTCCCAAGGGCGACATTATCGATCTTCCCGCCGGCTCCATGCCTCTCGACTTCGCCTATCGCCTCCACTCCGAAATCGGCGATCATGTCGTCGGTGTCAAAATCAACGGCAAGATGTCCAATCTCAACAAAAAACTAGAGCAAGGCGATATCGTCGAGATTCTGACTTCCAAAAACCAGACCCCCAAACCTTCCTGGTTTGAAAAAATCTTCACCCCTCACGCCCGCCAAAAACTTTCCCACCGCCTCAACACACTCAACCACCCCGACGCGCCCTCCACTCGTCGCAAGAAAAGAAAATAATTTTCCAATATATGATATAATATATTATATATCAATGTATTTTATGTGCCGATGTAGCTCAGTTGGTAGAGCAGCTCATTCGTAACGAGCAGGTCACAGGTTCGATCCCTGCCATCGGCTCCACAATTAAGGAGATTTATTATGCCAACGCCAAAAGCGCAAGTTATCAAAAAAAATGTCAAAGACCTAGGCTGGGATATCAAGAAGTCTGCTTGGGGCTCCGCTATAGAATCTTTAGCGGTTATTATTTTTGGCATTCTTTTAGTAGTTTGGCCAGATGTTACTATTACAGTTCTCGCTAATATTCTCGGCGCTTTCTTTATTGTTAGCGGTATTTATAAAGTTATTAACTATTTTGTCGTCAAAGGGCAGAACGATTTCTTTAACAATTCTTTGCTTTCTGGTGTAGTTTCTGTCTTAGTCGGTATTGCTGCTATTGTTATCGGCAATGATATTGCCAATGTCTTTAGGGTTATCATTGGTATCTGGGTAGTTTACGAGGCACTTGTCCGTGCCAACACCGCCATCAAGCTCTACGCTACTGGCGTCAAAAGCTGGAGCTACATGCTAATCATCTCCCTAATTATGCTAGCTCTAGGTATCTTTATTACCTTTAATACTGGTGCTGTCGTCCAAATTATCGGCTGGACTATGATCGTGACTGGTATAGTCGGCATTATCGGCGATGCTATGTTTATCCAAAAAGTCGATGCCGTAGTAGATAAGTTAACCAAATAATTATGAAATATATCAAAGAAGATTTTATCCAAATTTTTCACACCGAGCGCGGAGTTCTGTTGCTCATGGTTTTAAATCTCCTCGCCTCTATTGCTCTTATTATTTTTTCACTAGTTTCACTTAATCCCGCCGCTCCTGTCGCCAAAGTTGGCTACAGCGATCTCAGCGGTTACCGCGATGGCACTTGGATAGATTTCCTAGCTTTTCCTTTGCTTGGTCTCGTTTTTGGCATTATGCATAATTTTCTCACTCTTCGCGTTTTTTACAAACGCGGCAGCGGTATGGCCAAGTTTTTCTCTTGCCTTACCTTTTTCTTGATTTTAGGGACTTTCTTAGTATTAGTCCGCATCCACGGAGAAGGTTAAATGAAGAGCTTAGAAATCCCCGAGGGCAAACGCACTCCCAAATATCGTTTTCTTGAAATTCTTCCCGCAGTCGTCTCGTATGGCGCAGTTATTTTACTTTTTGTTTTGTCTTGGCTCAATCCTATTCTTGGCGCAATTTATCTTTTCATTATTATCGTCTCCACTTTAGTTAAAGCCATTGGCGTTGCTTATCGTACGGTAGAAGGATATCAAGTCGTCAAACGCGCCGGCCGCGTCGACTGGTACAAGCGTCTACAAGATTTGGAGCATCCCCACGAATCCTACGAGCGTCTTCACAATTCTCGCGACAAAAGTTACCATTTTGACCGCCATCTCGAAAATCTCAAAATGATGGCCTCCATCGACAGCGAATATCCCGACCCCAGCAAAGTCACCCACGCTGTCATCATGGCCGCCTACAACGAGGGTCTCGACACTCTAGTCCCGTCCGTCGAAGCCGTTAAAAAATCCACCTTTCCAAACGACCGAATTATCTTCACCCTCGCCTACGAAGCCCGGGGTGGGGAAGCAATGGAAAAAACCGCCCACGAGCTAGCCGCCAAATTCCAGGGCGTCTTCCAGGATTTTCTCCTCATCAAGCACCCCGCCGACCTCCCGCACGAGGTCATGGGCAAGGGGCCGAATCTCACTTACGCAGGCCACCAGCTCGCCAAATATATCAAAGCAAAAAATCTCCCCGCCGAAGATATCATCGTCACTTCCTTGGACAGTGATAACCGCGTTGCCCCCAAGTATTTTGATTCCGTCGCCTATGAATTCGTCACTCATCCAGATCGCCAGCATCTCGCCTACCAGCCAGTCTCCCTCTTTATGAACAACATCTGGGATGCCCCCGCCCCCACCCGCGTCATTGCTGTCTCCAATTCCTTTTTCAATATCATCTCCACTATGCGTCCACACTCTCTTCGCAATTTTGCTTCTCATTCTCAACCTTTCCAAGCGCTTGAAGCTATGGATTTTTGGAGCAAGCGTACTATCGTCGAGGATGGGCATCAATATTGGCGCAGTCTTTTCTTCTTCCGCGGCGATTATTCTGTCCTTCCAATTCGTATCCCCATATATCAGGATGCTGTAATTGATGATACTTTTCTCAAAACCGTCAAAGCTCAATTTATTCAAGTCCGCCGTTGGTACTACGGTGCTTCCGACATCGCCTATGTTGGTGTTCGCCTCTTTACCAAGAAAAAGGATCACGTCATGCCTTTCTGGAAACTCTTTCCCAAATTTGTCCGTCTCTTTGATGGTCACATCACACTAGCTATCATGGCTCCGCTTATCACCTTTGGTGGTTGGGTGCCGATGATTATGAATTACTCCGACCATACCATGGTCGCCTATAATCTCCCCAATATCGTCAGTGTGGTCGAGACTTTTGCTATGGTAGGGTTGATTATTACAGTTATTATCTCTATGCGCATGCTACCCAAGCGCCCCGCCAAATACCGCAAGACCAAGCACATCAGCATGCTCCTTCAGTGGATCCTCATGCCTATTACCTCCATTCTTTATCAGTCCATCGCTGCTTACTATGCCCAGACCCGCCTCATGCTAGGCCTCTACATGGAAAAATTCGACGTTACCAAAAAGGTAGTTAAAAAATAAAAGGAGTTTTATGAAATCAAAAGTATATTTTACTAAAGAAATTAGCCCAGAAAGTTTGCAACGGGTTTACGATGCCCTAGGCGTGAAGCTAAACGGCAAAATTGGCGTCAAAGTCTCCACCGGCGAAGCTGGCTCCAAAGGTTATCTCAAAGCCGATCTTATCGGTCCCTTCGTCAAAAACCTAAACGGCACTATTCTGGAATGTAATACCGCCTACCCCGGCAAACGCAACACCGCCAAAGATCACATTAAGGTTGCAGAGGATCATGGCTTTACCTTCTTCGCCGATGTAGACATTATGGACGCAGATGGCGAATTTGAGATACCCGCTCCCGCTGGTAGCAAACATCTAAAATACGATCTTATCGGTGATAATTTCAAAAACTACGATTCTATTATTAATCTCGCTCACGGCAAAGGCCACGCCATGGGTGGTTTTGGCGCCAACCTCAAAAATCAATCCATCGGCATTGCCTCAAGAAATGGCAAAGCCTACATTCATTCCTGCGGTAAGACTAAAGACCCGCGTCTTTGTTGGCTTTCAAAACATCCTCAAGTCGACTTCATCGAATCCATGGCCGAAGCTGCCACTGCAGTTTCTGATTATCTCAAAAGAGAAGGAAAGCAGATTATCTATATTACGGTAGCTAATGCACTATCTCTAGATTGTGATTGTGATTCCAAGCAAGGCGACCCAGTGATGGGCGATATCGGCATCTTTGCCTCCCTCGACCCCGTCGCAAACGACCAAGCCTTTATTGATGCTATCTGGGCTTCTACTGATCCCGGCGCTAAGGACTTGCAGGAGCGTATCGACTCACGCGAAGGCCGCGCTATCCTCCCGCACGCCGAGTCTCTCGGTCTCGGCTCCCGCGACTACGAGCTTGTAGAAATATGATATCTATGCTATAATAATCTGAGCGGGTGATTAGCTCAGCTGGCTAGAGCGTCTCGTTTACACCGAGAAGGTCGGGGGTTCAACTCCCTCATCACCCACCAAACGGTTTATAAAATAATTTCTAACTATTCCGTAACCAGTAAATGCCTGTTAAATCCCTCGTTAAAATAGAGGGCTATTTTTATGCCATTTTTACGATAAAAATATGTCAAAAACCATAACTTACCCCTATGAATTCGTTGGTTAAATCCCCAACAATTTGTTCGGCGGGGAGCTGAATGCCAGCTCGCCTAACTACTTTGGCTCCCGAAAAGTTGCACTTGATGATTGAACTTGGGTACTTGTTTTTTATCTAATCTCCAGATATGGTATAATAGTAATATGTTTAAGAAACGAATTCTAAAAGTGGAGGATAATGAAATCTCAGTTAAGGAATTTAACGGGGAGGATTACTTATCATTAACTGATATGATAAGAAGTAAAGAGGGGGCATTCTTCGTTAAGAGTTGGCTGAGAAATAGGAATACGGTAGAATTCTTGGGAATCTGGGAATCTATGAATAACCCTGATTTTAATTGGAACGAATTCGACCTAATTAGAAAACAAGCTGGCTTAAATAATTTCAATATAAGCGTAAAGGAGTGGACGGAGAAGACAAACGCCATTGGCTTACGTGCTGTTGCTGGTAGATATGGTGGTACATACGCGCAAAAAGATATTGCTTTTGAATTTGGCATGTGGATTAGTCCAGCATTTAAGTTATACCTAATCAAGGATTACGAGCGGCTAAAAGCAATAGAAACGAATCAATATCAATTGGAGTGGAATGTGCGTAGATTTTTAGCAAGTTCTACCTATATTGCACATACCGACGCCGTAAAAGATGAGATAATCCCTAAAGTTTTGCCGTGGAGAGCTAAATATCAGTATGCAGACGAAGCTGATATTCTAAATCTTGCAGTGTTCGGAATAACAGCGGCAGATTGGAGAAGCAATAATCCGAAACGGGCAAAACGAAAAGAGAATCTACGTGATTCAGCGAGCATTATAGAACTGTTGATTTTGGAAGAATTGCAATTGCAGAACGCCGACCTTATTAGAAAAGGCGTTGGCAAACAAGAACGTTTTGATATATTGCGCGAAACGGCAATCACAAAGCGCACGGCCTTAGAAAAAATAGACCCGATTAAGGGGCTAAAGCGGCTCAATGATACAACTTATTTAAATAACGGGGATTAGCTATGCTAAAAAGCGATATCGTAGTTACCTCTGGTCGTAAATATATAGACATTGATGCATATGCCAGCATCGTAGCTTATCGTGAACTATTAAAAAAACAAGGAAACAATGCAACCGCTTCTACCCTATCGACGCTTAATCAGAGTATCCCGCCCCTTATTTTGGAGCTAAAATACCATCTTGATCCGGTAGATATATCAAAAGAGGCGAAATATATCGTGCTAGATACATCTAATCCTGGTTTTTTCGATGAGCGAGTCACAAACGATAATCTTGTCGAAGTAATAGACCATCATACAGGCTTTGAAGATTATTGGAAAAACTATCAGAATATCAAAACTCAGATTGAGTTTATTGGTTCCGTTTGTACTCTAATTTACGAGAAAATCATTCGGTCTGGGCACACCGAGATGCTTGATATTGATATTTGCAAATTATTAATTGCGGGCATTTTGGATAACACGCTTAATCTAAAGGCTAGTATTACTACGAATCGTGATCGCAATGCATATAGTGAATTGTTGAGGCTAGGCAGTGTTCCTGAAAATTTTTACAAAGAGTATTTTTCCGCATGTGAGTCCGAAATTATGAAAGATCTTGAAAAAGCTATCAAGGACGACTTAAAAATAGAAAAAGCCGGAATGTTGCCGGAGGCTATCGGGCAAATAATAGTGCTAAATCTAGATAATTTCGACTACAAAAAAATGAAAGAAGTCTTTACTAGATATCCAGAATGGATAATGAACGTCATATTGCTGGAAGAGGGCAAGAGCTATATTTACTTCGGTGGCGATGGTGTCCAGCAAAGACTAGAACGACTATTTGGTAAAAAGTGTGAGAACGATAACCTATTGATACTAGATAAGTTTTTACTTAGAAAGCAGATCATGAAAAAAGCGAGGGATCTCTTCTCTATATATTGTTAAAACCTGGTTAATAGAGCCCCACCAGACGGTTTATAAAATAATTTTCAACTATTTGCTAATCTATGAATGTCTGTTAAATCCCTCGTTAGTATAGAGGGCTATTTTTATGTCATTTTTGCTACAAAAAATTCAAAAAATGTATTTTATCTCTATTATTTTAGCGGTTAAATCCCTAAAAATTTAGCTAAGTATCGCTTTTCATTGCAAGACTTTTTATTCTATCCTTAATAGCCTTCTTTTCGCTATCAGACATCCTGCCGATAATCTTCTGGATAAAATCGTTCGAACTAGACGATTCCCCCAACGCTTCATTTACTATGCTCTCAAATCCTTCCATTAAACCGGGTAACTCTACACTGTACTTCTCTGGCGCCTTACCATGATTGGATTTATAATAATCTCTTAAATCACTCATCATCCGTTCTTGAATTTGCTTCATAGTTTCTTGGATTTTTTTCCAAGCTTCCATTTTTTCTTGGAATGCATCACGTTTCTCTTGACTCACAGGTTTACCGTATTTACCCTGGCTAGCCATTATCTCTATAGTCTCTTGCCAGTCTCCTGGTAATTCATCAGCGTGCTTAGCAAGCTCCGCCTGTCCTCGTTCTGAGTCTGCCATTTCTAAAATGTATTGTGCATAAACCCCATATTTACTAATTGGATCCGGGTTATGAATTGGGTCTATAGGAATGCCTTTTAGGCCATCCGTTTCAAACATCAACCGAATTTTATCGTTAATTTGGTCAGTCAAAGACTGAACCCTAACCATTTTTCCATCTATTTCTACTTCAGTTGATTTATGCGAATCGTCAACACTCTGTGTATCGATGTGGTCGCCAGTAGTTAGATTCGTCAGCACAAGATACCCTTCTTGCGGACGAATCCATTTTTCTTTTCCATTTTCGTCGAGTTCACGATCTAATTCGTAGCCCACAGGTTGCTCAATCAAAAGCTGGTCAAATACAGCTTGCGGAACATAAATATCAGCATCGTTTTTACCTACACCGAACATAGTCTTACCAGTATATGCTTCATAAAGAATGCGATTCGCGTTCCCGCCAAATATCATTGCACCAGGAATGACACGTGTCATCTCGGCGGAAGAATCTATTATCTCTCTGCGACGAGCTGGATCGATATCCGACAAATAATCTGGAGCGTCTTTGACTGTTTCGCTCGTTGAATCATTCTGTTCGGCCGACTTATTACCTTGAAATGGCGGAAATTCTGACCAACCATTATCATTTGGTAGTTGCGATGTATTTTTGTGCTCGTTTAACTGTTCCATACTTCAATTGTATCATACTAATCTTCTTTGCATTCTGTTAAATCCCTTGGTCAAATAATTTTTCTAGTCATTCCGGGTGTTGGATTGTCGTTATTTAAGTTAAAGCCATAGAAATTTTCCAAAAATGCTTCTTTTCCTTCTCTTGATTGAGAAAAAGTTACTTCATACTCACGGTCCTCATACGAATACTTTTCGTGGTGCAAATCTCCATAAACTATCAATTCATCGGTAGATTGTGGATGTCTAATTTTTGTTATCTTTTCAAAAAATAGTCCTAGCGATGCATCCGCCAAATGAGTCGTAAGGCAAAGAGGCCACCCATCATTTGTAGCAAAAAGCCCATATCTGAACATTATTGAAGGTATTAGTATTTTCATTATATCTTTGAGTTCTTGATGGTCAGGAGTTGGCATATTGCTCCACAAAAAGTCGCTGGTAGATTTTGCTGCACGGAGTGCTTGCATCGCTCTATTGCCGTATGAATACCCAGGTGTCTCTGGAGCAAAATACACCCCAGGAATACTAGAATCGCCTATCCATACAGGAGAGCGTTCTGCACCATCAAATAACTCTGGATTATTTTTGTATATATCGGAGATGCCTCGCTCTACTTCTTCTTTTTTACCCACTCCGTTATAAATAATAATCCTATCACAGTGATTGGTATGTTTAGCGGTGCTTAATTTGTATTTGAAAGACACTGGCGTATCATTATCAGAGAAGGTCTGTGCTAATTGCCGTATTACTCCGTGAGTATTATTTGCTGTTGGGGCAATATAAAAACGGGATTGACACTGTCCACACCCACCATTTACTTCTACCCATTTATAGGAAGAATCTTGGTTATGTGTCTCAATGTTATCATAATCTGACAATATAAGTTCCGTCCTACCCTCTATTGGTGCTAGATTTTTAACATCGTATATTGACTTATATATTTCATCCCTAACCGTGCTGGCATCCTTGTCGTACGATAAATCGGTAGCATACTCTGCCAAACGCTCTATCGTCTCATTGTCAATTGGCATAATTCGCTCATTTAAGCCATTATTCGCTGCTTCTTTTATAAACTCGTCGTAAATTACGTATACATTTCCAAGTTTAGTTGCTTTGAATTTTAAAAAATTTTCATCTTCAAGATTAGCCAATGAATCCCATTTATTATTATTTTGCCCACTGTTATTACTTGCTGATTCATTATTTCTCATATACAAATAATTATAGCATATATAGCTTTTTCTGCGTCTCCTCCCTATATACTGTTAATACCTGGCGAATAAAGCCCCACCAGAAATTAAAGAAAGACCCGCAGGGTCTTTCTTTAATTTCTGAAGGCAAAAATCTGATGCCCCTCATCATTTATGATATAATTATACTAATGAGTAGAAGCGACAAAATCATCAAATCTGTTGAATCCAACTTCGCCATAGAAGGAATGAAGTTTTCTAATAGTGAGAAAAAGGTTATGCGAGATTGCCTCTCCGGCAAGACCTCTTTCGATTCAGCCATTAAAAATGCTATCGCTCGCTACAAGAGGTCCTAGTGAACGGAATTCCACTATCTTATGAATACGAACGAGACGATTTTTATTGCTATCCAGATAACGGCATTCTCAAAAATAAATTAAACATCAAAGATTGGGAAACTCTAGACGGAGCCGAGAGGGAAATCACCGGTCTTAAAGCAGTTCAGTTTAGTAGTAGTTAAAATTTGAAAACTACCTCACGGACTCCGATAATATCACCGAGAGGTTAGCCTACTATCTAGGTGACCTCAATAGTATTCATCCGTTCAGGGAAGGGAACGGCAGAGTTCAGAGGCTATTTATTACAGAACTCGCTCGGCGAGCAGGTTATGACCTAGATTTTAGTAATATTACTCCAGAAGAAATGATTATCGCCAGCGACAAAGCCTTCCGCCACAATTACGAATTACTAGGACAAATCATTCGCAAATCCCTCACACAGCAGAAACTAAGACCCGGCTTCCACTACGCAATCATTATTCAAAATAGATTTTAATTCAGCTTTTTCTTTTTCAGTTACTGTCAGCTTATATTTATCTTTAATCTCTACCTGTTTCTCCGCATAGGTGCAAAGATAGCTATTATTTGCAGGCTTCCACTCAGTTATATCTTTATCACTTTTTTCACGATTCGTCTTTGAAGATGTGGGGATAAGCACCTCCTCATCATTTATATAACTAATCCACTCATCTTTGCCCCACTTATATCCACCAGAAATCCAAGCATTACCAATTGCTACAATATGGTCTATCTGTATGCCTCCACCAGTATCCACACTTTTATCATATCTTAAGAATTTCCCATTATAATAATCGTAAAATTTCCCAGATTTTATTTTGCAACCATCAAATCGCCCAGTATATTCGCTGGTATATTTTTTCAATATATCTTCTCTAGTATTACATCCATTCCCATCCAAGTCTTTCCAATCAGTCGGTAGGGAATCACGGCTATATTCTGGTATAGATTTTTCATTTCTTCTTACTTTTAATGAAGAAACTTTTTCTTCCAAAACCCCTAAATCTTGCTCTGTTACAGTATAGTTTTCCGGTGTATCCCGCAAGCTATCCGATAAAGATACACCCACTCCATATCCACCAAGCCCAACGGCAGTCGCCACAGCTACGCCAGTAATCACTGTAGCCTTCTTAGATGTACCCTTCGCTACTTTGTTCTTAACAACCATTAGCATAATAATATCACACTTTCACTAAATGAATAACTCTAACTATATATAATATGCATATCCCTCACCTTAGTTATTCTCTCGATGATAAGTAACGATTATACGCTGGCTCTAGTAGATAATACCAATAATCCACCTCCTCGTTTATCTCTGTTATAATAGACTTCAACCTGTCCTCTAGGCTCTTTGTGTGTAAAATACTACCCTCGTATCCCACCAGAAATTAAAGAAAGACCCGCAGGGTCTTTATTTAATTTCTGAAGGATAATGTGAGGGGTACGAACCCCGTAGGGGTTCGCCCTTTCAAGGAAATGAGTGAAAAAGAAAAATTATTTTTTCTTTTTCCGAATGACGCAGAAAAGTGTAGATTTGCGCTAGCAAATCTACTGCCCCCTCCTATCTGATGCCCCTCATCACCTAGAAAAAGCGCCCATCACTGGGCGCTGCGGCTTAGTAGCCGGGTAAAGAAGCTAGACTTCTTTGTTTCTTTGCTGGTACTGCAATTAGATTTTTCTTGGATATCTTTTTATTCATATCCATTCGGAAAAGTAAATGTGACATCACCCTTGCGGGCGGCCACCATATCGCGAAGCGACATAATTTTATGAGCTTTTTTACCAAAATCCTCATTTGCTTTGTTGTAATGCGATATTCTGTATTTTTCGCTCCGAGAGTTGAATTTTTCAACCTCCGCATTATGTTCTCCCATGAGTAATTCAATTATGGCCTGCAATTCTGGAATTGGTGTCTCCGCGTATCGGTCGTAA
This sequence comes from Candidatus Nanosyncoccus sp., assembly GCA_045649285.1. Classification (GTDB taxonomy): domain Bacteria; phylum Patescibacteriota; class Saccharimonadia; order Saccharimonadales; family Saccharimonadaceae; genus Nanosyncoccus. Next base: position 1,440 of record JAZRPP010000014.1, on the reverse strand, counting down.
TCGACAATCCAATCCTGCTCCATCAGCCATTCGACACTCTCATTCTTTGTAAACACGCATCCAAATTTAAGAGCATCGTCTGGGCCATTCACAGAAAAGAATTTATTGCCTTTCATCACCTCATCAAATATACTCGCCGGAAAACTCTCAAGCTCATGCATAATAAATGCTACTTCATACTTTTGTAAATAAACTTTCTTGCCAATTTTTATCTTCATGTCTTGTCCCTCCCTAGATAAAATGTGACCAGCAATAAAAAGAGCGTAGTTTCACCTACTCTATAATTATATCACAATTTCGCCAAAATCCGCCCCCTTGCATTTTTCAAAAAATCAGCTAAAATAAACTACATAAGCATAAGTTACTAAAGTAAAGAGAGGCAAAAGAAAATGAAACTCACGAAAAGCTCTTGTGGAAAACTAGGTCGGGCTAGCATCCTAGATCTAGCTGCTGCGGGGGGGGGGTAATTTTATTAGGATTAGCAACCGTACTGCTAACTAACCCAGCTACCCATGCTGAAGAAAGCTCCTCAGACCAACTAAACGTAACTATTGCCACTTCTTGTGCTCTATCTGCCACAATAGATAGCGACCACACTGCCACTGTCGCCCCCGGTATCAACACGGAGGGTATTGGTCAGACTACTATCAAAACCGTCTGTAATGATATTAACGGTTATGCTCTCTATGCTATCGGCTACACAGACAATACCGCCGGCAAAACCGTCCTCGCCTCAGCAGACAACCCAGCCTACGATATCGCTACCGGTACCGCCACCAGCGGCCCTACCTCCAACTGGTCCATGCGAGTCCAAGCTGTCCAAGGCCCCACCACTCCTACTATTGCTAATAACTTTGATAACTACCACACTGTCCCCAGCGACTATACCAAAGTAGCCAGTTATGGCGATGCCACAGACTCCACTGCCGGCTCTTCCGTTACTACCACTTATGCCGTCTATACTAACCTAGAGCAGATGACCGGTACCTACACTGGCCAAGTAAAATACATCATGGTCCACCCCTCCACTGCTAACGGCCATACTATCACTTACGATCCAAACGGCGGCACAGTCTCCCCAAGCTCTGAAGTAGTACCACTCGGTACCTCCACTAGCCTACCTACTCCTATTAGGACTGGCTACCAATTCCTTGGCTGGTATACAGAATCCACTGGTGGTACTAGAATAGGTGGCATCGGAGACGCTTACTCACCCACCCAAAACACCGTCCTCCATGCCCAGTGGCAAGCTTCCTCTGGTATCTTCGCCATTACCACTATGCAAGAAATGACCAGCGCTATCTGTACAGCTACCACTACACCCACCAACGCAGCCACCCAGGCCGATGCAGATGGCACCCACATCGGCAACACCAGCTACGTCCCACGAGTGACCCTCACAGATACTCGTGATGGCACTAGATACTTAGTAAGCAAGCT
>JAZRPP010000013.1:0-5266 GCA_045649285.1 Candidatus Nanosyncoccus sp. | reverse complement strand
CTTAAGGCTCTGCCGCTCAATCAAGAAGCGGTCATTATTGTAAACGGCGACGAACAGCGAATTCTAGGTCAATAGTGGTAAGCCAGCGCTCTGAATATCCTGCGGATATTCTCGCCTGCTGGCTTTCCCCGAAATCCAAGGGCTGACGCCCTTATTTTGTTTTGGCAAACAAAATACTCGACTTTCGTCGAGGTGGGTTTCCTGGTGGGGGTATCAGGACTTGAACCTGAGACCTCGTCATTATCAGTGACGCGCTCTAACCAGCTGAGCTATATCCCCAGATGGTGGAGTAACAGGGATTCAAACCCTGGACCTCTGCCTTGCAAAGGCAGCGCTCTAATCAACTGAGCTATTACCCCATTGTTTTTATTTTAGCAAAAAATTAATCAAAAGTAAAGCGCCAGTTCTTGGCGCTTTTAGTGTCTTCTCCTAATAAGCTACGATTCAGATTGACGAATAGTTGTCAGCATTCGTGAGCATATCCTTAACTAAATCTACACTATTAAACATCCACTGAGGATGATTCTCGGTAGAAATCCCATTTGGAAATTCGTAATAGTAATCGTATCCATCAGCACTAAAGGTAACGGCGACCCAAGGAAGAAATTCTGTTCCGGCGGGGCATCGCGTTATAAAACCAAGGAGATAATTTAAATCTTCTTCATTATTTACCGCTTCTAGACCATCACTAGTTGTAATAGCGCTAACTCCAAGATTACTACAATCTTTATTATACCCAGTACCCAGATTGACTGTATTGGCAAAACTATATTTTACGGCTGTTAGATTTTCGGGGATTTTTATTTTCTTACCCCATTCCCCGATATAAACGTAGTCTTCTGGATTTTCAACTGTAGTGACAGAATCGGTAATGGTAACTGTTGTGCCGTTGTTTGCTGTGGTCTCTATTTGGGGGGTTTCGATCTCGGTGATAGTGCCATCGGAATCCTTAATTTGGACTTTGAGATCGGAAATTTGATCATCTTTTTGGGCACTCTGGATCATGCCAAAGACGCCAAAACCGATGCCGCAAACTGCTAAGACAGAAGTTATTGCTGTGGCGACTATTAATCCTTTATTGCTTTTTCCCTTGCCAGTATCCATTGCGGTGGGCGCTGGTGGCATCGTGGGGGCTGCGTTGTTTGGGTTCATTGAAGCTCCTTTATTAGTTCTTATGCTTATTATACTATACTTTTATGCAATTTTGATTTTAAATCTTCTTGCTTTATAGGGGGTTTTAGTGTATAATGGGAGGAGTTGGGGATATAGCTCAGCTGGTTAGAGCGCGTCACTGATAATGACGAGGTCTGTGGTTCAAGTCCACATATCCCCACCATTTTTGTTTCACAAAAACTTAAAAAAGTGGGACATTAGCGCTTAGCAGCGAGCAAGTCCACATATCCCCACCAAATTCTTGTTAAATTCGCCTATCTGGGCGATTTTTTATGCTTTTAAAAAGATATGATATAATTAGGCGAGATATAGAGGTGGAAACATATAGTACATTAATTTTTTGGTAGAAGGAGGTGAGGTAGATGCTTAATTATCGAATAAAACTGAGAAATGGAGAGTATGCGGAGTTAAAATTAGAAAAACGAGAGAGCAGAAGCGGGTATGCAATATTATTATTACAAATATTAAGGGGGGTAAAAGAGAGGCTGGGCTATCTACCGAGCCAAGAGGAAGCAGAGCAATTGCCAGACATGCCAGAGAACATGGGATTGTACAATAAATACCTTATATCGTATACGGTAGCCTGTAGAGAGTTAAATAATAGATCGGAAAATGCAAAAAGTTGGCGAAAGCCTACTGATGAAGAAAAGAAGGAGATAGAAAAGGCAGAGGCACAAGCGGATAGTCGTTTGAAATATCTAGAAAGTGTGAAGCGATATCGATATAAGGAGGTGGCTAACATTGGGAAGAAACAAGCGAAACATATGAGTGAGGAGAAAAAAGAGGAACTGTTAAAAGCGGTAATTATGGAATATGAGGCTAATGGCAATATCATGCCAACGCCAAGACAGTTGAAGAAGAGTCATCTTTTAAAGCTATATGAACTTTGGGATGCCTTTGGCAGTTACGAAGGCCTGTGCAAAGTTATAGATAAGAGGCTTGGGCAGCTTGAACTTGATGAAAAAGTTAAAACGAAGAGAGCTTATCGGCAGAAAGAGAAAATACGAAATAGCAAGGCGAAAAAGGAGGTAGCGAAAGTGAATGAGGTAAAAGCAGCAAAAGATCCTAAAATAACAAAAGTAAATGAAGTAACTAAAGAGGTTAAGTCAAAAGTGGAAGCTACTGAAGTAGTAAAAGCGAATGAAGTTGAAGAGGCTAAAGCAAAAGTGGAAGCTACCGAAGTAGTAAAAGGCACCAAAGGAGAAACAGCAAAGGAAAAAAGAAGAAAGAGTTGCATGTCAGAGGAAAGACTAATTGAGAAAATGCGGGCTTATGCTACTATACACGGAGAGCTGCCTACTCAAGCTGGCCTAAAAAGAGCAAAAGAGGCTGGCGAACAATGGCCAGCATACAGTACTTTTATTAGGCGCCTTGGAGGGGCTTCAGAGTGGGCAGAACGATATCTTGAGGACATAGATTTATCGCAAGAAAAGGCTACTACGAAGCCAGATGCAGATAAAAAGGAGCTACCGGAAGAATTATCGGAAAAGAGGATTGAGCCGCAAGTGGAATTGTTAGAAGGATCAGAAGTGAAGCCGCTAGGCATCCATTTAAGTGTTAGCATTTCGATGCCGGGACTGGATAAGCCTTTTGAGTTAGCGCTGGATTTGGATTCAAAGTGAGTAAGATCTACCAAAATTAATATCCCATGGCAAAGACCATGGGATTTTTATGTGCGACAAATAACACAATATGATATAATGTGTTTTATGGATTATGAATTTAGCTTTGGATGGCTGGCTGGGGGGCTGGTGATTGCGCTGGCTGGGGGGCTGATTGTGATTTTTTATAAGCAAATTGCAGATAATTTAGTAAACGGCGTATCATCCTATGATAAGGTAAAACTATTTGGGATAGTAGTAATTGTTGTGGGCTTTTTGTTTGCCTCTAATCTGTTTTTCTTTGTTTTGGACGTGATTGCTCACTTACTATTTGGTGATAAATAATTTAGAGAATTATTTGGCGGACATATTCGTACATAGCGATGCCAGCGGCGACGCCGACGTTGACTGAGCGAGTAGAGCCGAAGCTTTCGATATAGCGAACATCGTGGGATTTATCTAGTAGCTCTTTTGTAATACCATTATTTTCGGAGCCGAACAATAAAGTAGTATTTTGGATAAATTTTTTATCGTGTAGGGGCTGGGCGCGATCTAGGTTATTCTCGATGGCGACTATTTCCCTGCCCTCTTGAGTAGCTAGGAAACTATCAATATCCGAATGATGAACAATTTTTAAATATTTGTCTGTACACATGGCGCCTCGGCGGTTATATTTTTTCTTGCCGATGATATGAACTACGCTGACATTAAAAGAGTTAGCGGTGCGGACGATAGAGCCGATATTAAAATCGTGTTCGACGTTTTCGATGGCGATTTCTAGCGGAGTGCGAGATTTCTCAAGTGCAGAAAAAACTTGTTCATTTTCCAGGCCTTTGTATTCATCGATTAGATTCCGTGTGTCCTCTATTTCCATATGTGCTATAATTATATCATAAGAGGAGGTAAGATGAAATTTGACGATTATCAGGAGAAAGCTAGCACCACGGATCTCGGGATCGAGAATATGGGCGAAGTGATGGATAAGCATAGCTATAATGTACCGGAGTTTATAGATAAGGTCCTGGGGCTCGTAGGGGAGTCTGGGGAGTTTGCTGATAAAATTAAAAAGATTATGCGGGATAAAAGGGGTAATTTTACAGAGGAGGAACGGAAGGCTGCTCTAATGGAGCTGGGTGATGTGCTATGGTATATTGCGGAAATTTCGCTTTATCTTGACATGCCGATGGGGGAGCTAGCGGAGATGAATTTAGAAAAACTAGCTAGTCGGAAGAAACGAGGGGCTTTGACTGGAAGTGGTGACGAGAGATAAAAAGAGACCCGCTTTAACAGCGGGTCATTTTAATAGGGGGTGTTTTGGAATACACCGATTCGCTATGCGATTTCGGTGAGATTGTCTAATACATTATAGGACGGAACACCAGTCATTGATATTCTTTTGTTGATTTCAGTCTCGAATTGCTTTTTAAAATCGGAGACTTCGTAAGATTTATAATCAACATTGAGAAGACCAATCCCGTTGCTCGCGCTGTAATGACCTCCAGCGTAGATCATAGACCTTGATTCTCTGAATCCTCTGGTAGTAGAGATACAAGAGATGTAGCCTGCAATGCCGAATCTCTGGCCAGTATCGTCTAGATACTCCATCTTAGTAGGATAGAATGCTAGGTCGATCTCGGGAGTTAGGTCTTGAGATTCGTCGTCATTTTTTACCCTTAGCGTTGCAAAGGGCGGATCCATGATGCAATCCTTATGCTGAAGCTGAAATATCATTATCAAATTATCCGCAGTAGGACCACCAATAATGACGAATTTTTTGTCCATAATCATCACCCCTCCTTTCTAAAAAGAACGACCCAGCTACCCTGGGCAGGTACAACTAGCACAATTGCTATGTCTTTTAATTATATCACATAACATTATTGATGTCAATAGATAACTAAAAATCCCCCTTATTCAAGGGGGATTTACTTAACAACTTAGTTGTGCAATTCATCGTCATATTGTGTTAGCTTTTGTTACGCCTGCAAAACAGGTGTGTTATAGCTCAAGCTTCCAGCTATAACCGTAACCGACCTAGCTATCTTCCCTGCCATATCGGCTAGGAAGACGCTGAATTCCTTCTCAAGAAAGGAGGTAATCCATCCACACGTTCTCGTACGGATGCCTTGTTACGACTTAACCCCAATCATCTCGCTCACCTTAGGCCGCCGAAACGGACTTCGGGTGCTCGCGACTCTCATGGTTTGACGGGCGGTGTGTACAAGACCCGGGAACGTATTCACCGCAACATGCTGATCTGCGATTACTAGCGATTCCGACTTCATGAAGGCGAGTTTCAGCCTTCAATCCGAACTGGGACCGGCTTTGGTGCGGTTCGCTTCACATCACTGCTTCGCTTCGCATTGTACCGGCCATTGTAGCGCGATTCTAGCCCAAGGCGTAAGGGAAATACTGACCTGACATCATCCCCTCCTTCCTCCCCGTTACCGGGGCAGTCCTACCAGAAAAATACAACTGGTTGCAAGGGTTGC
>JAZRPP010000012.1:0-19009 GCA_045649285.1 Candidatus Nanosyncoccus sp. | reverse complement strand
TAGTTGATTTCTTTTCATTAGAAAACACCTCTCTTTAGTTTTACTTATTACTATAATAACACAAACATTTTGAAAAATACAAAAATCGTGAATTTTTATGAAAAAATGTCCTAGATGCCAGGGTCTGAGAAAGGAGCATTGTAATGAATCTGCAAATCGCACTATTCATTATTAATCGCCGTCCGAAGACGAAGAAGCCAAAGAAAGGAAAAATGCTAGATGCTTTAACAAAAAACATGCCTATTTTTTAATACTTATGTTTATATAATTTTTTTTAAATTTTGTAAAAAATGTGCTACAATAATGTTAGGAAATGAAAAATTCATAGTTGACACCATTCGGTAATTATGATATAGTATATTTAAGCTAATATAATAACAGAGGAAAAATACTAAGGAAAGTCCATGGACCAAAACGCAGAAATTCTAAAAAAAGCAATACGTGCTAGTCTAAAAGTAATTGAAGAGGATCGAGAGAAGGAAATCATCATACGTCGTTTTGGCCTCAAGAAAAGCAAAGAGACTTTAGAGCAAATCGGGGAGACTCTCTCCATCACTAGGGAACGAGTGCGGCAATTAGAAAAAGCAGTGCTGATTCATTTAAAGATCGTGGCTGAGGATGGCGAGATCCCAGAATTGGCCGCCTCTGAGAAGCTACTAGTCCGGAATTTGACGGAGACTGGGCGGGTGTCCAGACTAAATGATCTCGCAGATAAGATTTATGGTCGCAAAACTACCGCGCAGGAGAGAGCCGGTATTTATTTTATTGCGCATTTTTCTAAAAATTTGACCGTAGTAGAAGAGAACGATAATTACTATGTCTCTATAGGGATTGCAGATTACGGGAGTTCTACAGAGATAAAGAGGCGAGTAGACGAAATCGTCAAAGTAATCAAGAAGAATAAGAAGCCCATGACCCTAGACGAGCTTGACAATTGCCTAGATTATGAGCACCCAGACCACATAAAGGCAATAGCGTCAATTTCTAAACATTTGGCTACCCTGAACGGACTATGGGGGCTAACTCGCTGGCCAGCAGTTAATCCAAAGAATATCCGCGACAAGATTTTTGTAATTTTGGAAGTCAAGAAAGAGCCGATGCATTTCTCAGAGATTGCCAAAGAGATAAAGGAGTCGAATTTTAAACGCAAAAATGTGACCGTACAGGCGATTCATAATGAATTAATCAAGGATCCGCGGTTTGTACTGATCGGGCGGGGGATCTATGCTTTGTCTACTTGGGGATACAAGAAAGGAACGATCTCAGAAATCATCCAGTCTATCCTAGAAAAGTCCGACAAGCCGATGGCCAGGGAAGAAATAGTCAAAAAAGTCCTCAAGACTCGCAAAGTCAAAGAAACTACGATATTACTAAATTTACAGAACAAGAAGTTATTCAAAAAAGTAGACAAAAACTCCTATACACTAGCCTAATATGATATAATTATGCTATGGAAGCGATTATACACTTTATTCTTATGCCAATATTTTGGATACCTGTGGTGGGGGTGTTGACATTCCTGACTTACCGCAATTATAAGAAACTAAACAATCTAAAGGTACTAAACGTAGATTCGGTACTCTTAATGCTAGAAATCCCACGTGAAAACGACAAAAAGGAGCTCGCGGCGGAGCAACTTTTTGCGTCCTTACATGGGATTTTACGCGACAAGCAAGAGCTAAGGAACTCTGGTGGAGTACAGGAGCATTTGTCGTTTGAGATTGTCTCTACGGCGGGGCAGATTCGATTCTATGTCTGGACGCCCAAAATTTTGCAGAATTTTGTCGAGGGGCAGATTTATTCACAATATCCGACAGTGCAGATTTACAAAATGAACGAGGATTATTGTGATGATCGATCTAAATACCCGGTGAGCTATATGGCGGAGATGGGGCTGACAGAGAATGATGCGCTGCCGATCAAGACTTTTGATACTTTTGAAGTAGACCCGCTGGCGGGGATTACGGGTACGCTAGCGAAGTTAGATCCAGATCATAAAGAAGAAATGTGGATCCAGATCTTGACTCGGCCAATTCCGGATGATTGGCATAAAAACACCACTGACCGCTGGATACGGAGAGTAAAATCGGGTTGGAAATCCTTTGGTACGAATATAGACTGGACTTGGGCCATAGAGGCAATTGCGGCACTATTTCGGCCGCCAGCTGGAGGGACTAACTCTGGTGAAAAAGTAGAACTATCAGAGAGGGCTAAGGCACAAATCTCTAAGGCTGAAGAAAAGGCAACTAAGCTGGGATACGAAGTAAAGATTCGCCTAGTCTATCTAGGAGAGAGCCAGACAGATGCCAAGCTAAATATGCAAGCTTTGGTCGGGACTTTTAAACAATATAATTCTACCAACTTAAATGGCTTCAGGCAGATTGGTGGGAGTTTTAATAAAAACGATTTAGAAGCTTACAAAATGCGGCAATTTACTAGCGGCGGTTTTATCCTGAATATTTCGGAGCTAGCGAGCGTGTATCATTTGCCACACACCTCCGTAGAGACACCAAACATCGTCTGGGCCACTTCTAAGACAGCCGAGCCACCGGCGCAGCTACCGATTATGACAGGTGATGTAACTGTAGATGAAAATATTTCGGCCTTTGGGCTGACGAATTTCCGAGGAATTAACCACCAGTTTGGGCTATATCGGCGAGACCGCTCGCGGCATGTCTATATTATTGGGCAGACTGGGGCAGGGAAGAGCGGTATGCTAGAGCTGCTGGCGCTCTCGGATGTGTTTTATAATCAGGGTTATTGTATCATCGATCCACACGGGGACTTTGCTATCGATAATTTGCGATTTGTACCAGAGTCGCGTGTAAAGGATGTAGTGTATTTCAACCCAGCAGATACAGCTTTCCCTGTAGCGTTTAACCCGCTCGAGGTGACAGACCCGGCCAAGAAGCCAAATATTTGCTCGGAAGTGATTGGTGTGCTCAAGCGGATGTTTGGCGACTCATGGGGGCCGAGGTTGGAGCATATTTTGCGATATACTTTGCTCGCGCTGCTAGACCGGCCAGAGACGACTTTGCTAGATATTTCGCGGCTTTTGACCGATAAAGACTTCCGCAAGGAGACTCTAGAATACTGTAAAGATGTAACGGTTTTGCAGTTCTGGAAGCATGAATTTGGCCAGTGGAATGAGAAGCAGGTGAATGAATCTATCGCGCCTGTATTAAACAAGGTAGGAGCCTTTACGGCTAACCCGATTATCCGAAATATCGTAGGCCAGCCAAAGTCCTCATTTGACATCCGCAAGATTATGGACGAAGGTAAAATCCTAGTCGTAAACCTCTCTAAAGGCCTAATTGGCGAAGACAACGCGGGGATCCTAGGCTCTTTCCTAGTGACAAAGGTGCAGCTCGCGGCCATGAGTCGCTCCGATATCCCATTAGTGGAGGATCGACGGCCGTTTTACCTCTATGTGGATGAGTTCCAGAACTTTGCCACAGATTCTTTTGCGGTAATCCTCTCCGAGGCGCGCAAATACGGGCTAAATCTAACCATCGCCAACCAATACGTGGCGCAGATGGGCGAGACAGTGCGAGACGCGGTATTTGGCAACGTAGGTACGACGATTAGCTTCCGGGTGTCAGCTGACGACGCGCCAATCCTGGCTAAGCAGTTTGAGCCGACCTTTGAAGAGTCTGATATTATCCAGCTAAATAACCGCAATTTCATCATTTCTATGATTATTAATGGCGAAAAGGTGCCGGCTTTCTCGGCTACGACGCTAAGTCTGCCCGACACGCCAAAGGATAATTTTGACGAGATTATAGCCCACTCCAGAGAGCATTATGCGCGGCCACGGATGGAGGTAGAGGCGGAAATCCGTGAGACGATTGAACAATCCGATAAATACAAGAGGGAATTATCGAATTCGGGTCGACAGGAGCCAAAGCTGGTGATAAATAGTGAGCCGACTTTTGAAGTAGTGCATACCGAACGAAAACCGAACACTCGTAAGGCACCGACCCCGCAAGGCGACTTTCGTCGGCAAAAGCTCAGCCCGAATAAGGCTGAAGGCAAAGAGAGTCTAGGACTAAAGGATTTGGCTAAATTGATCCAGAAAAATGAGGACCAAAGCGAGAAAAGGGCGCCCGAAAGCCAAGATAAGGGAACTAAACCCGCTAAAAATACAGAAAACAAGAAGGGAAACAGGGGTAATAAGAAAAATACTCGCAATAAAAAGCGCAGCAAATCTACCAAGGTTACTTCCCCTGTTAACCCCAGTAAAAAGGCCGTCATCAAGAAGGCTAATTCCCCTCTGTCCGCCTCTGTAAAGCCAGAGGTAGAATACCAGGAAAAAAGCCCAGCCAAGATTAAGCCATCACACAAAGGTATAGATCTAGAAAGGCCAGCCAAAGATCCAGAAAACTATGCGGGGAAAGATAATTCGGTGGACGGATTTTTATCCGTCAAACATTAGGAAATAAATACAAAATTGACCGCGAATGTGGGTGGCGGTCGATTTTTGGGCGTTTTGGGACGTATGATTTGCCGTGATTTACATATAGTTCTAATGTCGCACAATACATATTTTGAGACATTAAGGATGGATTTAAAAGATGGTTAAGTGATCGTATTATAATAAACCTTTTATTCGCTTGCGGAGGTAAAAAAATAAGAAAATAATCTGTAGTGGAGCCTCGGAACCGCGATAATCCTACATCTGTTTTAATAATCAATGTGAAAAGTAATATAAGTTATTCCTATAAATCCCGCTTCCGTTTCCACTACGACTATTTTCTTATTTTTTCAGCCTTTTTATGCAAGCTTATAAAAGGTTTTATTATTCTTTGTACCTCAATAGAAAACACCGCCGATAAGTCCATCCTTAATAGGGGGGAATGTCGTCGCAAGCGTTAAGTCTTGTGAAGAAAATACCCGTCCATATCTTTATATGGGGTTTTTGGTGGATTTTGGGGGGTTTTGGCGGATTTGACTTTTTCCCTGGTTTATTTCCCTTTTTCCTATGTTTCCCTGTTATTTTTTGAGATCTGCTGTAGTGTTTGGCAAAAACAATCAGGTAAACTAGCCGAACAAAAACCGAACAAGTAGTAGAGAAGAAGCGGTGGTAGTAATCAGAACAAAAACCGAACTCTATTTCCTTACCTTATGAAAAATCCCCCGGAGATCCGGGGGACGAGTGTAAAGGTACGTTTAGGCGTTTTGTTTTGGTTACTGTTTAGTTCTCTGAGAAAATATCCTCATGTCCTATTTCTGCAAATGCAGCCTCTGTTTGTGATTTAGTCTCTTCAAGCTCTACATCTATATCGTGACAAACCTTGATTAAGGTAAGTACGGCGATGATTACAAGCCCAATAGCACCTAAGGACAACCAATTAAAAACCATATCTTTCACCTCCCTATAGTCTATAGTTACTATTCCAAACCCCGCCTAAATTGGATTTGGAACATCTTTCAAATATATCACGATAAAAGGTAATGGTCAATACTTATTAGGAAAAAAGTTATGTTAATTTTTAAAACTTTTATGTATATTTAAGAAACGCTTATGTACTAGGTAGAAATCAAAAAAATCCCCAGACTAAAAGTCTGGGGGAAAAGGTACTTTAGGCGTTGTTTAGTTTACATTTTCTACAGTACCGACATAGAAGCCGGTGAGGAACTCCCTGAAAGCGTCATCTGAGAGGCTAACTCTCTCTTTAACTTTGGGTGGGATTTTGGCGGCGCTAATAGCGTAACCCAATGCAAAGGAAGCAAGCTCCTCTGTAGTATCTACTGAATGAGTAGCAACAACGCAATTGCCGTCAAACAGGGACACCGGAAAGGCCTCAACTAAGGGATCTACTAATTCCCCACTGGGCATATTGCTATTATTGTTGGTTACTTCTTTCTTGGTTGCAAAATTAAAGATCTTCATACCATTACCCTCCTCTATTGGATTAAAAGTTTCCGGTCTAGATCGCCTAAAAGAACTGGACCATTCTCTTATTCTAGCACATTTTGTGATTTTTGTCAATAGGCATAAGGTTATTTCCAGTAGGCTTTACCTTTGACGCGAACATCAATATAGGAGTAATCTGCGATGCCAGAGGCGGCCAGATAGCGGTACATGCGATCGGCATCCTCAACAGAGACAGCTGAGTCACGATCAATAGTCATCCTAACATATCCGGGCTTGCCGTCGATATAGAAATCCACCTCGCGGATGGTGCCAGCAGGGATAACGACTTTAACTGGGGTGAGACCTAGATCGCGGAAGTCCTGCTCAGCCTGGCCGATGTAGCTGCGCATACGAGAAGTGATCTGGCCGCCAGCTGTAGCGTCTTCGTCGACTATCTCTACAGTGGGCTCGGTAACGACTGTGACTTCTTCGGGGTCTATTTCGGCGGGCGCCTCTGGTTCCCCACTCCCGACGAAGAAAAAGAGGAGAAAAATCAGAGCAGCAATTAGGATAGCAAAACCTAAAAAAGTAAAGAGTACCCGGAGAGATTCACGACGTTTATCCTCTTTGCGGGCGGCTTCACGCTCGCTGCGTTTCTCTAATACTTCCCTTTTTTCGCTAATAGTGCGGCCCATTTGATAGGTAGACTGATGATGGCTCCGCCGCTTGGCTAGCTGAGGCGGATTAGGGGGAGTTGGATCTACTGACTTTTTTTGTTTTTTCTTAATTCCCACCAGCAGTACTCCTTAAAGCTTCGTCTAAAATAATCTCGGCTAGGTCCTTGGCGGCGCTACCGCGGGCCTCTTGATGCAACTTCTCGGCCATTTTGGCACGGGTTTTGGGGGATTTAATCAGGCTCCGGATAGCCTTGAGGAGCTCGTCGGGATTTTTGACCATATCGACATCTTTGACTACAGAGACGGCATCGAGATCGGCTAGGCGGTCGGCATTCTTTTGCTGATGGGCGCCAGGAAGAGCGGCAAAAGGCACCAAAATCACGGCCTTTTTGAGAGAAGCCATCTCGGCGATGGTGGTAGCACCAGCCCGGGAGACGATAACGTCAGCGGCGCCGAGAAGCTCGTTCATGGTAGTATTAAATTCCCACATGCGGAAATTAGATTCTAGGGAAGCCTCTTTCCAGTTCTCATACTTCTTGAGGTCTACCATAGACTCGTAATGCTTGCGGCCAGCAGTGAGACCGACAGAGGTGAATTTCAAAAGCTCAGGAAGGATGGCACGGACAGCATTATTGAGATTTTCTGACCCTTGGGAGCCACCGGTAATAACCACTAGAGGCTTATCTGGGTTAAAGGAGAAGGCCTTCTTCAGAGAAGTCTGCTTGGCTGGAGAGACGGCCTTAAACTCGGGGCCAACGGGGATGCCGGTAAAAATGTAACTGGGGTGGGCCTCAAGAGTTTCTTTACTTAAGGGCATACCAAAGGCGACTTTACGGGCTCTTTTCATGAGGAGACGGTTGGCCAGGCCAGGGGAGACGTCGGATTCGTGGATAATATAGGGAATACGAAAAAGTCTGGCTACAAGGCCGACTGGGAGGCTCACAAAACCGCCTTTAAGGAAGATAATGTCTGGGCGGCCACTTGTAGGCACTAAACGGCAAAAACTTGTAATAAGGCCTAATATAAAGCCAAAAAAGCCTATTATATTGCCAAAGATAAGCTCTTTGACCGTAATGCCAAAATGAATGAAATAATCTTTAAAATGCCAAGAAGCGTAGCGATGGAATTTGCCAGCTGGCAAACGACGCACCCTAATGTAGGTGGTCTTTTTAGTGCGGGCCTTTTCGCCCCAAGCTACGCCAATCTCGGTGGTGAGCCGAGTGACGTTTTTGTAATATTTAGGATCGGTCCAAAACTCGATGCCGGCGCGGGGCCGAAGCTCCAGAATCTCGCGAACTACGGCGACGGCTGGAGTGATATGACCCCCCGAGCCCCCGCCCACTACTAATATCTTCATTTTCTATTACCTCCCTACTAGTATAACATGAAAGTTGCAAAACTACACCCAAAGCAAAAGCGATAAAGATCATACTAGTACCACCATAAGAGAGGAGCGGCAAAGTAATGCCAGTAACTGGGACGAGGCCGGTCATGGCCATGATATTGACCACCACCTGAGCTAGAGTCCAGGAGAAGACCCCGACGACGATGAGGCGACTTTCGTAATCCTCGGTGTGGTCGGCGACTTTTAACATGCGCATGAGGAGAGTACCAAAAACTACGATAATGGTGGTCAGCCCGATGAAGCCAAAAGTCTCGCCCATGATAGCAAAGACGGAGTCATTGATGGACTCAGGAAGGTAACCAGTAGCCTGGACGGAATTACCGATGCCCACACCAAAGAAACCGCCCACACCGATGGCTAGCATGGCATTTTCGATGTGATAAGTAGAATCGCTACTCTCCCCGCCCGAGATAGTGGCTACCCAAGCGTCGATACGCTCCATCCGGTGGGAGGAAGTGACGACGGCACCAACAGCGATAGCGATGGTAATAGTTAGAAAGATCAGGTATTGCTTGGCAGAGACACCAGAAAGTAGTAGCATACCAAAGATAATTGCAAAGAGGGCCACACCAGTACCGAGATCGCCCTGGGCGATGACGACGAGAAAAAGCGAAGCGCCTGAGACCAGGAGGAACGGAAGCCAGAACTCTTTGAAATTACTGCCTGTAATGCCCGCTTCCTTTTTGCGGGAAAAATAATCAGCTAAGTAGAAGACAAGGGATAACTTCATCAATTCGGCGGGCTGGAAGCTGAGGCCGCCGAGATTAAACCAGCGACATTCACCGAGCTCACATTTGACGAGACTGGAGCCAACAAGAGATAGACCCCAGAGCAAAGCAGAAAGGATCAACGAGATAATCATTAAGGGTTTCGCGAATTTTTTGATATATTTGACTGGAATCCACTTAAAAGCGGCAAAGAAGGCCAAAACAGAGAGCCCAACAGAACGAAGCTGGCCAAAAAAGAAATCGTTTTCGCCATAATCTGCGCCATAGGTAGCGTTAAGGACATTAGCACGCATGGGACCGATAGCATAGATAATGATAAGGCCTAGCGCCATGAGGCCGAGTGTGGCAAATAAAATGACGAGATCAGATTTGTGTTTGCGTTTCATATGGCACCTCCTGTAGCAGCCAGAAAGACCCCCATAATAGCACAGACACCAGCGATAATCCAGAACCGCATGACGATTTTAGCTTCGCCCCAGCCGGTAGCCTCAAGATGATGGTGGATAGGGGCGGAAATAAAGATTTTGCGGTGAAAGACTTTTTTGGAGAAAAGCTGGATGAGGCTGGAGCCGGCCTCGATGACGAAAGGTAGACCAATTACAGGTAAGAGTAAGAATGAATTTGTCATCATGGAAACCACACCGAGGCCAGCGCCGAGAGCAAAGGAGCCGGTGTCACCCATCATAAAGCGAGCCGGCGGGACGTTGAACCAGATGTAGCTAAGCAGCCAACCGACGACGGTGAGACAGAAACCAAAGAGGAGTAGATTGCCCTGGAGGAGCGCAATAACGCCATAGGCACCGTAAGCCATCATGGCGAGACCGCCAGAGAGACCGTCAAGACCGTCGGAAATATTGACGGCGTTAGAAGTAGCGACGACGGCAAAGGCAAAAATGAGCATCATAATGACGGCGCCGACTTCAAGATTGCCAAGAAATGGAATGAGAATCGTCGTCCAGCCAAGTTTGAAGGCAAAGAACCAGCCAAGCAAAAGCCCCACGGCGGTAATCATGGCAAATTTGACTGGACCACGGAGACCGGCAGCGCCTCGGCCAGAACCAAAGATATTGATACAATCATCGATTACCCCAACAACTGCTCCACCAAGGAAACCAGCAAGCGGCAGCCAAGTCTGCCCACGGTCTAAATTAAAACCCCAGGTGACAGCGGTAACCGAAACAATACCAATTAACCCAGCCATGCTGGGAAAAGCGTGCTTAAATTTGTGAGCGTGAAGCTTCCTCATGACGGGTAAATCTTTGCCGTCTACGGTGGTGGTTTTTTGTTGTTTCCAGAATTTATATTTGTAGGCAAAATGGGTATAAACTGGGGTCAAAACCATAGAAAGCAGGAAGCCAGCAAGGGCGAGTAAGAGTCCGTGAAAGATTTCGTCTGAGAAGGTTGCTAACATATTTTCCTTTTCCTTTATACATTTGGTTTTATTTTATAATAATCAATCAAATAATTCGAGAGTGAATCAAACAAAGTCATAGCGTCACCACTGCCGATGCTTTGACCCTCTCCCCACATTTTAACCATTATGACGTATTTTGGCAACTCCCCCTTCGGTGCGACGAAGCCAATATAGGAGCCGACGAGCTGGGCGAAGGTTTCGTCGTAAGCACCATTGACGACGACCTGGGCAGTACCGGATTTACCACCAACATCGTAGCCGGGGCGGTCGATACCAGCGCGGACTTTGTAATTGCGGTTATTAATCAGCATTTCTCGCATGCTAGCTGAGGTCTCGGGGGTAATAATTTGGTCGTTAACATCAGGGGTAGCGGTAATTTCCTCGGCGCTCCCTTTATCCTTTAATTCCCCGTTCTCGTAGACACCCTCGACCACGCTAGGAGTGTGATAAACTCCGCCGTTGACTACTGCAGACCAAGCAGCGGCAGTCTGGACCATAGTAATGCTGAGGTTCTGACCAAAAGTCATGTTGGCATAGGTAGAATCGCGACCCCATCCTTCGTTAGGATCCGGGATGTAACCTTCAGCTTCGTAGAGCTCGATACCAGTGATGGTGCCGAGGCGGAATTTGTCGTGATAATAATTATATAGTTTCTCGCGACCTGCCTGAGTGATAGAATTTGGGTTGCCGCCAAGAAGCATGAGAGCGTGAATGGAGCCAGTATTAAGCGACCAGTAGAGGGCGGTGCGCATATCAATAGTGCCGTAGAGAGAGCCGCGCTGCTCGGCGTTTTCGATTTTCCATTCGTCGACGATTTCGTAATGGTTGTTAAAATAAGTGGTATCGGCGGTCATGGCACCCTCATTAATAGCGGCGGAAAAGGCAAAGCTTTTACAGATAGAAGCTGGCTCATAGGGGACCTCGGTGGTGTAGTTGGCATAAGCAGAAGCATCGGTGACATTGGCATAGTGGCTAGGATCGTAATTGGGGAGGTTGGCCATGGAGACGACTTTGCCAGTGCTAGGCTCCATGATTAAGACAGAGGCATTAGTAGCTGCGGTGGACGCAACGGCTTTTTCGGAGATTTCTTCGACACCTTGCTCGAGACTACGATCGACGGAGAGGACGACATTTTCCCCATCCTTGGCTGGGATGTCGACATTGTCGTCGCCGATAGAGAGAGCGACTTTGTTGACATCGGCGGTGGTTTTGAGGAGGCCATCTTCGCCGGCTAGAGCCCCGTTAAGGGAGCCCTCGACACCATACTGGCCCTTCCCTTCGTCATTGACAAAGCCAAGTAGACCGGAGGCGAGGGAGCCTTCGGGATAGACACGGTGGTTGGTTTTCTTGAGCCAGATGGCCGGGATGTTTTCGGCGGCAATTTTCTCGGCGGTCTCTCTGGGGACGTCTTTAGCTACAATGGAATAACGGAGACCTTCGGTGTCATATATTTCATCGAGGTTGACACTGGCATAATCTTTGACAAAATTATTGACTACGTATTCGATATCTTCTTTTTTGGTAACGGTAGGATCGATGACGATTTGGTAGGCAGTCTGATTAAGTACTACTGGGACAGCTTCGCCGTGATCCATCATGTAAATCTCACCGCGCTTGGCGGAGATGGTCTCTAAAATAGTGTGTTGCTCGTCGGCCTTGGCTAGCCAGGTGCCATGCTCGATAATTTGAATCATAAAAAGCCTGGCGATAATAATGCCAAGGGTAACAAAAACAAGGTTCTTTAGGATTTGGAGGCGGCGACGAGAAGGGCCAATTTTATTCCGTGGCATACCCCGTTACCGTGGAACCTTCCATCGAAGCCGCAACGGTGCTATTCTTAGCCGTAGCGACGCTAGTTAGACGAGCTTTTTCTACTGCGAGATCTTCCTTTTTGGCGGTCATTTCGGTAATTTCGGAATCAACGCTGGATAATTCATAATCAAAACTGGTGGCTTTAGTTCCTTCAGCGACATAAATCAAACCAAAAGCTAGGGTAAGTAAACCGACGATAACGATCTGGGAAATCGAGCCCAAGCTGCGCCGAGTATGGCGAACAGTATTACGATTACGAGCAAAGCTAGTAGTAGCTCCGCGCCTAGATGTGAAAGTTGTTTGATTATGCATTCTATTTTCCTCGCTGAAATTTTTTATTTTATTATTTTTTGTTTTCTAGTTTGTTTTTGATCTTAGTCCGGAGCCTTCTTGTAGCCAGAGCTATAAGTAAACTACAAGGTTTACTCCGGGAAGGTCATACACTCACACACTCTCGTGAGAAAACTCTATTTGGCGGACCTTTTTGGTCCATAGCACTAAACCTTAGGTCTTGGATTATGGAGAATCTGCGGTTCTCCATAATCCAAGCAGGTACAGGATTTAGCGGAAATGTACCTTAACAGTTTGTTTGCGAGATTTGTTCGCAACTAAAATTTGTTTTGGCATATTTGCCTCCTTTTTTATGTTTTTATTTTTATCAATCACTTGCTAGCGGCGTCTGGCCAACCTTAGCTTGGCGCTTCTAGCTCGTGGGTTGATAACTAACTCCTCGTCTGCCGCAGTGATAGGCTTTTTGTTAATAATTTCTAGAGGTGATTCCTCGCCGAGGCTAGTTTCTGCCTTTAGAAAATTTTTAACTAACCGATCTTCTAGACTATGAAAGGTGATAAATCCGAGGCGCCCGTCTCTATTTAGTAACTTAGGAAGTAGGGGGAGAGTCTGCTCAATCTCCTCTAATTCTCTATTGACTACGATCCGGACAGCTTGGAAAACTTTGGTAGCGGGGTGGATGTGCGAGTATTTAGACTTTGCCTTGATGAGGCTGGCAAGCTCGGTGGTACTCTTGATCGGACGGTGATGTACTATTTCCCTCGCTAGCATCTGGGCTCGACCTTTTGGCTCTTCGCCATAAGTCTCGAATATTCTAGCTAGCTCACGTTCGCTGCTCCTATTTATAATATCGTCCGCCGTGAGAGACTCACGGGTATCCATCCGCATGTCTAGCGGGGCTGTTTCCTTTAAAGAAAAGCCGCGCTCACCATTATCTAGCTGCGGAGAAGAAACTCCAAAATCTGCTAGTATCATATCAAAAGTGGTTCCACACTGAAAAAGCTGCAGCACCGCACTGTAAAAATCCGTA
Organism: Candidatus Nanosyncoccus sp.; assembly: GCA_045649285.1. Taxonomy (GTDB): domain Bacteria; phylum Patescibacteriota; class Saccharimonadia; order Saccharimonadales; family Saccharimonadaceae; genus Nanosyncoccus. The sequence goes on along the minus strand of JAZRPP010000012.1, from coordinate 5,795 downwards.
TGCATTAGTTTAATCTCTGACGGAAATTTGCGCTTTAGATAATTAATAGCAAATTCGTCCCGATCAACTAAACAAGAATCTTTATAGTTCCGTGTCACATCCAAAATAATCTTAGCATGGCCTCCGTACCCAGCAGTGAGATCCAAATACGTCTCGCCTGACTTAGGGCTTAAGCCTGCTAACACTTCTGATGATAATACAGGAATATGAAGTTCTTCCATGTATATATTATACATCGTTTTGCTGTTTTTTGTCGTTTGAGGCCGATCAACTAGAAACTTTAGCGTGTTTGTGTTTGATTTAATGTTTGTTTAAATATATCACAATTAATCCACCGCGATCAGTTGATCTCGGTCGTTGAGAGACTTATTGTGAATCTAGACCATATAGAGTTTTATTGGGAGGTGTTTAAAGGAAGGTACGCACGATTGTTTTGACGCATCTCGCTAACATTTAATGCGCGCTGAAGCTCCCAGTTGGCCGGTCTCAAACTTTTTTAATGTGCTGGTTTGTTTAGCGTTTTTATTTATTTATTCGCTGACTTTATTGTATGACATTAATTTGGAAATTGCAAGTGCTTTTTTGAAGATTTTTTGAGTTTTTTATAGTGTGGAGTTTTCCACAGGTGTGGATATCTCCCCTGTAAAAATACCGAACAAACATGGGTTGACTTGTTCCCTTTTTGATTGTGTAATAACCGAACAATATGGGGAAAACATAAAAAGATACAAAAGAAAAAATAGCTTTTTTATGTTTTAGCCTCTAGGTGGTTCGCCTTCGGGGTCGGAGAGGAGTTTTTTGGACTTGATTTCGTAGCGACGGCCGTTGACGGGGGAGACGAAGTAATCTTCGTTTAAGAGGTTGACAAACATGGTGAGGTCTTTGTCGTCCATGATGATGATGGAGCCGTCGTCGTCGGTCATCAGCTCTAGCTGCATTTCGTCGGCGTAGTCTAGGAGCTTCTCTTGGGGCATTTCTTCGGCGATATCCATGGCTTGGACTTTCTTAAGGGTTGGCTTCTTGTCTTGGAGGAGGCCATCTAGAGTCAGACCCTCGGAAAGGGAGAGCTTGTACTTCTCTGTCAATTCTTTGGCCTTGGCCTCGGCGAGGACTTGGGATTTGAAGTCGTATTGGAAGAGATTTTCAAATTTGGCTTGGTTAAAGACAATGATGGTGTCACCGATGATGGCGACTTGGTTGTCTGCTGGCATCTTGAGTGCGATCTCGGCAGAAAACGGCTCAAAGCTCTCGCCCTTAATCTCCCAGCTGGAAGCGCCTTTCAGAGCGGCGGAAGCGCTAATACCCTTGGCGATATAAAAAGATTTGGTGCCATCTTCCCCACCTGGATAAGTAAAACGAGCGATGATACCTTTGACTTTCTTGAAATCATATTCGTTTTCGTTAAAGTAGTCAATATCTTTATATTCGTGTTCAATGAGATGAATTAAGGTCTCGGCGCGACCGACTTTCTCTAGTTTAGTGTGATAAATTACCTTATCTTCGCCGTCAGCCTTCTCATATTCGTGACATTCTAGACCTTTGTCTGCTTCCTCTATGACATACTGGATGGCTTCGTTCATGAACATGGATTTGACCGAATTAGTGAGGCCATCGCTATATTTGATCTTATACGGGGTGTAGTTTTTGTTAAACAGGAAAAGCTCGGCGCTGACATTCTTCTTTACTTCGTCTACTTCGTTTGCCCACTGAAATACATCAAATTTTTCTTCCATAAAATTCTCCACTTAGTTTAGCTAATTATAGCATAAAGTAAGCAAGAATCACTAATCTCGCGAAGTTTCGCGAGATGATAATCTACGATTATATCATCTCGCTACACCTCTGCGCGAAAAAAATGTAAAATTTTTTTCTTGATGTTCTCGAGATTTAGTGATTCTTGCCTTATTCTATGATATCTACAATACGAGCTTCAACGGATTTGATGCCGTTAAAATCGTTAACGAGGAGACGGATGAGGGGGGAGATTTCGTGATCGGGGGTGAGGCGGAGCCAGTCCTCGGGGGCAGAAAAGGCAACTAATTTAAGATGATGGTGGTTTTGATCCTCTAGATCGACGCGGAGGTGGTTTTTATCCTTACCCATGAGTGAGACAGAGGTAATATTGACATTCTCGAGGCGAAAGAGCGGATCTTCGTTCCCTTCTCCGAAGGGCTCGAGGGATTTTAAGTCTTCTAGCAAATCTAGGGTGAAGTCGGAAAAATCAGAGATGGTGAGATCGGGAGTGGGTTTGAGATAGTCGGCTTGGTTTTTGAGGTTTAGACTGCGATAATAATCGTTGATGGCGCTTTTAAAATCCTCTAGTCTATCGGCAGCGACACGGACGCCAGCAGCGCCAGCGTGACCACCACCGCCAATGATGGTGTCTTTAACCGCATTAAGGGCCTCGGCGAGGTTAAAGTCGCCAAAACTACGGCCAGAGCCCTTGAGGTCGCCATCCTCGGTCTCGGCAAAGACGAGGGCGGGGCGAGCGTAGGTCTCGACTAGGCGGCCAGCAATGATACCGATAATGCCTTCGTGCCAGGGGCCGGATTCAATGATGACGGGATCATCCGAGACACCACGAGAAGTAATATCATTCGTGGCAGAATTTTGGGTTTCGCGGCGGGTTTTGTTTAATTCTTCTAGCTCGCTGGCGAGAGCGGCGGCCTCGGAGACTATAGTGGAGCGGAGGAGATCAAGGGCGAGGCGAGGATCCTTGAGGCGGCCGGCGGCATTAATTCGGGGGCCGATGACAAAGCCCACAGCGTAGGAATCAATGACCTTTACCCTGGCGAGGCGCATGAGCTCCTTCAAACCGGGGCGACGGGTCTTTTCTAAAACGATGAAGCCGTAAGCCCCAAGGATGTGATTTTCCCCAGTTAGGACCATGCTGTCACAGATGGTACCGATGGCGACGAGGTCGAGGAGCCATTTTTCCTGCCCTTCTCTAATGAGGCCATCCTTGACCAGAGCCTGAGCGACTTTGAAGGCGACACCGACGCCAGCTAGGTGATCTAAGCCGTTTGTAGGCTCAAAATCGTGGCGGTGGGGGTTAATAACAGCGATGGCGCTAGGTAAAACATCATCTAGCTCGTGGTGGTCGGTGACGATGGTATCGATGTTATTTTTGTTTAGTTCGTCGATAATCTCGTGATTACGGGAGCCACAGTCGACAGTAATGACGAGGTTAATTCCCTGTTTTTTGGCATGTTTCACAAGGCGAGGATTCATACCATAGCCATCGGTAAAACGGTTAGGGAGCATGATTTCGAGATCCTCTTTTGGCAGGCCAGCCATCTCTAAAGCCTCGGCCATAACAGTACTAGCAGTGACACCGTCGGCGTCGTAATCGCCGTAGATGAGGATTTTTTCTTTTGTTTTGATAGCTTCTCTGATGCGTTTTGCGGCTTCGGCCATATCTGGGAGAAGAAAAGGGTCTGAGAGGTCGGAATATTTGGGTTTTAAGAACCCCTCATCAAGCCCACGTCTCTCTAGAAGCTGAGTAATAATTTTATTCATTTACCCCCTTAACCGATAGTTTTACTGGGGTGGCTGCCCTTTTGACTTTTGATGACGATACTCTGGAGCTCTTTTAAGATAGGAAACTGCTTGTTAGTCTGGTAGATCTTGGTCTTGCCCTTTTTGGTGGCGATGAGGAATTTACCATTAACCATGCGGTTTAATTCCCTCTGGATGTTGCCAGGGTCTTCTTTAGTGAGTTTGGCTAGGCCACGAACGTTGATTTTGAAGTCGGGATATTTAGCAAAAACGACAATAATTTTACGGCGCACCCGACTAGTGACAAATATACTTAACATAATACCTCGCTTTACTTCCCCTATTGTAGCATAGTTTTGTGGGTTTGGTGTAAAAAATACAACAAAAAGCCCCTAGCCGGATTGGCTAGGGGGGACTGATGACGGCTATATTGCTAATTAATTATTATTATACTATTAGAATAAATCATTAATTAATTGGCGGATTTGATATGTTTGGCCACTTATCTCATCTTTCTTGTCGATAGCCTCGTTGTAGAGAATCGTCATTTCAATGCTTTCTTCTCCGTTAGCAGAGGATAGCCAACGCTCATCGATGGCTTTTATGACGACTGAGAGACGATCTTCTAGGTCTCTCTTTTTTTCATAGAGGTCGATCAGCCCGTTGCGAACTCGAATTTTGTCATCCTTGGATGGATTCTCGAAAGCTATGTCTAAATAAGTCTGACATGCTGGCTCAAGAGATTCCTCTTCAAATGTAATATTGGCGAGTTCTTTTTGAATTTGTATATCTGAATAAAATAACATCTTTACCCCCTTTCAGATATAAACCAAAATGTTCCTGGACAAAAGTTGCCCTACATGTTCTGTTATATCACAGTCTATTAATAATGTCAATGCTTTCTGAGTGGGGCTGTGGTATAATAGGGGTATGTTTTATGAGGTGATACCAGAGGGCAAGGTGGAGGCGCTGACGTATGAGTATGATGCGGAGGCTATAACAGAGGTGGAGACTAAGGCAAAAACCGCCCCTTTGGCGCCTGCTTCCCTGCTGCCGGGGCAGATCGTGATGGTGCCGCTAGGGCGACGGAAAGTGCCGGGAGTGGTTGTTAAAAAAGTTGCTCAACCGGATTTTAAAACAAAAAAGATTTTGAAAATATTGTATGCGGAGGCTCTGCCGCGGCAATTAATGACGGTGATGCGGTTTATCCATGAGTATTATTTGGCGACGGGTGGCGAGGGGGTGAATTTGGTTTTGCCGAGGGGGGTCGAGAAAAAACGACGAGTGAAAGCTATAAAAACCGAACACCCTGGGAAAATAGGCAAAATCCGGCTGAATGAGGCCCAGAAAAAAGCCATAGAAGGCCTTTTAAAGGCCCCAGGAGCCACGAAACTGCTGTTTGGTGTGACTGGTAGCGGAAAGACTAATATATACCTAGAAATGGCTAAAAAGGCCCTATTAGAGCAAAAATCTGTGGTGCTTTTGGTGCCGGAAATTGCTTTGACGGGGCAACTTGTTCGGGTTTTTCAGGAGGTGTTTGGGGACTTAGTGGTGTTAATTCACTCTAAGCAGACAGAGGCGGAACGGCACGTGATTTTTGATTCCCTACTGCTCTCTGAGGGGCCGCGGATAGTGGTGGGGCCGAGGTCGGCACTGTTTGCGCCCTTGAAGGATTTAGGGCTAATTATTATAGACGAGGAACACGAGACAACATATTATCAGGAGAATCCGCCACGGTATTCGGCGATCCGGGTGGCGAGTGCTATGGCAAATGATCTAAAGATACCCCTGATTCTGGGGTCGGCTACACCGACGGTGGAGGATTTTTATGTGGCAAAGCAGCGGGGGGCGCTGGTAAGCTTATCAGAGAAGGCTAAGAGTACGGCTAAACGGCCCGAGGTCAAGATTATTGATTTTAAGGATAAAGATAACTTTGCCCGAAATCGGTACTTCTCGAATGCGCTGCTCGCGGCGATAGAGAGGAATCTGGCAGCGGGGCGGCAGACGCTGATTTTTCATAACCGGCGGGGGTCGTCCACGATGACGGTGTGTGAGGATTGTGGGGAGGAGATCCTATGCCCGAGCTGTTTTCTACCCCTGACGCTGCACGCGGACGAGTTTAAACTAGTTTGCCATACTTGCGGGCATACTCAGCCGGTACCGCTATCTTGCCCGAAGTGTGGGAAGACGGGGCTAATCCATAAGGGGTTTGGGACGAAGCTACTAGAGACAGAGTTAAAAAAATTGTTCAAGGGTGCTAGGGTGGCGAGATTTGATGCGGATAATAAAAAGGGGGA
>JAZRPP010000011.1:0-2763 GCA_045649285.1 Candidatus Nanosyncoccus sp. | reverse complement strand
GCCTAGTACTGTACCTACGATGGATGGATACGTGTTCAAGGGTTGGTGTACGGTGTCTGTAGCGCCTAATAGTGCCTGTACTGGTACTACCTACCAGGCTGGTGGGACTTATACATTGGCGGCTAACTCTAATAATGATGTAACGCTTTATGCGATATGGGCGGAAGAATCAGATTTCTTTGGTATTTCTACTATGCAAGAAATGACTAGTGGAGTTTGCGCAAAGACAACTACTCCATCTGCTTCTGCTACAAATCTAGACACTGATGGTTCTCACAAAGGCGATACTAACTATGTACCTTCTACCACCCTTACAGACACCCGCGGTGGTAGCTATGTAGTACGCAAGTACGCAGACGGTAACTGCTGGATGGCGCAGAACCTCAACCTCTCACTCTCTACCAGTACCACTCTAACTAACGCTAATACAGATCTCAATTCTAAATCTACCTGGACGCCAGAGGTGGCTACCTCCTCTACTGTGCCAGCTAACTCTACGGATCCTACATCCTACACTCGTGGTAACAAATGGTGTAGTGGCACAACTTCCGGCTCTAGCCAAACTTGTAACACTACAGACACTGGTGACCAGACCAATCACGTAGGTATCCTCTACAACTGGTACGCCGCTACGGCGATGTCTGGTACATCAAGTATGGTATCACCAGACGCAACAAATACGGTAGACGCAGAAGATTCTATCTGCCCCAAAGGTTGGAGACTTCCCACTGGCGGCACCAGTAACAAGACTAATACTAACGGTAACCTTTATTCCTTCTATAACCTACTAACTACCAAATACAGCGTAGCCTCCGACGCTGCAGGTTCTGTAAAGATGCGTTCTAACCCCCTGTCGTTTATCTTTAGCGGTTACTACAGCAGTGGCAGCCTTTACTATGAGGGTGGCAACGGCCGCTATTGGTCTAGCTCGGCGGGTACCAGTAATGCCAGCGCCTACGTCATGTACTTCGATAAGCCCAATGTGAATCCGCAGAATAACTACGGTAAGCAGGGCGGTAGCTCTATTAGGTGCGTGGCTCGCTAGAGGTTGAACTGCACCCTTAAACTTTTACGCTTAAAATTAAAACGTTTATGCTCGGGGTGGGGGTTGAAATAAATTTTCACCTGTGCTAGGGTAATAATCGGGTTGGCTTCGGGATTTAGTGAGGCTAAACACAAACTTGTAAAGTTTGTGTGCGGTGGTGGACTCATTAAACGGTGTTCTAGACGCTAGAGTCTGAGAAAGGAGCGAAATGAATATCCAGATTGCGTTATTCATTATTAATCGCAAGCCAAAATCGGATAAACCGAAGAAAAAAGATCAGAGATAAATAAACAATCTCTGATCGCAACCCATAGGGGGAGATTTTCTAGAGATTTCTCCCTTATGTTTTTTATTTTACCAAAATACAGCAATGTTGTCAAGATGGACTAGAACGGCTCTGCCAGGCCGAGGCGGGGGTTGGTGTCGGCGATGCGGAGGAGCTCGTTGTACTTGGCGATACGCTCACTACGCGAGAGGGAGCCAGTCTTGATCTGCCCGGCGCCCAGACCAACGGCGAGGTGAGCGATGGAAGTATCCTCCGTCTCGCCAGAACGGTGAGAAACAATCGTCTTATAGCCGGCTTCCTTGGCTAGCAGAACTGCAGCGATAGTCTCGGAAAGCGTGCCGATTTGATTTGGCTTAATCAATATCGCATTGCCGGCGTGCTCTTTGATACCTTTCTTTAGTAACTCAGTATTAGTGACAAATAGATCATCGCCGACTAGCTGAATAAGATCACCAAAACGTTTTGTCATCTCAGTCCAGCCGGCCCAGTCGGTCTCGGCGAGACCGTCCTCGATAGAGACTACCGGGTAATTATTAATAATCCAGTCGTACCAGTTCATCAGGTCGTCGGCGGACTTCCAGTCGCCGTTAGTCTTTAATACATAATGATCTTTATCATAAAACTCGCTAGCGGCGATATCCATAGCCATAGAAATATCTTTGCCTGGCTGGTAGCCGGCAGCTTCAATGGCGAGTTTGATGAGCTCCAAAGGCTCGTTATCGTCACCTCGGACTTTTGGTGCGTAGCCACCCTCGTCGCCGACAGTGGTAGTGTAGTCGCGTTCTTTTAAAATACTCTTCAGCGCATGGAAAACTTCGGCACCCATGCGGACGGCCTCGGAAATACTACCAGCCCCGACCGGCACTATCATATATTCCTGGAAGTCTGTAGCCCAGTCGGCATGGGCACCACCATTCATGACGTTCATCATAGGAAGAGGCAAAGACATCTCGTCTGCCGTGCCGGATAGCTCGCCGATATATTGGTAAAAAGGCATGCGGAGGGCGCGGGCGTTGGCCTTAGCATTGGCTAGGGAAACGGCAAGAATCGCATTGGCGCCGAGGTTTGATCTATTCTCGGTACCGTCCAAATCTATCATCAAGCGATCGACGGTAACCTGGTCGGATGTATTGCCGACTAGGACGTCTTTAATAGAAGAATTAACATTCCAGACGGCCTTGGTCACACCTTTGCCATTATATAAATTCGGATCGCCATCGCGAAGCTCGAGGGCCTCGCCGGCTCCAGTGGAAGCGCCAGACGGCACAATGGCCCGGCCAAAACCACCGTTCTCGAGCCGGACTTCGGCCTCTACAGTGGGATTACCTCGCGAGTCTAAAACTTGTCGTGCTTTGATATCTTTAATAATAAAATCGCTCATATATATTATTATAGCATAAGCATAATAAATTTTATTTTTTATATTTTGTTA
>JAZRPP010000010.1:0-4530 GCA_045649285.1 Candidatus Nanosyncoccus sp. | reverse complement strand
TAGGAGAAGAGGTAGCACTAGCAATAGGAATAAAGTAATTACTACTATCTGTCCCCACTAACTTCCCATCATTATTTCCCCCGCTAATAGTAGCCGTATACCCCCCAGAGCTAGTGGTAGTTACACTAAAACTAGCGGTATCAGACTCACCGTAGGCTGTCTCGCCGTCTGCTGCTACTATGTCTAAGTCAGCTGAGCTATCTGTGATAGTTACTGTAATGGTACTAGCCGCATTAGCACTCTCGCTCACCACCAATCCTCCAAAAACAGCAAAAACCCCCACTATGGCCATTCGCGCCATGCTCACCTTAATCCTACCTATGTCTGCGAGAAAAGACATCATTACCTCCTTTAATTGTTTCTAATCACGGATATCACACCTAAAAAAACGATATCACATCCTTATTATAGCACAAAAATTTTCCCCGCCTAGTCCCATTTTGCTTATTTTTAAAAAGTTTTGTGTTATAATCAAACCATGAATACCATTTTGGCTTTAGATATCGGTACAGAATTCGTCAAGGCAGTCCTGGCCCGCCCAGCCAAAAAAGGCAATCTCGAGATTCTGGGTATAGGCAAGGCCCACCAGGTCGAGGGCAATATGCACGCTGGCGCCGTAGCAGATATCCCGGCCGTAGTCGGTGTCTGCGAGGAAGCTCTAAATCAAGCCGAGCAAATGGCCGGCGAGCGCGCTAGTCTCACCGCCGTCGGTATCGCCGGCGAGCTAATCAAGGGCAACACTACTACCGTTAATTATTCCCGCAAAAACCCCAATAAGCCCATTACCGATGCCGAAATGGAGCAGATTATCCGTAAAGTCCAGCAAAAGTCCGGCGAAGTCGCCAAAAAAATGGTCGCTCTCGAGACCGGCAATGACAATGTAGAAGTAAGGCTGATTAACTCCGCCATTGTCTCCCTCACGATAGACGGTTACAAGATTTCTAATCCCATCGGCTTCAAAGGCTCCGAGGTGGTAATCCAATTTTACACAGCCTTTGCGCCTCTCATCCATGTCGCAGCCATAGAGAAGGTCTGCGCCGAGCTAAATCTAGATCTGCTTACTGTAGCGGTGGAGCCTTTTGCTGTCTGCCGCGCCTGCCTGGGCGATGATCTGGAATCTAGCTTTTCTGGTATTGTCATGGATATTGGTGGCGGCACCACTGATGTAGCCGTAGTAGAGGACGGTGGCGTAGAGGGCACCAAGATGTTTGGCATCGGCGGCAAGAGCTTTACCCGCCAAATCGCCGAGGCGCTAGGCGTAGAGACCGATACCGCCGAGGAGTATAAACTAATGTTTGATTCTGGCAATCTAGACGACCGCATCAAAGCCAAAGTCGAATCCGCCTTATCAAAGAATCTATCCGTCTGGCTTACTGGCATAGAGGTAGCCTTAGAAGAATTTGAAAACGTCGGTAGCCTGCCGCGCAATATTATGCTCTGCGGTGGCGGCGCCGGACTTTCGCTATTACAAGAAGAATTAGCTATCTCGGACTGGTATCAGGGGCTTCCCTTCTCCCGCCGGCCGTTGATCCAATTGATTGATGTCAAGGATCTGCCTAGTCTCATCATCCCAGAAGATTTTCGTCTGGATTATTCCTATACTACGGCGCTCGGGCTACTTCGTGTTGGTATGGACACCCTCGCCTCCGCCCCTACAGAAAACAAACTCCGCGCGCGAATTGCCAAAATATTACAAAATTAATTATTCTATTACTGCTTTTATTCTTCTAATCCCAGCCGAGGAGGAACTTTCCTTTACAATCTTAAAATGCCCGATTATACCAGTGTGCTCCACGTGCGGCCCACCGCAGACCTCCCGCGACACAGGATTCTCAAAATCCCCAATAGTATATACGGTTAATTTCTCCGGATATTTATCCCAGAACTGCCCATGCGCTTTCAGGGTATCTCGCGCGTATGCTTTATCATATTCGTCATGCACTACTGGTAAATCTGCTGCGATCCACTCATTTACTTGATCCTCTACTTGCTTGATTTCTTCCGGTGTCATCTTGTGATCTAGGTTAAAATCAAACCGCACCCGCTCCGGTGTGATATTTGAGCCCTTCTGCACAATATCTGGAGAAATCAACTTTTGCAAAGCCGCCAACATCAAATGCGTAGCTGTATGATACTTCACCGTCTGCTCGCCATGGTCTGCCAAGCCGCCTTTAAACATGCCCTTCGACGCACTCTGGCTTCGCTCCCTCTGTTCTCTTAAAGCCTCGTCAAATTCCGCCTTATAATTCTCAGACAGTTTAATCCCCTCCCGGAAACACTCCTCAACAGACAACTCCAAAGGAAAGCCATAAGTATCTTGCAACTTGAACAAATCCCTCCCACTTATTATCTTTTTATTATTAGTAATCTTATGTAATTCTTTTAGTCCTTTATTTAAAGTCCTCCGGAATGCATTTTCTTCCTTTAATAATACTTCCAATGCGCTTTCTCTATGCGTCAAAATCTCATCTGGGAGATCCGCATAATTTTCCGCTACGATCGGCACGACATTAGCCAGGAAATTATCCGAAATTCCAAGATCTAGCGCCCGGAGAATCGCCCGGCGAATCAGCCGCCGCATCGCGTAGCCTTGTGTCTTATTAGACGGGACCAAACCTTGTGCTGCCAGTAGATACGCCCCCCGGATATGGTCGGCAATTACTCGCATTTCGTCGGTATTATTCTCATACTTTTTGCCAGAAATCTCTTCTAGTTTCTCGATAATCGGCCGCATCAAAGAAATCTTAAACACATCAAAGCTCCCAATTGCCGCCGCCGCAATCCGCTCTAATCCCCCGCCAAAGTCCACATTCTTTTGCTTCAATTCCTCAAACGAGCCGTCTTCTAGCCGCCGATATTGCATAAACACTTGATTGCCGATTTCCATAAATCTCGCCCCGTCGCTGGCTGGGTGCGCCTGGCCGTACTTCTCTATATCTTGCTTGTCTTCGCCAAAATCATAAAACACCTCCGAATCTGGCCCACACGGGTCGCCAATCGGTGTATCTTCGCAGCCACCACCCCGGCTCCACCAGTTCTCGTGGTCATCATAAAAGAAAATTCTCTCCCCCGGCTTGATTCCCCGTCTGTCACCGTTAGAAGCCGAGCCAATCTCGGCAATTTTAGCCTCTATTCCCGCCTCAGCAAACACTTCCTGCCAGATCTTGGCGCTCTCGGTATCTTTAGGAATGCCAAATTTCTCGTTCCCAATGAAGCAAGTCACATAAATCTTCTCTGGGTCTAGCCCCACTACCTGAGTCAAAAATTCAAAAAATCCTCTGATTTGTTCTTTTTTAAAGTAATCCCCGAGAGACCAGTTCCCTAGCATCTCAAACACCGTAGTATGTCTAGGGTCCCCCACGTCCTCTATATCTTGCAATCTCATAGACGGTTGCGAATCTGTCAGTCGCTTCCCCTCTGGATGATCTTCTCCCAATAAATACGGTAACAAAGGCTGCATTCCCGAGCCGGTAAATAGCGTCGTCGGGTCGCCCTCCAGTACTAACGGCGCTGGCTTAATCACCTTATGCCCCCGCGCCTCCTGAAATTCTAGAAATTTCCGTCTAATCTCATTTGCATCCATATCCCCTATTATACCACATTGGAAAGCGACCAAAGACACTACTGTGCAAAACTCCATAATCTAAGATTTTAGGCTTGTATTTCTTGTCAATATGCGATATAATAAAGTTATCACCGCGCCGGACTAGCCTAAGGTTTCGACCGAACGCAAAAGCCGGCATTTTTGTTATCGTTTCTTTCTGTTTTTAGATATGGTGTCCCTTATCTTTTTTAGCGTCAAAATATAACTTGTGTATGGATGAAATAGCCTCGAGTAAAAATTTGTAGGTGTGATTATCTTTAGAAGTTTATTCTTCTCTAATAAAAACTGAATGAGACAAGTAAAATCTCCATCAGAAGAAACGATAATAGCCTTTTCGTAGTTTCTATACTCTATAGCTGCAGCATGTAAAACCAGCTCAGCATCCACATTGCCTTTCATTGTCCGCTTACCATCTTCATAGTAGTATACAGTCGGTTTATGGACAAGCTTAAATCCAGCCTCAACTAAATTGCTGTACAGAGATGTCCTATCTGGATCATAGCCAATAAATATGATGGCTTTTTCCACATTAAATTTATTTTTTAGATAAAGCCGCAATTTACGGTAATCTAATTCGATTCCTTGCGATTTTGCTCCTAGGTATAAATTATTCCCATCTATAAACGCATAATTCTTTTTATCTTTCGCCTCGATCATGTCTGTCACCTCCAGTTATTATGATATTATTTACAATTATAACAGAAAAACTATTACCGGGGTTACGACTTTTTGACGAAGTTTAGTTTTTTTGGTGTTCAAAAAAATAGGAAAAAACTAAAAAATCTTTACAAAACCCAAAAATCTATGCTACAATGAACTTATGGTAAGGATTGGATCTAATTTCTCTAACAAAACAACTCGTGGAATTGCCGCCAGCGTTATTGCTCTCGCTGCGCTCTTTTCCACAACCCTAAGTATTGCTGGGG
>JAZRPP010000009.1:0-11690 GCA_045649285.1 Candidatus Nanosyncoccus sp. | reverse complement strand
CCTCTGCGAGTGGGCCGCGATATAGCCGCATTTTTCACCCACTTCGTCCAACCAATATTCTCTACATGTGTCCGATAGTTTATATCCCCCACTACTAATCCTTCTGGTAATTTCATCTGCACTGCCTCTACTCGCTTCAACTGATTTACTGTTCCCGAAACCTTCCCCCCTTTTACCCAATCCATCCATCCAATATTCTGTACATGCGCCCTATATATCGGCCCGCTTCCCAAATCCTTCTTTTTCAAATAAACCTGCATCGCCTCCATCCTCATATTTTTTCCTGTAGTCCCCGCCACCTGGTCATTTTTCACCCATCCAGTCCACCCTATATCTTGCACATGCACCCGATAATATACATCATACAGCTTTGCCATTTCTCCAGTTAACCGAATCTGCACCGCTTCAATCTGCCTTGATTGCCCCGTAGTTCCCGACACTATCCCATCGTGCCTATATAAGCCTTCCCACCCTACTCCCTGCACGTGCGACCGATATTCTATTCCCTTCTCTTGACTTAGCGCCAAAGCAAACGCTTCCATTTTTACACCATAGCCAGACGTCCCCGCCATGTCTCCATTTTTAGCTATTGGTAACCACCCATATTCCGCTACATGTGTCTGATATTCTACACCCAAATCACTCCCCACTCCAGCCGCTCTATTCTTCGTTAAAACTTCCTGCAAACTCGGCCACCCCTCCCCAGTAATCCCTCCAAACCAATCCTCAAAATAATTATAAAAGTTTCTGTTTCCATATGCCCCACAGCTCGCCGTTCCGTATCCCGCCGCCAGCGCCCCCGCATTAGGCTGATAAGGCGTATATCTATATAGTGCCGATGTTGCCCTATTCCTTATATTCACCACTGACCCTCCGCAAGCCGCATTTGGATTATACTGTATATAATTATTCCCCACCGGATAATTTGTCCAACCCCCATCCATTACCATCCGGTATAATTCTGCCGCTCGCCTCACTTGATTCTTAAAACCATAATATCTAGCAGAGCAACCCCCAGAATCTGGACACCCATACCCCATTGCCTTTCTATAATCCACATTATTCGGAATCGGATCTGTCACTAACCCCGTCTCTTTCTGTAAAGTCACAATTAGCACCTTCGGATTTATTCTATAGTCCCGCGCCGCCTGCCAAATAATATGTGCCGCCGTCTCCCCCACTCCAATCACTTCTCCATCTCCAAATCTTTCCTCAGACAAACACACAAAATGCCCATTTGCAAAATGCCACGTATATCCAGATTTTCTCGATAGTTGCAAAAAATAATTATAATCCCGATTATTACATCCATTCCTCGCACTAAGAAAATTCTGTATCTCCCCCTCACTCATCGAGCCATAATCTGTCATTTGATAATCCGAAATGATATACCCCGCTTGAAAATTCACTGTATTAACCGCCAACACATTTTCCCAAATTAACATCCCCCATACTACAGCCCCGACAATCACCACTACAAACCACCCCACTCTTTTTAAATGATGTTTACCCATCAAAAATACCTCTCTCCCACACCTATAAATTAGTTTTTATTTTCCTCCTTAGATTCCCCCCAGCTATACTACCTCCATAGTATCACACCAATTTAACAATGCAAGCATTAGCAATTATTCCAAATCCAGCCCCAAAATCTCCGCCGCCTTCTCCAAAATTTCTTTTTCTTCCGGCTTCACTCCCATCATTTTTTCCTTAAACAATTCTACCGTTTCCTCATGCTTATAGTTCAAAATCTCCAGCGATCTTGCCGCCCCAGGTACTTTTTTCAACACCCCCTTATTTACTAAATTGTCAATGTGCTCCGCCACCGCCGACACACTCGAAAGCTCCAGTCCTGTCATAATTTCTCGATAAGATGGCGAATACCCTTTTTCATCCATAAAATCTTGTAAGAAATTCAAAACCGCTAATTGTTTTTTTGTTAGTTTCATTGCCATTATGTTATAATTATAAACAATGGATAAAAATAAATCAATCGACGGCTTGAAGCCCCGGAGCGTAGCTGCGGTTTCTTCTACTACTAAAAAACCAAAAACCGCCAAATCCAAATCCACCACCAAAAAGTCCAACCCCAAAGCTAAATCCACTACCCCTAAGTCCGTCAAAGCTCCCGCCAAAAAATCCACCAAAGCCCCATCTTCAAAACCCAAAGCCAAAAAGCAACCAAAAGTCCTTTCTGATGTTAAGCCAGTTAAGAAACCGGCTCCAGTCGAAGATTTCCTCAAGCCCGTCCAAGCTTTCAATTTTGACGAAGAGAGTGGCGAACTTACCGCCGCTAAAGAGCCCCTAACTACCAATCCAGACCATACCGAAGATGAGCCCCAAAAGTCCAAAAAATTCAAAAAAGCCAAGAAGCCCATCAGTAAAAAGAAAAAAATCCTCAAGCGCATCGGCCTAGGCCTTCTCATTATTATTCTTATCCTTGCTATTGTCTTTATTATTTGGGGTAACGATATTCTCGCCAAAATTACCGGCGGCCAAGGCAATCTCTTTGACCTCCTCTTTATGGACGAAACCTACGAGCCACTCAAAACCGACTCCAATGGCCGTACCAATATCCTAGCCTTTGGTACTAGTGGCTACGATATGGAAGGCACCGAGGGTGACGGCACCCATGACGGCGCCCAGCTCACCGACTCCATCATGGTCATCAGTCTCGATCAAGAAACTGGCGATCTCGCCATGCTTTCTCTTCCTCGCGATCTTATCGCTTCCACCACATGTACAGCCACCGGCAAAATCAACGAAGTCTACTGGTGTAATAATACAGACGGTAGCAACGAACAGGCCGGCGCCGAAGCTCTCATGACCGAAGTTAGCAATGTTCTCGGCATTGATTTTCAATATTATGCCCATCTCAACTGGGGCTCACTAGTCAATATCGTTGATACCCTAGGCGGTATCACTGTTACCTTAGACGAAGATATTGACGATTATTATTATACTGGTGCAGTTTACGAAGCTGGCACTCCTTACACCTTAGACGGCGGAATGGCCCTCGGCCTCGCTCGTGCTCGTCACGGTACTACCTCTGGTGACTTTAGTCGCGGCGCTTCCCAACAAAAAATCCTCGTCGGCATCAAAGAAAAAGTCCTAGAAAATGGTCTTTCTCTTACCGACACCCTCGGTCTTGCTTCTACTCTTGGCGATAATCTTCGTACCAATTTTTCAGTCAGCGAAATGCGTACTGCCGCTCATCTCCTTTCCGATTTTGATTTCAACAATGCCCGCCAAGTTTCCCTCATCGAGCCAGAGCAATACATGACCACTGGCACCGTTAATGGTATTTCCTACGTTCTCCCCGTCGGTGGTACCTATTATTATAATGACATCCAAGAATACGTCGCCAAAATGTTCTCTAGTGACCCTCGTAAATACGAAGATGCCACTCTCCTAGTCCTCAACGGCACCGACACCCTCGGTCTCGCTTCCACCGAAGCTACCACCCTCGAAGAAGAAGGGTACACCAATATCAGCACTAATGATGCCCCCGCCGACACCTATGCCAAATACACCCTCTACGCCCTAAACGAAGACAACCCCGGCACCAAAGCCCTCCTCGAAGAAAAATACAAAGTCACCGCCCTCCCAGCCGACTCCCTCCCCGCTGGCATCGACACCAACTACGACTTCATTCTCATCCTCGGAGATGGGGAGACAGAAGAATAAAAATAAACCCCCAAAGGGGTTTATTTTTTACTTATTATAATCTTTCTTTCTTTCCCTTCACCTTCAGAATGGGTCTCGATATCGGAGTAATCTTGCGCAGTTTTATGCACTATCCGCCTATCCGCCGCATTTAGATCTACAGCTTTTGGCTCCCCCGTCCGCCGAACTTCCTCAATCCATTTTTCAGCCTTTTCCGCTATTCTTTCCGCTCTCTGCCGCTTATAATTCGCGATATCTACATTCACTCTAGTTACTTCTGCCTCCTTAGAGACTAAAGCCATCGACACCATATGCTGTAAAGCCCTCAAATTATCCGCATTCCGTCCAATTAATAGTGAATTTAGAGATGTTGATGGTACCGAAAGCTGGATTACCTCATCGTCAATTGTTGACGATACCGCCACATTAATCCCAAAAAAACTCAGCAAATCCTCCAGATACTTTGCTGCAAATCTAATTGATTCATCTTTATTCATTTATTTTCTCCTTTTCTTTTTATCATCCTTTGCGGAGATACGCGTAATTTTTGTTCCTGTCTTTTTATTTTTAATTACTTCGGCTTCTTTAATACTTTTAGTATTTTTTAGTGCCGACTTATTTTTGCCATTATCCTTTTTTCTGAGCTCCTTCAAAATTGCTTTATCTGTCACATTATCAATCTCATCATCCACTTGCTTCAAAATTATCCTCTGCTGTGTCACTGTAATAATATTACTGAGGAAATAGTAAAATGCCAAAGCCCCATTCAAATTAAACATAATAATAAACATCATAATTGGCATCATCGCTGACATCTGACCCGTCGCCATCCCCGTCACATCCGACTGCTCCAATTCTTTCCCCTCCTTCGCTTCCTTCAAAAGATCACGAAAACTCTTTTTCTTTTCTGACTTCCCAGATGGCATCTGCTGTCTTGTCGCAAAGTACTGAATCACCGACGCCGCAATCGCACAAAGTAAAATAAATAATGCACTCACACTAAAGTTACCAGTAAGCACATCGCTCGCCTTTACATCTAGCCGTACTACATTAAATAGCATCGGATGAAAATCATATTCCTTTTTCTCATCTTTTGGAATATTTTCATCCGCTTGCTCCGCCAAATATACCTCTTGTTTCTCTTCAATCGTCTTAATCTCCGACCCCTCATATGCCACAAAATCATATGCCCGATTAAATAAATTGTCATTCGGCATCGGTGTCGCCACTACTCGTATTGCCGAAAACACCGCAATAAACACCGGAAGCTGTATAAATAAAGTCAAAATCGACGCAAACGGCTTTACATTATACCGCTTATACAGATCCATCGTCTGCAAAGATTCTAATTGCTTGTTCCCTTTACAGTTCTTTTTAATCTGGGTTAATTCCGGCTGAATCTTCCGAATCAACTTGGATTGATTAAGCTGTCTCTTAGTAAGAGGCCACATTAATAATTTCACTAAAATAGTCAAAATAATAATCGCCAGCCCAAAATCATGTACCAAATTAAATATCACAAACAGGATATTTACAATCGGCCGCACTACAATCATATCGATAAAATTAAACGGGCTACCCGTCACAATCGACCCCACCACAAAAAGTATAAAAATCCCCCAATATATATATTTCTTTACACTCTTCTTGTCCATTACTTCTTATTATAGCACACTTTACTTTCTTCTACCAGTTCCCCGAGCAGTGCCTCCAACTCTCGAAACTCCATCCCCGCTATCTTTTTTGAATACACCACAAAAATATAATCCATCTTCTTGGGTACCAAATCAAAATTCTTTCGAATCGCCTCATACACCCGCCGCCGGATCAGATTTCGCCCCACCGCTCTTTTATCTACTTTTTTAGATACCACCACCGCTACCCGAGTAAATCCCCGGCTATTCTCACCAAAAACCAGCGACACGTTCGGTCTCCTCACCGTCTTTCCGTGCTTATACACATATTTCACCCCCCCACGTGAATGAAACCGAAACTTTTTACTTAGCATCTTAATAAGAAAGACGTGCGCGCCCCTTTAATCTTCGTCGCTTCAAAACTTGCTTCCCACTCTTCGAGCTATTCCGCTTCATAAAACCATGTTCAGCTTTCCGCTGTTTCTTATGTGGCTGATAAGTCCTCTTTGGCATAATATTATTCCTCAAACTTTATTTTTTTACAAATTCTTTATATAGTATACCTTATTTTTCCACATTTTTCAAGGAGTTTTCCACATATTTTAAGGGAAACTCCCAACTTGTGGAAAACTCGCGCCCCTATTTCCCTTCCTTCATATTACAACACATTTTAATTTCCCCATTAACTTGTGGAAAACTCACCATTTCGTGCTATAATAATACCAATAAAGGAGGTCCATGTACGACGTTTGGAAAAACGCACTAGCTGAAATTGAGTCAAAAATTTCCCCAGCCAATTTTTCAACCTGGTTCCAGGATACTTCTATCCTTAAAAACGATGACAGTCATATTATTATCGGCGTCAAAAACACTTTCTACGTCAAGCAGCTCCGCACTCGCTATTACGATCTCATCAAATCCGCCCTCGAGCATAATCAAGTCAAAGTCGACACCCTAGATTTTGAAGTCCAAAAATCCACTAAGGGTAAAGTCCGCCCCGCCGAAGTCACCAAGTCCATTAGCAAATCCGACCTAAGAAGCCGCGTCAAATCTTTCCACTCCAAATCTACCACTAATAAGCCAAAAAACGGCCTTAATGATAAATACACCCTAGATAATTTCGTCATTGGTTCTAATAACGACCTCGCCGTCTCCGCCGCCAAAAGCATCATAGACAACCCCGGTTCTCGTTTTAATCCATTTTTCCTCTACGGCGGCCCTGGTCTCGGCAAGACTCACCTAGTCCAAGCCATCGGTAATGAACTCTTAAAACAAAACCCAGATTACAAAATCCTCTATACTCCTATCTCCGATTTCTATTCCGACTTTATCGACTACGTCCGTACTGGTCGCGGCAAGGATTTTAATCGCAAATTCCAAGATCTCGACTGTCTCATTATCGACGATTTCCAATTCATCGTCGGCAAAGAAAAGTCCCAAGAAGAATTCTTTAACATTTTTAATAATCTCTACCAATTAAACAAGCAGATTATTGTCACGAGCGACAGACTCCCCAGCCAAATCAAGACCGTAGACGAGCGCCTAGCTTCCCGTCTCACCTGGGCTGGTGCCTTTGATCTCCAACTTCCCAAATTTGAAGATAAATGCGCCATCCTCCGCGCCAAAGCCGAGCTCCAAGGTGCAGAGATAGAGCCCGAGGCCATCGAATATATCGCCGAAAACGTCAACACCAACATCCGCGATCTCGAAGGCGAATTCTCCACCGTCCTCCTTATGTCCGAAGTTCGCGGCCTCACCCCCTTAGAGCTCATCCAAAACGGCTCCGTCAATGTTAGCCGTAATTCCAAGCTCCGCCCTGTCTCCGCCAAGCAAATCGTCCCCGCCGTCGCCAAATATTATAATCTATCAGTCAAAGAAATGTGCAGTAAATCTCGCGTCGCTAACATTAAAAATGCTCGCCAGATCACTATGTTCCTTCTCTCCAAAGAATTAAACCTCAGCACCAACAAAATCGCCGCCGAGGTCGGTGTCAAAGATCATACTACCGTTATGCATGGCATTAAAAAAATTGAACAAGATCTCAAACTCAACTTCACCCTCCGCGACCAAATCGAAGAAATCAAGGAAAAAATCTATGGCTAATTTAAATGTGGAAATCATGTGTAAAACCTCGTGCAAATCCCCGTGCAATTCTTATGTAAATCTTTGTAAAACTTTTATTCAAGGCATTTTTTCCGTGCAAAACTTACCATTTCCACCAACTTTTCCTTACTTTCCCACTACCTTTCCCACCGCACTCCTACCCCATATATTCCCCACACTTTTCCACTATTCCACAGCCCCTATTACATCTACTACTAAATTAATTTAATAAAGAAAGGATTAAAAATGAAAATTACAGTCCAGAATTCCAAATTAAGTAAAGCATTAAATAATGTCAGTCGAGTTGCCATCTCCCGTGCTACCCTACCTATATTGAATAATGTCCTTATTCGAGTAGATAATAAAAGAGTCTCTCTAGTTACTACCAACCTAGACATGGCTGTAGTAGACTTTCTCCCAGTTTCCGACTCCGAAGATGGTGTCATTACCGTCCCAGCCAAACTTCTGGCCGACTTCGTCTCTAATCTCCCTAAGAATGAGACTGTAGAAATCTCTTCCGAAGATACCAAAATCACCATCAAAGCTGGTAAATATTCCTCCGTTATTAACGGTGCCCCCGCTGATGATTTCCCCGAACTCCCCGAGATTGACGAAAAATCCGCCGTTACTTTTAAAATTGGCGTTGATGAATTTAAACTCGGCATCAGCCAAGTTCTCGTCGCCGCTTCAAACGACCTCTCCCGCCCTGCCTTAACTGGTGTTTACTTTAATACTAATAATAATACCTTAGCTATCGCCGCCACTGATGGTTATCGTCTCGCCGAGAAAAAGTTAATCAAAGATGTCAAAAGTGAAGTAGGCGCCATCGTCCCTGCCAGCTCCCTCCAGGAAGTTCTCCGCTCTATTACTGATGAGATTGACGAAGTGGAATTCTCCTTCGACAATGATCTTGTGCGTTTTCGCCTTGGCGAAATCGAAGTTGTTTCCAAACTAATCGATAGCAGCTACCCAGACTACACTAAATTAATCCCTAAAGATAGCAATATCCACCTAGTCCTAGAAAAAGAAGAATTTATCCGCGCTACTAAGCTAGCCGCCCTCTTCTCTCGTTCGGTTGGTGGCTCAATTATTTGTGAAACTGTTCCCTCGGATACTCTCCTTATTAAATCTATCGCCAATGAATTTGGTGAAAACGATTCCAAAATCGAGGTCGCCGTCGAGACTGCTGGCCGGATTAGTCTCAACTCTCGTCTTCTCCTCGATGCTCTCAATTCCCTTGAAGACCCTACCATTACCTTCAGCTTCTCAGACCATATCACCCCCGCAGTCCTCAGGAACGATAAAAAAGACCAATACGTCCACGTTGTAATGCCTTTAAACTCATGATTATTAAAGATATCTCCCTTACTAATTTTCGTAACCACGAAAAGTATCGCCTAAAATGCGAAGATCAAACTTCTCTCATTCTTGGCCCCAATGGTTGTGGTAAAACTTCTGTCCTCGAGGCGATTTATATTTTGACTCGCGGCAAAAGTTTCCGCGCTGCTGATCCCGAAATTATTAAACGTGGCACCGAGTTTTATCGTATTGAACTTAGCTTCAATAATGGTGAATCCATTATTGCCACCTATGACCACCAAAACAAATTTTTTCTTATCTCCGACAAAAAGTCCAAACGTCTCCCCGCCAAGTCCAAATATCCAGTGGTTCTCTTTCTCCCCTCTGATCTTAACCTCTTAAGCCACGCCCCATCCCGCCGTCGTGACTATTTTGATATTATCTTTGGTAGCCTAGACGAAAACTATACCTCTAACCTTTCTAAATACAAAAAAGCTCTCCGCCAGCGCAGCGAAATCTTAAAAGCTGAAAATATCTCAAAAGACACGCTCTTTTCTTGGAATGTCTTACTTGCTCGCTATGGTACTCTCCTCAGTCAAGCTCGCACTAAATATACCAATGAAATTAATTCCCTTCTCGAGTCCACCTATCACTCTATCGCCGATAATTCTGATCATCTAGAGATCACCTATCGTAGTGAAGTCACCGGTAAAACTGAAACAGAGTATCTCACCACTCTAGAGCAAAACTTCGAGCGTGATCACTACCTCGGTCATACCACCTTTGGTATTCATCGCGACGATTATATTTTTAACTTTAATCACAAACTCGCCGATGGCTCCGCCTCTCGCGGTGAAGTTCGCTCCATTATCCTCAGTCTTAAATTTATTGAAGCTAACCTTTTACAATCTCATCAAAATAAGAAACCTCTCATTTTACTAGATGATGTGTTTTCTGAACTAGATGGCCCCCGCCGCTCCGCCCTAGTCAAAAATTTCAGAGATCACCAAGTTATCCTCACTAGCGTAGAGGAAATCAAACTTTAATTATTTTTTCGCTACATTATAATAATCTCTAAGAAACGCTACCACTGGATTCTCATCCCCTTCAAATCCTTCTATATTATTATATGCAGTTGAGCCGCCCGAGTATTGTCTCAGGGCCTCCGTCGCTCGCGCTAATGACACATATCTCTGTGCATACTTATAAGTTTCCCAATCCGCATTCTCACTAGAGTTTACATAGGCTTCTCCCGAAGCGATTTTTTTATCCTCCTCGCTCGCCCCTACAAAGATTTTTAATAGTTTCGAAATATCATTCACAAACGGCGCCGAGTCACTGTTATTCATCAAGGAATCTAATATCCCTCCGTCCATCACTCCTACTGGTGTTGCTTTCTCGTCGTTATATAATATAAACTTCGCTAGAGTCGACCCTTGATTAATTGTCCTCTTCCCTGTTGGACTCACAGTTGTATTTTCCTTTACAAACTTAACGAACCCCGGATCATTAAATGTATCATTCAAAGTAGAAGTATCAAACGTCTCCACCACCACGCATTGTGCCGACCCCACCGCTCCAATATCACCCAGAGTCTCACAATCCCCAAAGTTGGTTAAATATCCACTAGAATCATCTGCGTAACTCCCTGGTATCAAAGATGCCAAAGATTCCGCCGTTACGCCAGAAAAAGTCTTCACCCCAGAAAGCATCGAGTTGTTCCCTGCACTCATCACGGCTATTTTGTACATAATAGAGCCAAGGAATGTGTTTTTAGAAGTTATATCAAACGGACTCCGGTTTTCTCTATCTGCAGCCCGCTCCATCGCGAGGACCACAGAATTTAATCTCGCGTATTCTTTCACCGAATTTGCATCTCCCGCTGTTGCTCCACTAGCCAGCGCTAGTTTCTTCCCTACATTTACTGCCCCCTCCACTAGGAATTCTCCCGCCGCTACCCCCTGCAATTCATCAAAAGAATTATTTACCAGCGACCCATCCACAGTTTTATTTACAATATTCAGAGTTTCTAAATCTGATCCATTAGTCCCTAGATTTACTCTCCCAATTACCCCCTTTGTCTTTTCTTCTGCCGACGCTACCGTCCCACTCACTTTATTTTTATTGTTCAGTCGATTCTGAATAGTTTTCAAAATCCTGTCCGACGAGTAATTCTCCGCCGCCTTTGTGTTTACCTCGCTTCCAGACAAAATAGCATATAGGCTCGGCGAATCCATCGCACTTCCCGTTACCTTTACTACTTCCCCAGTCTCCACGTCTACCACCTCAGTTTCATGATTAGTGTACAGATAATTCATCACTTCATTTATCTTTGAATCATTCCCGTCCCCTGCTTTCATCTTGCTTATATTTTCTAGCATCAAAGCATAAAACAGACTAGACCTCTGCTCCTTCGCTATTGTATCTGCAGTTTTTAATTCATCTGCCGAGTTCAAAGTTGCCTCTTCCGTCGTTAAAGCCAGATTTTTGCCATTCACTTCACTAATTAATTTTTCAGCTTCCGTTTTTAAATTCGCCGCCGCCCCCATTAAATTATAATCCCTTGTTACTTCCCCACTCTCAGTATCCTTTTTCTCCACCTCCGTCGCATTATTTACGGTCAAATTATTTCCCTTCCCTAGTAAATCATTAATCACTTCAGACAAATCCGACTCCCTAGTAAAATTATTTCGGTTCGTCCCAATTTCACTAAATACTTCCTCCGCCGCCGCGTCATAATAATACGCCGCCCTGGAGTAAGTCGCCAGATTAAACGCATTATATAGATTAACATTTGTACTCACCGTACTAATAAAATTATCCGCCGTAATAATTTTATCGTTCATTTTCAAAACTAATCCCCCCTCGTGCTGATTTCCTGCTGTAAACTCCCCATTTTCCATATACCCCACCTCTACTCCGTGATCATTCAAAATCTGCACCGTATTCTCTGGTAGCTCCCCCTGTTCCATTGCCTGCTGGAATACT
>JAZRPP010000008.1:0-12150 GCA_045649285.1 Candidatus Nanosyncoccus sp. | reverse complement strand
CCATCGCGATATTTTAGCGAGCAAGCCAGCCCGTCCATCTTGATGTCAGTAAAAAACTCCGTAATCTTCCCGCCAGGAATCAATTTTTCATTTCGCGTAATCCAATCCCGAATTTCCTCCTCCGAAAACACATCAGACAGCGAAATCATCCTCCGCTCGTGTCGTACCTTCTGGAATTTATCTAGAGCTCGCCCCGCCACTCGCTGAGTCGGCGAATCTGGCGTAATCAAATCCGGATATTCTTCCTCAATCAAAGCCAGCTCATGTTTCAAAGAATCCGCCGCCGCCTCACTCATCGTCGACTCATCTAGTACATGATAATGATACCTATAGTCATCAATTAATTCGCGGAGCTTCTCTGCTCGCTCTCTCGCCTCCACTTTTGTCATATCTCTATTTTACCACAAAATTTACAAATCTCACCCAATCAAACCCCCACCTAAACACCTACTCTCCCGTTTCATTCCCCCTTATACAATAATACCCGCTTCCATCCAGTTTTGGATAAGTCGCCGCAAAGAATGGCCGATCAAACGCTCCCTTACCATCAGATGCCACTACGCGACCGCCTTCGCATGTCGCATGATAATGAATCAAAATCTGATTACTAGACAAAACCCCAGGCACCGCGAGATCCGGCCGCGCCTCCTTAGCTACCGCAAAATACATTTTATTTCCCGCATAATCCGTCAAATCCCCCTGTTCGCGCACCATTAAATCATAAGCGTCCCCCACATCCGAATTATGATTTTCATCTATATCCGTCACCAGCTCCGGCGGTATCACTCGCCCCGTCCGCTCCTCTACCTCCACCGTCCCGTAGTCAAAATACGCTGGCAGCCATCCTTGACTCGTCGCCCGCTCTATAAAATACTGAGCCCGAATCAAAGATCGCAAATTTTTCCACTCGTTTATACCTGCCGCCACTAGCTCCGCCCCCCGCTCGCTATCAGACCGATTGCGATTCGGCGCCCCCATCTGAAACAACGCATCTTCCATCGCCGCGAGATTCATCCCGTCTATTTGCAATTTCTTCCCCCGGTAAAACGCTCTCAGCGTATAGCTATCTTCGCCAATAATAAACAAAACCTTAAACATTTCCTCTGAATCTTCCAAAACCACCACGATTACCCCTCCATCTACATTTTCCACCGATTTCTGATATTTTTCCCGAAAAGTCGCCTCGTCCATATCTTCCATCCTGACCGCCAAAATATCTATTGTTTCATTATCCAGATCTATTGTTCTGATTTGTCCACAGAGCGTTTCATTACCTGGTATCATCACAATCCCATTTTCCGCGCACACCCGCGTCATCCGCACAATCGTCGGCTCCGCCCCTTCATCCTCACCCCTCACGCTATCCGACACCACCCCCGAGGCAAACAGCCAAATAATCAAAAGAATCCCCAAAGTATCAAAAATCACCAAAAACCCTTTTAGGTAGCGGATGGATTTTTCTGACATTTGTTTCATCTGTTAAATGTTTATTTTATCAATATATACCCCCATTATATCACAAAATACTCCTAAAGTCAAGCAAAAGCAGTATAAAAAGCAAAAACAGACACCTCACCTAGCACGAAGCAGAATGCATCTCCCCCTCCGCCAGAGACACCAAAGGTAAATCAGTCGGATGTGTCGCCAGATATTCCTCGGCTCTAGCGGTAGTTTCAGCTGTAGCATGCGCCTGGCAAATTACCGGTACCAGCCCTAGCCCATCATTTACCTCTATTTCTTCTCCGTCCACATGGATAGATTTTGCCGCTAGTGCGTAAGCTCCAGCACTAATCCCCGCCAAAACTCCCCCGCTATCCAAAACTTTCAAAAACACCTCTTTAGCCCCCCAAGCATCCAAAGCCTCCAGTAGTAATTTAGTCTCGCCACCCCCCAGATACACCAGCCCGGCACCCAAAATCATCTCACGAAACTTTTTCGTCGTAGCTCCAGCCGTCAAAAAGGTAATCTCCACCTCTGGTAGCCCTAGCTTGGCCCGCAGCCCAGTATAATAATCTCGAAAAGCCTCAAAATATCCTGGCGCGTCCCCTGCTGCCGCCCCGACAAACACCACTGGCCGCCCCAGCCGCTCCGCCGGAATAGACTGCAAAATCCGAGCATCTAGCTCACGAGTCTCACTATTTCTATAATTCGCCGCAATCTCGCCCCCGCCAATCATGAAAACATTTTCCATAAGGTAATTATAGCACAAAAAACACCCCCGTAATCCTACGGGGGCATAAAAGAAAGGTTAATACGCACGCGCAAAGTAAGCGATATGCTTTGCTGGCGCTCCGCACCAAATGCATTTGCAATCAGGTGAAAGGTATTGCCTATCGAGTGGCAAGTTTCGCGTCGCTGCGCCAGTGGCATCTTTGATTACCTGTTCGCAGGCAGTCCTCCCACACCACGGAGCAGAGATAAACCCCTGCAACTTACTAATCGAATAAGAGAAAGTGTCTCGGCGACTCTCGTCAATCTCTATAATGCGGCGATTCAAATCTCTAGTAGCTCGTTTGAGCAAAGAATCCTGGATAAACCTCAGCATAGACTTGATTGAGCCAGCCAGATTATAGGTATTTTCTTCTTGTAGGCTGGTGATATGTTTCTCGCCATCATGACGAAAAGCTACCACCATCTTGCCTTGCTCAGCCTCTTTTGGACCAATCTCGATTCGCAGCGGAATCCCGCGTAGCTCACTTTCGTAGAACTTAGCGCCCACCCGTACATCAGAACGATTATCGATTTCCACCCGGATACCGCTTGCCTTTAGTCTCTGCTTAACTCGATGGGCTATTGGCAGCATCTCAGAATTAATCGGCACGATCAGCACTTGAGTCGGTGCTATCTTGGGCGGTAAAATCAGCCCCTTGTCGTCGCCATGCACCATAATTAAAGCTCCCACCAAGCGAGTCGAAACTCCCCAGCTGGTCATCTCTGCATATTTTACATGATTAGTACGGTCGGTAAAACTCACATCTGCCATCTTGGAGAAATTATCTCCCAGATAATGCACAGTGCCCATCTGTAAAGCGCGCCCATCTGGCATTAATCCCTCGATACTATAGGACTCTACTGCGCCAGCGAATTTTTCTTTTTCGGATTTTCGCCCCATCACGGTCGGCAGCGCTAGTACGTCTCTACAATAATCATGATAGAGATGTAGTACCTCGTCTACCTCCGTGTGTGCTTCCTCTGCGGTCGCGTGAGCAGTATGCCCTTCTTGCCACTGAAATTCAGAGGTCCGAAGAAACAATCGGGGATGTTTTTCCCAACGCACCACGTTGCACCACTGATTAATCCGGAGAGGCAAATCTTTGTAGGATTGAATCCAATTCCTCATACTCTCGTGAATGATAGTCTCAGAGGTTGGCCGCACCACGATTCGCTCGGTCAGTTCTTCCCCGCCAGCATAAGTTACCACGGCTATCTCAGGGCTAAACCCCTCGACGTGATCTTTCTCCCGAGCCAGATATGACTCGGGGATAAAAAGTGGAAAACTCACATTCCTGGCTCCATGATCTTTGAGTAGCGGATTTAGGGTGTCGTGTATATTCTCCCAGATCGCGTAGCCATCCGGCCGCATCACCATACACCCTTTGATGGGTGCATGCTCAGCTAACTTAGCCCTGGCGATGACCTCTCGGTACCACCCGAGAGGGTCTTTTACCTTCGATGGAAGCTTTTGGTTTCTACCCATTTCATCACCTCCTCCCTGGAAAGCACTTTTGACTCTTGGGTTTCAAAATCTTTTACTTCAATCTTCCCGGCAGTAGTCTGCTTACCGTAAATCAGTCGGGCCGGTGCGCCAAATAAATCAGCATCGATGAACTTTCGCCCCATATGCTGATCGCGCATATCTAGCAGCACCTCTAATCCTTGTTTCTGTAACCAGTGATAGAGCTCGGTACTCTCGTCTCGGCGGTCCAGACTAGAAACGATTTCAATCTGAAACGGCGCCAGGCGTCTTGGCCAGTTGATACCGGTATCAGTCTTGTTATTTTTAGCCAAAACTTGTAGCAAACGGCTCACGCCAATCCCCGCCGTAGCCAGAAAGGTGTCGCCGTTCTGCTGTACTGTCGCATCCGCCAGCTCAATCGCATTAATGGGGTAAACGAAATCTCCGCATCTCGGGCAACTAGCCAAATCCTTGTCGCGCCAGCTATATTCGCGGTCTTTTTCGCAAAGATAGACGATGCATTGCTTTTCTTTATCAGAGTGTTGCCAGTAGGATACGGCATATTTCTTAGCGTAAAACGCCGTCCTGAACTCAACCCCAATCTTTTCCAACGCCCTCTTGGTCACCATACAAGCTCGCTGGAGCTCGTATTTAGCCTGGATTTCGGAGTGACAAACGATATAAAAATCAGCCAAGATAAAAGATTTTGCCCGCACCAGCCCGAAGGCTGGACGCGGCTCATCTCTTACACGCTCGCCAATCTGGAAAAAACTCAGCGGTTGCGCATCCTGGTGATTTACACCTAGTTTTACCATCAGCTCCTCCGAAGTCGGGCTGACCACATATGATTTCTCATCCTGGTCAAAGCTATAGATGCTGTCGCCATAATGCTCAAACCGCCCAGAATCTTGCCAGAGCTTTTGGTCTTGCAAGACTGGCGTACTCACTTCGAGGAACCCGAAGCTCTGCGCAGCCTCCCGTACTTGCTCTTCGATTCGGTTAATTACCTTCATGCCGAGAGGTAGATACGCAAAGAACCCAGGCGCCAGCTTTTCTATATAGCGCCCGCACTCCAGCAAAGTCAAAGCATCCGCCCCCTTTGGCGGCTTTTTCATCGGCGGAAAAACCGTCTGATACATAATCATGAGTCCACCTCCATTTGTTCAAATACATCAAGATTGTCTATGATTAGCGGCAAAATAGCATGCATAAAATTACACTTGTTTTGATCCAGCTCCCGCCCAGATAGGGCTTTAAAAGCCGGACAAACTCCACCGCAATACCCTATTGCATAGCACCTCTGGCAGGCCTCAGAGCGGTAATTATCTGGGCGCTTAGATAAATCGAACTTTTGGTCCCATTTTTGAGCGCAATAAGAAAAACCACCATCCGGGCTCACCGAAGCCATAAAGCTCTCCCCTACGATCGAGCAGGGTGTCATCCGCCACATCCTGTTAGAGATAGCAGCCATGACCGGTGTCACCGCGCATTCCACGCTGATATTCCTTTTCTTGGCTATTCGCCAGATTTCTATCAGCTTCTCGGCATAATCTTTGCCGTCCAAATTCCAAGCTAGTGTATCGTAATGAAAAGGAGTATTTATCGTGATCGTTTCCATCGGAAAATCATCCAAAATCTCCTCTGTAAACTCCACTAGCCGCCCCATATAGGCTGGATTTGGCGTTATCAAAACATGAGTTTTGATGCCGGCATCGTGCATCTTGAGATAATTCTCGCGTACAGTGTCGTAAGTACCCTTGCCATTACCAAACGGGCGCAGCTGATCGTGCGCAGTCTTTGGCCCGTCCACCGAAACACCAACGTGAAAACAGTTCTGTTTGAAAAGCTCTAGTGCGGTGGCTGGTAAAAGCGTCGCGTTTGTCGTAATCTCGTAAATTGCTGGACCAATTATGTCCTGCTGAAAAGCTTGGCTGATTTTTTGTACTGCGTACTCAATCAAATCCAGCTTCAGCATCGGCTCTCCGCCAAAAAAGCGGTAGGTCGTGGTCTGGCTTCTTGCATGTTTGAAAGTTTGTTCCAAGACATCATCCAGAGTCTCTAAAGACATCTCGCGATGAGATTTTAGATTTTTGGTTACAAAACATTCAGCACAACACAAATTGCATTTTTCGGTCAAAGCAATCCGAAAGGCCGTCGGGCTTACGCTTCTGGGAATCTCTTCCTCTATCTCGTAAAAATCTAAGGACGTAGAGTCAAAAAGGACTAGTCCTTCTGAAGTACGGATGAGGAGGTTGGGAATAATCTTTGTTTCCATGATTTTTTCTCCTTCCAGTATAGTGGGTTGTCGTAAAGCGAAACACAATGTTTTCCAAAACAACGTGGATGAGTAGACGCGCACGGCACGCTACTGGCAATATGATCATCGATTTCCTCGGGGGAATTCAAAAACATATTACCCAGTATGATGTCTCCGCGATGAAAGCATGGAGTGAGATTACCATAGCAATCACTCACAAAATAACTTCTTCCCATCTGGCAAACTGAATTAGCCAGAGATTTCTCCCCGTTGTAGGCTCGTTTGCATTGTTCAAGATAGTTATCGGTGTGCGGTTTATGGCAAACCGCCGCGCACTCATCCAAAGCCTGCTCCAGTGGAGCGTAATCTTGGTCAGTTTTTAAGAAAACTGGCTGATAGCGTGTATCCTCCACTCCGAGGTGCTGCAAAAACTCGATCGTCTTGGCAGCTAGCTTGGCATTTTCTGGCGTCACGACGGTAGTAGTCGACAGTTTTCTGGCGTAGCCACGAGCGACTAGGCCCGTTATAGTCCCAATCGCATCTTCGAAATGCCCGCGCTCTTGATTGTGTGTCTCCGCATCAAGTGAATTGATCGAGATATCAACCCGGTCTATATTGAGCGCCACAATTCGGTTTAGATCTCTCGCATTTAGGCCGGCACCGCTAGTGTTTACCAGTACGCGTAAGCCTATCTCCTTGAGTTCCTTAATCAGCTCGAAAGTCTCGTTTTTATACTTAGAATAAAACGGGTCGCCTCCAGTCAGAATCACCGAAGTAAAACCGTTTGCCTTGATCGCCTCGGCAAATGCCTTGGCTTGTTTCGGCTCGATGCGTCCACCCAGGCGCTTCTCATGGCCGATAGTATAAAAGCAATATTTGCAAGCCATGTCACACCTTGAATTGACTGACAAAAAAAGTACCTTCATAAAACACCTCCTAGAAAAACGGACTAGTCGGTAGACTAGCCCGATGAAAGATGGTTAACGAGTTACTTGTGCAACGTCGCTGTCTATGGATTGTTTCGATGTATTTTAAACTATCCAGAAGCACAGCTAGTCCGCGGCTTTACTACCGCTATCTTGATTCTACGTGTCTTCTTCATAGCTTTAACCTCCTTTCTCGTAAAGTTCCTCAGCCAGCCCACCTTAGGCCAACTTTGCCAATTATACCACATGAAACAGGGTTTGTCAAAAGTAGCTATAAAATAATTTCTAATTTATATGGACGATTTTGGTAAAAATATGTTATAATAAAAATATGCCCGGATGGTGGAATTGGTAGACACGTATGCCTTAGGAGCATATGCCTAACAGCGTGCAGGTTCAAGTCCTGTTCCGGGCACCAAGGAGACGAGAAAAATCTAAAGCTTGCTTTAGATTTTTTGAGGCTACGCAGGTGCCCTAGATTTTTGCGAAGCAAAAATCGTCGCACCAAGGAGGCTCAAAAAACGAGGCTTTTTGGGCCTCGCTTTTGATTTTTACGCATTCTTCTTGGCTAACGCTGCCGAGGAGAGATACATTGCGATCGCCCCAGCTACTAGCGCCAAAGGCAAAAAATCCTCTGGGCCGGTCGTCGGTATATTGCTGTTCCCCGTGGTGCTGCTGGAGGTGCTGGTAGCAGTAGGAGTGCTAGAAGTATTCGCACTCTCGCTCTCTGTGCTCTCGCTCTTTTCGCTAGCTTCCGTGCTTTCAGCACTAGCCTCACCCTCAGTACTAGCCTCGCCCTCAGCACTAGCTTCGCTGGTCTCAGTCGAGAGGCTGCCTACTCCCTCAGTTGTGTTTGCTGTAGCTTCGCTCTCTGCGGCTACTTCCTCGCTCGCCACAGTGGCATTCTCTGCTAGGTTGCCCGAAGATTTCTTGGTCGCCACCACGATAATCGCCGCCACCAAAATCAAAATAATCGCCGCTGCCGCCGTAGCTACTCCGATAATCTTTCGGCGCTCTTTCTTATCCGCCTCATCTTGATAATACATAATAAAACTCCTTATCCTATAATTATACCACACTTTACCCCAAAAATCAAGAGGTATTCATAGGGGCGCCACAGGGGTAGGATTTTGCTCTTGACGCCATCCAAAAAATCATCTAAAATAAACTACATAAGCATAAGTTACTAAAGCAAAGAGAGGAAATCTAAAAATGAGAATCAAAAGGCATTGTGGTGGAAAACTAGGTCTCCCTAGCATCCTAGACCTAGCTGCCACGGGGGGGGGGTAATTTTATTAGGATTAGCAACCGCTTTAATTAGCATTCCCGCTACTCATGCCGAAGAATCTTCTGCCGATGAGCTCAGTGTGACTGTGGCTACTTCTTGCACTCTCTATGGCACGGTGGATACTCCACACACAGCTACCATAGCGCCTGGTATCTATACGGAAGGCATCGGCCAGACCACGATCAAGGCGGTCTGTAACGACATCAATGGTTTCTCTCTATACTCTATAGGCTACACTGGCAATACTGCCGGGAATACAGTCCTCTCTTCTGATGCTGGCTCTACTTATGATATACCTACCGGTACCGCTACGAGTGGGACTTCTAACTGGGCGATGAAGGTGAACGCTGTCACCGGCCCCACTACTCCTACTATCTATAATAGTTTTGATAATTATCACTCTGTACCTAGCGACTACACAAAAGTAGCGGGGTATAGCGGCACTACAGACTCTACTGATGGTTCATCTGTGACTACTACCTATGCCGTCTATATCGCTCCATCCCAGATGACTGGTACCTATACTGGCAAGGTGAAATACATTATGGTCCACCCTTCCACGGCTAACGGCCATACTATCACCTATAACGCTAACGGCGGCACAGTATCTCCATCTAGTGAAGTAGTAGCTCTCGGCACATCCACTATACTTCCTAAACCTACTAGGGCAGGATACGTCTTCCTAGGTTGGTACACTGCGGCCACAGGTGGAGACAAAATAGGTGATGCAGGAGCTACCTATTCCCCCACAGAGAATATCACCATGCATGCCCACTGGCAAGAGCAATCTGGTATGTTTGCTATTTCCACGATGCAACAAATGACGAGTCAAATCTGTGAAGCCACTACTACGCCTCTCGCCTCGGCCACTAGACTAGATACAGACGGCTCGCATAGTGGCGACAACACTTATGTACCTTCGACTACGTTGACAGATACTCGTGGCGGTAGCTACGTAGTAAGGAAGTATGCCGATGGTAACTGCTGGATGGCACAGAATCTCAATCTATCATTGTCTACCAGTACTACTTTAACCAATGCCAATACGGACTTAAACTCCAAAACTTCCTGGACTCCAAATACCTCTACTTCTTCATCCGTTCCGGTTAACTCCACCAATCCTACATCCTACACTAGAGGCAATAAATGGTGTAGTGGCACAACTTCCGGCTCTGGTCAAACTTGTAACACCACAGACACCGGCGACCAGACAAACCATATAGGTATCCTCTACAACTGGTACGCGGCTACAGCAGGGTCTGGGACAGCGGATATGACTTCGACAGACGCAACGAATACGAATGATGCACGGGACTCTATCTGCCCGAAGGGTTGGGGGCTCCCTACTGGCGGCACCAGCAACAAGACTAACGGCAATAGCAACTTGTACTCCTTCTACAATCTCTTAACAACTAACTATGCTGTACCGAATAGCGCTGCAGGCTCTGTCACGATGCGCTCTAACCCTCTTTCGTTTATTATGGGTGGCATCTACTACAATGGTAGTCTGAGCAACGAGGGTAGCTACGGAGGCTACTGGTCTAGCTCGGCGTATACGTCTAGTACGGATGCGCACTGCATGTACTTCAATAGTTCTAATGTGAATCCGCAGAATAACGACAATAAGCAGCGCGGTAGATCAGTTAGGTGTGTGGCTCGCTAAGCCACGAGGCACTTCCGATAAATAGTAATATACGCCGCAGCGTACTTACGTGTTCGTATCTTCTCTAGTCCGGTGATCTCTGGCCCCTCACAAGGAGTAGAAGCGACTAATATCCCACCCTCTGCCACCATCGGCGCCAGCGCGGTGACCATCCGAGGTTCATATTTATCATACGGCGGGTCAGCCAATACCACATCAAATCCTCCTCGTCCCACTTCTCGCAGCTTTAAAACCGTATCTATCATATGGCTATTATGCTCAGTTAAGTTTGGTAGCTTGGCTTCTAGTGCCATACCATTATGCTCTGACATCCCTAGTTCTCTTATATTTTTCATGATTGTTTTTACGGCTTTTTTGTCGGAGTCTACAAAAAGAACAAACTCCGCCCCCCTCGAGAGCGCCTCTACTCCCAGCGCTCCGCTCCCTGCGTAAGCGTCCAAAATAACAGCCCCCGGCAAATATGACCCGATCATATTAAACAGCGCCAGCTTTTCCCTAGCCCCCATCGGGTGCGTCCCCTCGCCCGGGGTCTGTATTTTCCTCCCTCTATACATCCCTCCAGTAATCTTCACTATCTCGCTCATTCAGACTCCTTTCCCCCATTTTACACCACAATCCGCATATTTTTCAACCCAAAAAATGGTTACCATTGACAAAAATAGCAAAGTGTGCTATAATTAAAACAACCGTACCTTTACAGACTAACAGTTATGGAGGAATAGCCATGTATAAATTAAATCTAGCCATTGTTAATGGCGAGGTGGTTATCGTCGACGAAGAAGCTATCCAAGAGCAACGTCGCAAGGAAGCTCGCAAAAAGGCAGCAAGGCAAATCCAAGAACAGATGAGCTTTATTCTCTTTCAGGATATTGATCCAAAGCAGGATTTTGAAGAGCTCATCGGTTCTTCCTATGTCACTACTGACAACGACAAGATTAAAGGCTTCAACGCGAGAAAACTGGCAGCAGAGATAGCCCCCAAGGCTCCTTGTATGGTGTTCGTAAACATAGACGGAGAGAAGAAACTTCTCACCCAATACTCTGGAACACGCCCAGTCGTCATAAACTGCCAGCTCAAGGCAGTTAGCAATTACGACGTGGATAGTGACGACGAAATATTCGGTCGTTTTGATCCAGCCTTTTATTGGGGTTGCTATGGTTTAGACGAGGAAGAAATCGAGGCTCAGGTAAAAGAAGTAGGAGACTATATGTTTAAGTTTAGAGGCTACAGGAGAAAAGGGGGCAATTGTAGCTGCTATGATAATAAACATGGGGATGCATGTTGCAAGAAGTGTACCTGGTATAATAGGGTGCAAAAAAAGAATCAGGCAGCCAAAGAAGGAAGATACTGGACAGATTACTACATAACAAGTTAGTTTTATCCCCCCCTGGAATTCCAGGGGGATTTTTTGTTTTTTGTGTGTCCTATGAGCATAAAAAAGTCCCCCAGCACAATGCCAGGGGTAAAGTAAATGTTAGTAACAGAATAGAGCTATCTAATCACCTCCTCTAGTTTTTGAGAAAAGCGACCATTCCCTGCGCTGTAGTAATATAACCATGAGGAAAAAGCGTCCCACATCTCAAAATTACCTTCACATCTAACGAAATATGCACCATAGTCAGGGTTAGTAGTTGTACTATCACGAAGGAATATTGCTCCATTGGCCTCAAATTCTTCTTCAATTATTATCCTGCATAAGTATTCTTCTTCCGAAGGTGTGACATACGAGTCGCTAAATTCATACCCCTTTGCATTGACCATACAAGGAAAGCAATAGGCACAAGTGCGAGGTGACCAATCCCTTACTAAAAGGTTACCATCAATTTCTAGAAAATACGGTTCACTTCCTAAATCATTTTCGACCTCAATATCATCTAGCGACGATATCCCTAACTCGTCCAAACAAACGACACTCCCCGTCCATTCGGGCGAAAAATCAAAACTACTGCGATAACTAGAAGCACAATCTGCCTGCATTAGTATTCCCATCAGACAAGGATAGGTTTTCTCAGTGACAGGTATAGCTTTTGCTTTAATTTTACCCATACGATTTCCTCCTGTAAACAAGGGGATACCCCCGATAGATAAACTTCTGTTACTTGTTTTGTAAACTGCCTTAACTAGAATAGTCAACTTATATCATTATAGCACGTTTTATAGAAAAAGTCAATAGTAAAACCATAAAGTTACCAATTTTCATACTGCTAATTCTTATTGCAATCCTAATCCTAATCCTAATCCTAATCCTAATTCTAATTCTAATTCTAATTCTAATTCTAATTCTAATTCTAATTCTAATTCTAATTCTAATTCTAATTCTAATTCTAATTCTAATTCTAA
>JAZRPP010000007.1:0-1032 GCA_045649285.1 Candidatus Nanosyncoccus sp. | reverse complement strand
AATCCGGATTCGATTACGGGGAAGTATTTATCTGGTGAAATGACAATTGCAACACCGAAGAAGCGGCGGAAGGCTAAAAGGGGCAAGGAATTAGTAGTAGTGGGAGCGCGCGAAAATAACCTTAAAGATATAGATGTACATTTTCCGTTAGGAGTGATGACGGTGGTGAGTGGTGTGTCTGGGTCTGGTAAGTCTACTTTGGTAAATAGTATTTTAGCGAATGAACTTTTGGCGAGACTAAACCGGGCACAAACGGTTGCTGGTACTCATGAGCGAATCGATGGGATTGAAAATTTGAATAAAGTGATAGTGATAGATCAGAGCCCAATTGGGCGGACGCCGCGAAGTAACCCAGCTACCTATACCGGAGTATTTACAGCGATACGTGAACTATTTGCGGCGCAGCCAGAGGCGGAAGTGCGAGGATATAAAGCCGGGAGATTTAGTTTTAACGTAAAAGGTGGGCGGTGTGA
The DNA here is from genome assembly GCA_045649285.1 of Candidatus Nanosyncoccus sp. Taxonomy (GTDB): domain Bacteria; phylum Patescibacteriota; class Saccharimonadia; order Saccharimonadales; family Saccharimonadaceae; genus Nanosyncoccus. The sequence goes on along the minus strand of JAZRPP010000007.1, from coordinate 559 downwards.
AAATTGCCAGGGTGATGGCGTGAATAAAATTGAGATGCATTTTTTGCCGGATGTGTATGTGACATGCCCGAAGTGTCATGGGCGGAGGTATAATGCGGAGGCGCTAGAGATAAAGTATAAAGGCAAAGATATTTCGCAAGTATTAGATATGACAATAGACGAGGCGGTGGAGTTTTTTGCGAATATTCCGTCTATTGCTACAAAATTACGAACGATACAAGAAGTGGGGTTAGGGTATATTAAACTGGGCCAGCCGGCTACGACTTTTTCGGGGGGTGAAGCGCAGCGGATTAAGCTAGCTACGGAGTTGGCGCGGCGGTCTATCGGTAAAACTTTATATATTTTGGATGAGCCAACTACGGGGTTGCATACAGATGATGTTAAACGGCTTGTTAGGATTTTGAATAAGCTAGTGGACGGGGAAAATTCGATGATAATTATTGAGCATAATCTGCATGTGATAAAGAGCGCAGACTGGGTAATAGATATGGGGCCGGAAGGGGGATTAAAGGGTGGTATGGTGTGTGCAGAGGGTACACCAGAGGATTTGGCGAAAAAA
>JAZRPP010000006.1:0-4673 GCA_045649285.1 Candidatus Nanosyncoccus sp. | reverse complement strand
GTTCCTAGTGACGCTACTTCCCAGGCTGGTCAATACAAAGTAGGCGTTTACTACAACTACTGTGCTGCTACGCTAGATACTATATGTTCGGGTGACACAACTACAGAAGCTAGTTATGATGTCTGCCCGAAGGGCTGGAAGATGCCAGCGGGTAATACTAGCGGGGACTTTTCTGCTCTAGCACAAGCCATCTATGGTTCTACAGATTCTACTTCAGATCCTACAGCTTATGCTAACTATCGTGCGGCGCTCCGTTTGCCCCTCTCCGGCCTCTTCAGCTCTGGTACGCCGTACAGTCAGGGTGGCTACGGCCGCTGTTGGTCTACTACAGCGCGCGATGGTACGAGTCGCTACTTCCTCTACGTCAATACCTCGGATATCCGCCCCGCCAGTGGCAACGATCGCAAAAACGGCAACTCCATTAGGTGTATTAGCCAGTGACCCCTATTCCAAGTACTTCTTGACATTTTCAAGTAACTTTGCTATACTTCAAGTATGAGTTACCCTATCGCTATTTACCCCGCAAAGGTTTTCGCCTCTGGCCAGATCTCTTTTCCGGCCAAAGTCCGCGATTACCTTGGTGTGACGACGGAGGACGAGCTCCGCTTCCAGATAGAGAGCGACGGCACTGTTACTATCTCTAAAGAAAAAACCATAGAAGAAGAGATCGATGCCGTCTGGGCCAATATGGATCCAAAGGCCCGTCGCGAGGTCCGTAAACGCATCGAGGCTTTTCGTCAAAAATACCCAGATATCCAAGACGCTATTGAGTCTGAGAAAAATTGGCCCGACACCCCAGAGGGGAAGAAGTATTTAGAGGAGCAATATGGAGTCTAGCCGCCCTACCCAGCCCACTTGTACTCTAGACACCAACGTTATTTTGCGGGTTATTCTTCAGGACAATACCGACCAAGCCAAGGCCGCCTCCGCCCTCATTAATGATAGCGAGAGTTTATCTGTTTGTGACGTTTCTATCATAGAGGCCGAGCATATCCTCTCCAAGGTTATTCAGCTAGATCGCCCTGCAGTTGCCTCTCTAATCGTTTCCTTCCTAAAACACAAAAACATCAAGAGCAATTTCATGGTTATTGCCCAGGCTTGTGAGGACTATGTCCTCCGTCCCAGCCTCTCCTTCCCAGATTGCTACCTTGCTCGCGAGGCCGAGCGCCGCGAGGAGCTCCCCCTCTATACTTTTGACAAAAAACTCGCCCACCAACTCCTCCAGGCAAAAGAGCTAAAATAGCCCCTATTTTTTCTCCTCCCTCCTCTTTAGCGGCCCCAGCCGTATCCTCGCCGTCTTCGTCAGGTATAGGATATTTTCTAGCACCATCTCCATCTCCCCCTCGTCAACCCCCCGCTCGGCCCACATCTCTAGCACTGCTACGATTTCCGCCATATATATCCGATAAATCATCTCATTCTCGAGCAGTTGTCCTCTCCGAGCTACCGACATTTTTATTGGCTTTTCCAGGAGACAGAACGGACTTTTCCGCCCCCGCAACTCTATTAATCTAAACAAATCCCTATTCCGCAAAACAAAAAATAGCAGCCTCCGATAGAACTTTAGTATTTCTATATTGGCTGCCTCATTCATATCACCAAAGGCCTTTTCTAGCCGCACCTCAAGCAATTCTTTATAATCCTCCACCACGGCTTCCAGTGTCCTATGATGTCGATAAAACGTCGCCTTTGACACCCCCGCCTTCCTCGCCAAGACATCTACATCTGACACCTCCTCCCCTAGATATACAGTAAAAATCGCTCTCTCTGCTTGATAAAATCTCTTATCCCGCAGCTTCTCCTCAAATAGCATAAGCGCTTTATCCTAAAAACCTATTATACCACAGATACCTCTTTCTGTCAATACTACCCTCCAAAAACGCGCATCTCCCCGAATCCCCCTCATCCGTGCTATACTAGTACCATGAATCTAGACGGCCTCACATCGGCGCAAGTAGCGGCAAAAATCAAAGCAGGGAAGGTTAATAAAACCCCCAACACTTCCACTACCTCTGTCGGCCGCATTATTCTTAAGAATACTCTGACGATTTTCAACTTCGTCAACCTCATCCTCGCCATCCTTATTATTGTCGTCGGCTCTTATAAAAACCTCCTCTTTATCCTCATCGCCATCGCCAATACTCTAATCGGCATCATCAACTCTCTCCGTGCCAAACATACCGTAGACAAAATGCGGCTCCTAGCCGAGCAGCAGCCCACCGTCATCCGAGATGGCAAATCACGCCAAATCCCCGCCGAGGACCTAGTCGAAGGTGACCTCATGATTTTAAACCTCGGTGACCAAATCCTCGCCGACTCCGAAGTCGTCCAGGGGGCAATAGAAGTCAACGAATCTCTCCTCACCGGCGAGCAGAGCAATATCAGAAAAACTCCAGGCGAGTCTCTTATTTCTGGTAGTTTTATTACCTCTGGCTCTTGCAAAGCCCGCATCACTAAGGTCGGTGAAGATAGCTACGTCAACAAACTCCAAAAATCCGCCCACGAGATCAAGGCGTCAGATTCCAAACTCTTCCATATCATCAACTCTATAGTCAAATACATTTCCTTCGCCCTTATCCCCATCGGGGTCCTCCTTCTTATATCTCGCTTCCAGGTCAAAGACACCACCCCCGAGGTCGCCGTCACTAGTACCGTCGCCGCCCTTATCAGCATGATTCCGGAGGGGCTCGTCCTCCTCACTTCCTCCGTACTCGCTCTCGCCACTATCCGTCTAGCAAGGAAAAAAATCCTCGTCCAGGACCTCTACTCTACCGAGACTCTTGCTCGTGTCGACTGTATCTGCTTAGACAAAACCGGCACACTAACCACCGGCGATATGACCGTAAAAGACATTATTCCAGCCACAGACGCCAAGCCAGGCACCAAGGCTCATACCTCCGCTCAAAATAGCCTTGAGAACGCGTTAAAGCTTATTCTAAGCGGTCAAGAGGCTGATACCAGTACAAGTGCCGCTCTCCGCCGAAAGCTCCTAAAAAGGGCCAAATTTACGCCCAAGGAGCATATCACAGAGGTCATCCCCTTCTCCTCCGACCGCAAATACTCCGGGATTAAGACGAATAAAGCCACCTACCTCATGGGCGCTTTGGAATTCATACCTGGTGGCAAGATTTTTACAAATTCCCAGAGCATCAAGCACAAAATCTCTGATTTTGGGCGCGCAGAGGTGGAGCAATGTGATAAAACTTCTAATTTATCACATTGCGTAACCTCTGGGAATTGTAAAAATCTTGCTAACTACCGCATCATTTCTGTAGTCAAACAAACCAAAGGCAAATCCGAACTTTTAGGCTATGTAGCTCTAGAAGACGAACTCCGCACCGATGCCAAGGAAATTATCAAATTCTTTGAGGACAACGACGTCAAAATTGACATCATTTCTGGCGACAACCTCGAGACGGTCACAAACATCGCCAAAAAAGTCGGGGTAAAAGACCTCCGTCCCGTCGACCTCTCCAGTATAAAATCCCCAGATTACAATAAATTAGTCAAAGATTACAACATCTTTACTCGCGTCAAACCATCTCAAAAGAAATCCCTCATCAAGGCCCTAAAAGAGCAAAAATACACCGTAGCCATGACTGGCGACGGTGTTAACGATATCCTCGCCATGAAAGAGGCAGACTGTAGCATCGCCATCGGCGAGGGCTCCGACGCCGCCCGCCGTTCCGCCAAGCTGGTCCTTCTAAATAGCGATTTCTCCGCTGTCCCCGCCGCCATTGCCGAGGGACGCCAATCCATCAATAATCTTGAGCGTTCTGCCACTCTCTTTCTTACCAAGACCACTTACGCCAGTATCTTGGCTATCCTCTTTGCTATCAACCATCTAGACTACCCCTTTACACCCATCTCTATGACACTCCTCAACGTCCTCTGTATTGGCCTCCCCGGCCTTATTCTCGCTCTCGAGCCCAACATTTCCCGCGTCAAAGATCGCTTCACCTATAACATCAAACGCTATTCTATCCCCACCGGTGTCATTATCTCTGCTGCTATCATTATTCTCTCCGTTATAGCCAAATTTAATAGCCTCCCTAGGAGTCTCTTTACCACCCTCGCCGTCATCCTCGTCTTTGCCCTCGATTTCACCCTTCTTTACCGCATTTCTCGCCCGCTTAATAAACTCCGTGCCGCTCTCCTCGTCGCAGTCCTCCTCGTCTTCGTCCTCGCCCTCACCATCCCCCTCTCGCGCGATTTCTTTGAATTCTACCCCTTCTTCTAGTTACCCTTCTTTTTCTATCGACACCCGCGGATAAATGTTCAATTTATAGGGGTCGGTCGGCTTCACTCCCGCCTGGATTTCGTAGTAGGCTGCCGCGGCCACCATCGCCCCGTTATCCCCCGATAATTTCAAAACAGGGAAGTACGCCTCTGGCAAAGCCTCTCTTAGCTCCTGGTTTGCCGACACTCCCCCCGCTAGCACCACCGCTTGCACATCACCGTGAATTTCCATCGCTTTAGCTAGTTTTTCACACAAAATCTCCACCGCCGTCCTCTGGAAGCTAGCCGCGAAATCCGCTACCTGCTGCTCGGTCAACAAATCCTTCAATTTATGAGATGGAAATGAAATCGGCACCCCAACCTCTTTCTGCACAGCGCGCAGCACTGCTGTTTTTAGCCCCGAAAACGAAAAATCCAGCCCTTCTACCTTTGGC
>JAZRPP010000005.1:0-1030 GCA_045649285.1 Candidatus Nanosyncoccus sp. | reverse complement strand
ACATGGCTACGATCCGACTTCGACGTTAATAGTAATAGAAGATGCCGAGCAATATGGCTTGGCGCAATTACATCAGCTAAGAGGACGAGTGGGGCGAGGAGATAAGAAGTCTTATTGTTTCTTGATGACAGCCGGGGAAGCGACACCCTCGCAGCGACTGAGGGAACTTAGAAAGTCAACGGATGGTTTCTATCTAGCGGAGGTGGATTTGAAACTGCGTGGGCCAGGGGAGATTTACGGGGCACTGCAACATGGAGCATTGGATCTAAAGATTGCCTCTTTTTCAGATACTAAAATCATAAAGCGGGCGCGAGATGACGTGGATAAAATACTCCAAAATCCCGATGATATGGTAAAATATAAAGAGTTGATGGCGGAAATACGCGATTATCAGCAGATAACGACATTAAATTGACGGTCTATCAAGATTATGGTATTATACTGAGTAGATATCTAGGGAAGGCTGGTTTGGTCTTATGGGAAATGAGTGATAGTTCATTCATGGGCAAGCTATTTTCAAAAAAGGAGAAAAGATGAACAGGAAATCAGGACAAAATCGCGTGATTATTACTGGCGGGAGACTCAGTGGCCTCGCCATAGACACACCTGGTGAGGGGACGCATCCCATGGGGATGAGGGAAAGATTAGCGCTTTTTAATATGATCCAAAGCTATTTACCTGGAGCAGATGTAATGGACGCTTATGCGGGGAGTGGGATACTAGGGATAGAGGCACTGTCTAGGGGTGCTAGGCATGCGATTTTTGTTGACAAGGATGAATTAGTATTGCAAACGATTGAGAAAAATCTATACGAGACCAGGATTGAACCGAGCAAAGCTGATACTTTAAAGCTAAATATCAAGAAAATTGGTCAGATAACTGGAGTATCTTATGATGTTATTTTTGCCGATCCGCCATACGATAAATATAAGCCAGAGATGGTGACTATCTTGGCGCCGTTGGCCCCTAAGGGAGGGATATTGGTAGCTTCTACACCAGAGGAGGCTCCAGAAATACCAGGTTTTAAGAT
>JAZRPP010000004.1:0-9682 GCA_045649285.1 Candidatus Nanosyncoccus sp. | reverse complement strand
CAGTCTCCACCCCAGCTCCCAAATCCAAAAAGCTAAAGCCTGGCATTGTCGCCCTGATTGTCTGCCTAGTTTTCTTGCTCGGCATCGGCGGCACCTTTTTTGGCCTCGTCGCTGGCGGTATTATTAAGCTCGGCCCCGCTGGCAATGGTATCAGCGGTATCTTTAGTAGCGGCCCCACCGTCCCCGATGTAGAAAAAATCAAGTCTGTCTGCGCTGACTATAATGGCACCTTTAAGCAGCAAGACGACCAAAAAATGGACTCCGAAAGTGACATTTATGCTACCCCATATCTCTGCGGAGGAAGCGATGGCTATATCTTCTCTGCTATGATCTTTAATACAAATCTGCTTGACATTCTGAATACATACAAGGAACGCTACGCCGACCAAATCAGCAGCTCCGAAGAAGCTCAGCAGATAGACTTAGATAGCGTCAGCACTTTTGTCAAATTTCTCATTCTGACTGATAGAATGGAGATGACCGATATCGAAAACAGCCCCAACTACTACAAAGCCACCCTCGAAAACAAGCCCAGCTCCGACGACCACCCCTCTATGACGTTGTACCAAAAGGCTTATGTCGTCGCCTATGACAATGCAATTATCACCACAATGATAAATGATGATGCTTCCTCTGAGGCCATCCTTACCGCCCTCGGCGCTAACAAATAAGCAATTTTTAAAAATCTAAGTTTATGTTATAATATAAACATGTTTGTCGACAAAGCAAAGGTGAGTTTGAAGGCTGGCAAAGGCGGCGATGGCGCCGTATCCTTTCGCCACGAGATTTATATCCCCAAGGGCGGCCCCGACGGTGGTGACGGCGGCCGCGGCGGTAATATTATTTTTCGCGCCGATAATAATACTAATACTTTGATCGACTTCCGCTTCACCCCTATCCTCACCGCCGAGAATGGCAAAAACGGCTCTGGCCAACGCGCCGCCGGCCGCTCCGGCAAAGACTTAATCATTGACGTGCCGGTCGGGACGGTGGTTTATAAGGTCGGCGTGAAGGGTCCTTTCGCAGGGGATCCGGACCCTGGCAAGGCGAGGACTGGCCCCGAAACCCCTGTGGCGACAGGGGTTTCGGACGCGCCCCGAGAAAGAATCCTTTTAGCCGACCTTACGGAGAACGGCCAGACGGCCATCATCGCTCACGGCGGCTCCGGCGGCTTTGGCAACGCCCATTTTAAGAGTAGTACCCGCCAGACCCCTAGAATCGCCGAAGTCGGCGAGCCTGGCGAAGAATTCGAGGCCGAGCTAGAATTAAAAACCGTCGCCGATGTCGGCCTGGTCGGCCTACCAAACGCCGGTAAATCCACTTTTCTCTCTGTCGTCTCTAATGCTAAGCCAGAGATTGCCGACTATGCCTTTACTACCATTACCCCTAACCTCGGCGTAGCTACTATCGACCATACCGATCTCCTCATCGCCGACATCCCTGGCCTCATCGAGGGCGCCGCGGAAGGCAAAGGTCTCGGTCACGACTTCCTCCGCCACGTCGAGCGGACCAAAGTCCTGCTCCATCTGGTAGATGTCTATAGCGACGATGCTGGCGCCGCCTACCAGACTATCAGGAAAGAGCTCGAAAAATACTCCGATCTCGCCTCTCGCCCAGAGGTAGTCGCTCTCACTAAATGCGAAGGCCTCGACGAGGAAATCATCAAAATGCAAATGCAGTCCATCCTGAATATCAACCCAGATGCCAAGATTTTCGCCATCTCTAGTGCCGCGCACCAAGGTATAACAGAGCTTTTGCGCGAGTTGAAAGATGTGATAGGGGCGACCAGACATGCTTTTTCGGAGACCATTTCCAGATTTGATCGTTCAGAAATGTATATTCCTGACGCAACCGAGAAAGCTGCCCGAAGGGCAGACTTTCCCGGATTGCCAGCGTATGACATTTCTGGCGAGCAAGTCCGGTCTCGAAAAAGTATGTCGACCGCCAACATCCCAACCATTTCCCTTGGCAAAAACGCCCTCAAAGACACCTGGCAGGTCACGAAGGATGGCGACAAATTCATCGTCACCGGTGAAAAAATCGAAAAATTTGCTCGCCGCACAGATTTAAGCAATTACGCCTCTGTTAACCGCCTTCGCGATATCATGAAAAAACTCGGCATCCGCGCGGAATTAACCAATCAAGGCGCCGAGCCCGACTCTATTATCTCTATTGCTGGTAAGGAATTCACCTTAATAGAAGATTACTAATGTATATAAAAGAAATTCCCTACCGCACTCGCCGGAATAGTAGAGTAGAGTACTCCATAGCACCCTGAATAGTTTCTCTCTGATACATTGATTGAACCATCACTATTGACCGATTCTACGTAACCTACGTGTCCATACCATCCCGAGGCAGTCTGGAATACAGCTCCTGCTGAAGGTACTCTATTTACCGCAAAACCCGCCGCAGAGGCCATACTAGCCCAATATTTGGCGTTAGCCTTCGTATAGGGGGCCAAATCGGGGCGTTTAGCCCAAGCCCACGTAGTACACTGTCCAGCGCCTAGAGCCCTATTGCAGGCCGCATTAGTGCGTTCAGAAGTATTTCCTAGATAGGTGTAGGTGTAGTTATTTCCTGTGCCAGTATTATAACTTCTCCTAGTCTGGGCGGGCTTGGGTGGCTCATATTCTGGCCGCTCTACCTCTGGCAAGGAGCCATCTTTAATCAAAATCTTCATCCCCTCAGACACCCCAGATACCTCTAGGTCATTCAAGGCGATAATTTCTTCTTTAGAAGAGCCGTATCTGGTGGCAATAGAGTCCACTGTTTCTCCGCCCTTGACCGTATAAACGATACCAGAGGTACTCGGGATATAAAGCGTCGTCCCTACCGCCACATCAGAAGTTTTTAATCCGTTAGACCAGCGAATCTGATCTGTAGATACCCCATATTCCGAAGCGATAGAATCCAAAGTCTCCCCATCAGCCAAGACATGCTCAATTACTCCCCGTGAGGAGTCGATATCTGTCAAATTGGGCTTATCTAGCTTGCCAGAGGTGGCCACCTGGCCAGAATCGTACATTGTGTCTACCATTACGTAGTTCGTCGCCACATCAGAGGCCGAGGCCAGTCCCAGCGTATCAGAGAGGTCTGCTACTGCGTATAGCTCAGACATCTGGTCTACCGAGACTCCGCTCTCTCCAGTGGTAAAGCTATTTATATCTAGCCCAGAGGTGGCTGTCATTTTATCAATCGAGCCCACAGAAACCACCCCCAGTGTCAGCACTGCGGCTCCTAGGTATGGCAAAACCCCCCTTACCCACTTTCCAAAACTATTTGCTTTCCTTTTTCTCATAGTCCTACATTACAGAGTTCTTGGCAATGGTCATAAATATTCTGAATATGCTCTTCCTCTGTATAACTATAATACATCAAACCATCGTCTCCTGTCAAGAAGTAAAGGTAAGAAGTATCCGCTGGGCTAGCCGCCGCAAGTAGAGCTGAGAGCCCCGGATTTGAAATCGGCCCACAAGGTAGCCCCGTATAGAGCCGCGTATTATAGCAAGAGTCTATCTTTAGAGCATCGGTATTATCACCATAAATCGTCCGATTGGGATCCTCCGTATCTAGTGCATAAGATACCGTCACGTCGCTCCCCATATGCATCCCATAGGCTAGCCTAGAGAGAAAAATCTGTGCTACGACTGGCTGATCGTCCCCATGGGCCTCTTTTTGTACCACCGAAGCCAGCGTAATCCCCTCATATAAATCCAGCCCTTGCGCCGCAAATCCCGCCTCTAGATTATTATCCTTAATCACTTGCCCCATCTCCTCTAAGAACTTGCTCAAAATGTCCTTCACACTCGCCCCCTTATAGAATTCATGCAAATTACCATAGAGGTACCCCTCCAGAGTCGCCCCCTCTGGCCGGTCTTTCAAAAAATCATAGTCATAATTAGCGTTAAAGGCCTCATCTATCTCTGTCGCCGAGTATCCCAACTCTAATAAATTCGCTTTAACATCATAAAACGTCTCCCCTGGCTTGATCTCAAAAGTAAAAGTCTCTAGCGCCGCCTCCTCCAAAGCCTTTAGATTTGCTTCCCTTTCGTCTAATTTATCCTTGATAATCTTAGCCCCCACTCCTGCACCGCCAGCCAAGATAACTGCCACAATCAGCGCAATTAGCCATTTTTTACTCTTTTTGTGCTTTTTTTTAGCCACTTTTTCTGTTTCCTCCTTTTCTTCCTCTGGACTTGCCTCTTCCTCCTCTGTTCCTAGGCCCGCAGCCCCCAAGCTCTCTAAGAAATCTTGCAAGATAATCGATGCCGCCTCAGCATCTATTTCGCCTTTTTCGTAAGGTTTGCCCCGTTTTTTGAGCCGCGATTCGGCCAAGACTGAGGTCAGAGTCTCATCTTGGAGCCGTACTTTCGCCCCAGGGATGATACTAGAGAGCTGATTGGCAAAGTTCCTCGCATAAAGCGACTGCTGAGTCTCTACTCCAGCGTTATTGCGCGGCAGCCCCACGACAAACAGCGTCGTGTCCAGTAGCCTAGAAATCTTGGCTATCTCTTGCCACTCGGTGCCATCCACTTCTATCGTGCCCACCGGCACGGCAATTCTGGTCTTTGAATCCGCCTTAGCTACACCAATCCTCTTCTCACCTACATCTAGCCCTATTACTCGCATTACTCTGTCGTCTCTTCCCCGCTCGTCTCCTCTGTACCTTCAGCGTCTTTTTTCTTAATTTCGTCTCCGTTCTGATCCTTGACGGTAAACTTTACTGATACTTTATTTGAGTCATTCGGTACTGTCATTACCCACGGGTAGGAAGTGGTAATCGTGATATCAGATACCCCGTCATAATTGTCCGAAATCTCTCTCTTGGCATCGCCGAGCCCCTTGCCAAGCACCTTTTCTGTTACTTCACCCTCGGTAATCTTTGGCCCTACGAAGTACTGCGCTTTTAGCCGCCCCGTATAGCCATTACCAGTCTGGGTAAAACTTTCCGTATACATATCTCTGATATCGTAAATCTTTTGGTTGTCGTTTAGCCCAGCCTTGGCGCTGATAAACTCTTCTAATTTAGACTTCTCTACCGTATAGACGGTAGCCGTAGTGGTAGCGGTCAGTTTTGGTGTGACACCACTCTGGACTTCTTCGTCCACCGATGGCGAAACCGTCGCTTCAGAGGTAGTTTGCTTGAAACTTATATCTATTATCATCTGGTTGTCGTCGATATCATCATAAAGTTTGGCCTTATTGGCATCTTCTTTTTCGGTGGTTAGTTTTGCCTTGGCTGCCTCTATGTCGGACTGTTGTACTATAGTGACAATATTATCAGTCCCGCCACCAATCGAGGAATTGACTACTTCCACCCCAGAGGTAGTCCGCCAACCATTGGAGGTAGATCCGATATTATAGCTTGCCCCTGGTTTTGCCGCCGTCACGCTAACTGTAGCATAAATCTTACATCCCTCGGTATTAAATTGCTTTACCGTGGTGTTTTCGTCAACATTTTTACATACGCTCGTATCATCCCCGCCATCATAAGACATCGATACGGTATTATTTGCTGTGTAGGCTAGGCCATTATTAGTAAAGGTATCTCCTGCTCTGACCGAGGTAGAGCCACCCTTGCTAGAGACCACTCCCACCACCGTCAACTCACCAGTCGCCGACTCTCCGAGGTTCTTCTGCCCCGTCGCCTCGAAGGTGATTTCTTGCTTGCTTTCATACTTTTGCTCAGAGATATAGAGTACACCCTCAGATGGCTTCTCGTCGTTCATATTTGTGGTTAGTGTCACGCCTTCAGAAAAGTTTTTTGGCTCAGTCTTGATAGCGATGCTAAAGTCTACTGCCGGCGCAAATATAAATGCCCAGACCAAGAACCCGATCACCCCGATTAGGAATAAACCAAAGATAATACTAATAACCCTATGATTCTTAATCCAACCGATTAATCCTCCGCCAGACTTTTTGTCCTTTTTTGGTTTTTTCTCTTTTTTGGCAGGCTTTTCTTCTTCCTCCTCCTCGTCTTCTTCTTCCTCTTCGTCCTCGTTTTTGTCTTTTGCCTTCTTTCCACCCCCACCTCTGCTAGCAGCCTTAGCGCTATCTTCTAAGTTTTCTTCAGGCTCCTCTGCTTCTTCCTCTTCTTCATCCTCTAACTCTACCGCTGCAGGCTCTTCTTCCATATCTTCTAGCTTCGGGATCACTGGCGCCGTCTGTAGATTCTTTGCTACCGGCAGCTTGGTTGCCGCAGCTAGCTTGATAATCGACGGATCCACTGTTATTAGCACTACATTTTTATCGGCCGAAATGCCAGACTTAGCGATTAATTTAATATTTACAATACTCCGAAACACACCAGCCTTCTTGGGCGGCACAATCGCGACAATCTTTTCTTTCGACTTTTCGATTTTTGAGATGATATCAGTAATATCATCTTCTGGTTCGATATAAATGACGTCTTTGTTCATATATAAAATATAACATATTTTGACCCGCTTGTGTTAAAATATGTTAAAATAAAGCAAGATGAATATATTCAATTTCAAAAAATCGCCAGTTGCGTCCAATACCAACGCTTCCGCCGCCAAACAAACGGCCTTAGCCGAGACCGTCCTCAAAGTTATCCATGATGGTGTGGTCATGACTACGCGGGATGGCACTATCCAGTTTATTAATGCTGCTGCGGCTACTATGTGTGGATATAATTCGCCTAATCAGGCTACTGGGCTCAAATACGATTCCGTCATCAAGATCGAGTCCAGAGAAGGTCGCGAGCTTTCTGAAGCCGAGAATCCCTTGCTCCAGTCCATGAAAAGTGGCCAGCCTCTGAAGCCTTACGAATGCGAGCTCATCGTCGGCACGACCGACAAACGCGTCCCTATTTCCATTTCCGTTTTACCACCCGAGGGGATGGGCGCTAGCCGCGTCATCACCTTCCGCGACATCACCGACGAATTAGCTGCCGAGGGCGAGCAGACAGAGTTTATCTCTACTGCTTCGCACGAGATGCGTACTCCTGTGGCCTCTATCGAGGGCTATTTGTCTCTAGCTCTAAATCCACAGACCGCCACTATTGACGATCGCGCCCGCAGTTATCTTGATGCTGCCCACGCTGCCTCCAAGCATTTGGGTAAACTATTCCAGGATCTCCTAGATGTAACTAGGTTGGACGACGGCCGCATCCGTCCGCATTTTATCCCTGCCGACATGAACAAGCTCGTCGGCGCCATCGTGCGCGATTATATTGAGCCCGCGAGAAAGGCTAAGCTCGAGCTTTCCTTTGGTTCCAGCAAAGAACAGACTCCAGATACCGCCCGCCGCCTCGAGCAGGCTGTCTATAGTTATGTGGACGAGGATTTTGTCCGCGAAATCATGGATAATTTAATCGAAAATGCCATCAAATACACTCCTTCTGGCGGTTCGATATATATCAACGTCCGCGGCGATGGCGATCAGGTCCTGATCAATGTGACAGATTCTGGTATCGGTATTTCCTCTGACGATCTCTCTCATATTTTTCAAAAATTCTACCGCGCGGACAATTCCGACACTCGCACCGTCGGCGGTACTGGGCTGGGGCTATATCTGGTCAAACAGCGCGCCGAGGCCATGGGTGGGCGAGTCTGGGCCGAGTCGGCCTTTGGTGAGGGTTCTACCTTCTACGTTTCTCTGCCGCGCCTAACCCAAGCTGAGTTTGAGAAACGCATGATCGCTGTCCAGAATCAAAACATGCAGCCGCCTTTGAAGCAGCCAGCTTTGGCGCAACCAGCACAGCAACCAGTACAGCCCGCGCCTCAGCCCGCTCCCCAGCCCGCGCCGCAGCCGCAACCAACCCCACTAGCTCAACCAACAATAAATAATAATCTAAACGGAGGAACAAGATGAGTAAAGTAATGGTAGTAGAAGACGACGCGAGCTTGCGCGAGATTTACAGTATCCGCATCACCGCCGAGGGCTACGATGTGATCACCGCCGGCGATGGCGAGGAGGCTCTGGCGCTAGCTGTCCGCGAAAAGCCAGATTTGATCCTAGCTGATGTCATGATGCCGAAGATTTCCGGTTTTGATATGCTAGATATCCTCCGTGCTACTCCTGAGACTGCTAAAATCAAGGTAGTCATGATGACGGCCCTTTCTGGCGACGATCAGCGCGAGCGTGGCGAGCGCCTCGGCGCAGACCGCTACCTAGTCAAATCCCAAGTCGGGATCGAGGATATGGTTAATACTATTCATGAGGTGTTAGGCGATAAACCAGCCGCCACTCCAGCTGCTGCCGAGCCAGCAGGAGCTCCTGCCGCTGCAGAGCCTACACCGGCCCCCGCGCCAACAGGAGCTCCCGCCCCCGAGCCAGCTCCTACTCCAGAGACAGCTCCAGTAGCTGCCCCTGCCCCAGCTCCTGCGCCTGCCTCTCCGGCGCCAGCTCCTACTCCAGCTCCTAATCCCGAGGCCACTAATGTCACTGGTCCGGCTCAATAAATTCCTCGCCGAGCGCCTCGGTGTCTCTCGCCGCGAGGCAGACGTTTTAATCGCTAAAGGCCAGATTTTAGTTAATGATCAGCCCGCCGTAACAGGGGTAAAGATTGACAAATCCGACAAAGTATGCTATAATGGAAGTATAGTTCCGTTTGAGGCGGAATATCTTTATTTAGCCTTCCATAAGCCTGTCGGCTACGTCTGTTCTCGCCACGCTCAGGGGCCCGCGCCTACATTGTATGATTTACTGCCAAAGAAATATCATGCCCTAAAGACCGTCGGTCGCCTAGACAAGGATTCTTCTGGCTTGATTTTACTCACCAACGACGGCGACTTTAGTTACCAGATGACCCACCCGAAGTTTCGCAAGAACAAGGTCTACGAGGTAGAGTTAGACCAGCCACTCGAGCCTATCAAGCAGCAGATGATCTCAGATTTTGGGTTAGAGATCGGCGATGGTATTTCGCGGTTCCAGGTCATCCGCGACGATAGTCACGACGACCGCAAGCACTTTACCGTCATCCTCTCCGAGGGGCGCAACCGCCAAATCCGCCGCACCTTCGCCGCCCTCGGCCTCACGGTGACGAAGCTCCACCGCACCGCTTTCGGCCCTTACGAACTCGGCAATCTAAAACCCGGCGAGTTCCAACTCATCAAAGCGGGGCCGCTTAGCCCGCCCTAGACGCGAAGCCCTAGGAAGGGCTTGACTTTAACTTTATAGATTCTAAAACAAATTTTAAAACGGGATTGACTCCCGTTTTAAAATTCTTACTTGCTTTCTTTGTTGGACTTTCTTTCTTGAAAGAAAGTCCACCTAGTTACTGGCTACTAATACACCTAATAGAGTAGCCGTACCTGCGATTACCATAATTGGCGGGGGTGATATCCGAGTTATCGGCCTCGACGTACAGGTAGTAGCGAGTCGTACTATTGCTCGCTGTAGTAGACCACCAATTGCCGTCGTAACCCCGATTGGTTAGCGTACCAGAGTAGAAGTAACCAGAGAGGGGTAAGTGAAGGGCGGCACGGTATTTGGCGTAAGTATTATAGTTGCTATTATTGTACAGAATCTGGAATTCGTTAGTACCGCTAGAACTAGAGCCGCCAGTAGGCAACTTCCAGCCCTTCGGGCAGACATCATAACTAGCTTCTGTAGTTGTGTCACCCGAACATATAGTATCTAGCGTAGCAGCACAGTAGTTGTAGTAAACGCCTACTTTGTATTGACCAGCCTGGGAAGTAGCGTCACTAGGAAC
>JAZRPP010000003.1:0-10092 GCA_045649285.1 Candidatus Nanosyncoccus sp. | reverse complement strand
ATGGCTACGATCCGACTTCCCCTTTGGCCCATAGACCTTTGCCGCGTTTATCGTCAGCAAATCCACCCCTAGCCGCGCTACATTGATATCTAGCAAATTCAGCGCCTGCGACGCATCGGAATGTAAAAGAAGTGGCCGTTTAAGCCCCCGCTTCATCCGGTCGAACCGTACTTTTCTGATTATCTCTGCGATTTCCGCCAAAGGCTGGATTGCCCCCAACTCATTATTGGCCAGCGCCACCGAAATCAACTCCGTACTATCTGTAATTTTATCTTCCAAATCCTCTAAATCAATCCGCCCGTTCGGCAGGACGGCAATCGCCTCGCCGCCATACTTCTCCGCCACTTTTCGGACCGAATCATGCTCGGTGGCTAGGTAAAGAATTTGAGAATTAGGTTTGGAAGAATCAGGAATAGCATTTTCGAGACCGTGCGCGACTAACGAGGAGCGCATTGAGCGACCGAGACCCGTAACGACGGGCTCGAGGGAGCGAGTCGAGAAAGTGCTATCCTGATTCTTCACCACGCTAAACGCCAAATTATTCGCCTCTGTCGCCCCCGCAGTAATGATAATATCCGAGGCCTTAGCCCCAATCCCATGAGCGATTACCGCCTTTGCCGCCTCATATTCCTCCGCCACTCGCTTCGCCGGCAGATATGCCGCCGACGGATTAAAAAACTTCTCAGCAAAATACGGACCCATAGCGGCCAAAACCTTATCCGAGACCGGCGTCGCCGCCGCGTGATCCAAATAAATCATAAAAATATTATAACATAAAAACTATTTAGTTACAAATTCATAAGTGCCGTCACCATCGGTCAAAGTCAGCACTCCATTACCCTGATCTAGCGAATATTCGTACTCATCTTCCATATCATAGAGCCAGTCCGTCTCTATAATTAGTTTGTCGCCATCTATCGCCCATTCAAAATTATAATCATTAATGTGATTATTGGTAGTCAGAGTCCCCTTGCCGATCTCAGTAAAATCCCAGACCACTCCGTCCTCCCCAGACAAAGTCCAGTTCCCAGCTGCCACCAAGTATTCCCCATCAGCCTGCCGGCCAGCCTCAATCATCCGAAACACCAAAAACCCCACCCCAGCAATTAATGTAATTACGCCTACCACCAGTGTAGTAATCCCCCAGATTTTCCATTTTTTGAGACTTTTCGGATCAACCGGCTTTTTCAGCTTTTTCGCCTTAGCCAATTTCTCTCCCTTCTGGATCTCCTCCAAAGATTCGCCGTTGATGGTTAATTCTTGTGCTTCCATATCTCTATTTTAGCAATAGAGCTTTGTTTTGACAAGGTCAAAATATCTAATGGCTGCCTTACGGAAATTCATGAGTTCCTTGCCCTCGATTTTATTATATTTACCCTTGTTTACCCGCTTATACACCCCTGTCGGGCGCACTTCGTAGCGTACGGTCAGCTCCTGCCAGTCACCCTGTTCATTAGGGAAGCCCTCGTGCCAAATCCACACATTTCGCTTCACCTCAAAAAACTCTCTCTGATGCCCCTCTGGGATCGGCCCAAACAGCGTCCGCCCCAAATTCGACTCGGCATTGATCAAATCACTCCTGTTTGGCTTGTAGGATTTTTTCCTCGCAAAAAACTTCCCGCCTCTTTTCTCAGTCTTCACTGCCGACTTGGCTTTTTGTTTCTTTAAGAGTTTTCGTCCCGCCATCTCTCTATCTCCTCTGCGATCTTATTTAACTCCATATAAACTTCCACGCTCTCTCTGGAGCCACTAAAATCATACGCCTCACTTCGGGCAAAAGACGGAATCTCAGAATTTGAATAACCTATTGGCATTTTTAGTTGTCTCCCTCTCTATAATTTCGTATTTTAGGGCTAATTTTTCGCTCAACCACTCGGCAATCTCGCGAATATACCCCGATTCATTTATTATACCACGAAACGGCTTCGGTGTCAAGAAGGGGGCGTCCGTTTCGAGCAAAATCCGCTCTATTGGCGGGGTTGGCAAGGTGGAATAAGTCGCCATCCCATTTACCCCCACATAGAATTCCGTCTCTGTTAAAATCCTCCTTAAGTTTTTCTTGTTGTCCGAAAAACTATGCACCACTCCGCGTATCTCTGGGAAATTCTTGATCACCGGGAAAAAGTCATCAAAAGCCTCTCTCACATGAAAAGAAACTGGCAAATCATTATCTCTTGCTAGCTGCAGCATCTCTTCAAAAAGCCGTATCTGGGCTCCCCGATCGTATCCGTCATAATGATAATCCAATCCCACCTCACCAATAGCAATAGGCTTTTGTTTTGGTAAAGACACATCTGTTATTTTGCCAGCACTCTCCGGATGTATCCCGTAAGTCCAATAAACATTATTATGATCATTTGCAAATTTCTGCGCAGCTAGCGAATCTTCATGTGAAGTTCCAACACAGATAATTTTCTCTACGCCCCTTTTCTGCGCTCGAGCCACCATTTCCTCGGCTTGCTTCTCTGTAAAAAACTCCCGATCATGTAGATGGCAATGTGTATCAATTAGATATCCCATCTTTTAATTATATCACACTTAAGCTTAAAAGTCAAATAATCACCCCAGTTTGACATATCGGGCATACACATATATAATTAAGGCAATATAACTTAAGGAGTTTTAAATGAATAAAAAATTAGTCGGCACACTCTGCGCAATCTACAGTATGGTTGCAGGGTTAATTTATGTCCTTTGCGGTTTCCTCGGCAACATGTGGGGTACAGCCTGGGTCGTGTTTGTGGTTTCTGGTGTGGCTTGTGGTATCACTTCCGTCATCGGCAACTACATCGAATCCACCAAAAAAGACAAGAAAAAATAAGGAGCACAAATGAGCAAAAATAGTAAAATCATCGCAGGTATCTGCGGCGGAGTGGCTGCGGTTGCTATTATCGCGGTAGTCGCCGTCGTATTGATAAATAACAACCAAAACAGTCCAGCAAGCGACACTCAGAGCAATAGCTCCAGTAGCTCACAAGAGACGACTAGTGAGGCCACGGCCGAGCCTACAAACAACGAGAATTCGTCCACTTCTCTCGTCGGCAAGTGGAAATATTACGATTCGGCCTATATCAGCTCTGACATAGAGTTTATCTATACCTTTAACGCAGATGGCACCGGCAATTACTATGCAGCCGGCACCGATATGCCGTTTACCTACACTGTCGACGGCTCTACGCTCACTATTAATTATGATTCTGGCCCCTTCGAGACCGAATACGAGCTAAACGGCGACATCTTAAACGTCAAAGATTCCGGCGGCAGCGACACTCTATACAAGAAAATGTAAAACAGCAAAATAGCAAAAACGGCAGTTCAAAATTACTGCCGTTTTTCGCGTTTTCTTTTTACTGGGTCTAACTGTCGCTTATGAAGCCTCAGAGACTGCGGAGTCACCTCCAGTAATTCGTCATCCAGAAGGAAATCTAGACATTGTTCTAGAGATAATTGCGTATGTGGTGTCAGTTGGATCGCCCCGTCTGAAGCGTGTGTCCGCATGTTCGTTAACTGTTTCTCGCGGCAAATATTAATATCAATGTCTTCTTTTTTGTTAGACAAACCAATAATCATCCCCTGATACACTGGTACTTGCGGTGGGATATAGAGGACACCCCGCGCCTGTGCCGAGTCTAGCGCATAGGCTGTGGCCGTCCCCGCTTCCGAGGCGATCAGAGCCCCGTTTCGCTCTGGCGCGTACTTGCCTTCCACTGGGCGGTATCCGCTCGGGATAGACGACATAATTGCCGTACCTTTAGTTGCCGTCAATAGATTATTCCTTAGTCCAATCAGTGCCGCCGTGGAGATTTTATAGACAAATCGTGTCGACCCGCTCGAGGTCAGCTCCTGCCGCAGTAATTCCGCCTTCCGGATTCCTAATTCCTGACTCACCGCTCCGACAAATTCTGACTCCACTTCCACAGTCAAATCCTCGATCGGCTCAGATTTAATCCCGTCTACTTCTCGGTATACTACCTCTGGCCGCCCCACTTCCATTTCGTAGCCTTCACGCCGCATCGTCTCGATTAGGACCGACAAATGTAGCTCCCCTCGCCCCGAGACTTTGTAGCCTAGGCCATCCGGCTCGATTTTCAAAGCAATATTAGTTTCTAGCTCTCTCTCTAGCCTCTCTGCAATCTGCCGTGAAGTAGTAAACTCTCCCTCCTTACCCTTCAGCGGTGAAGTGTTCGGCCCGATATAGATAGACATCGTTGGTGGTTCCAAGGTGATCGTCGGGAGCGCCTCTGGGTTTTCACCAGTCGCTATCGTGTCGCCGATATTAGCCTCTGCCGCCCCGGTGATCGCCACGATATCGCCTGCGGTTGCCTCTTCTACTTCCTCTTTGCCGAGCCCCTTATAGATAAAAATCTTATCAATCTTGCCACTAATAGTTTTATCGGCATTCAGTATCTTTATACTTTGCCCCTTCTTTAGCTTTCCGCGGAAAATCTTGCCGATACAATATTTCCCCAGATAATTATCCGAGGCTAGCGCCGCTACAAGCAGCTGCGCGCTCTCGGCGTCGGACTCCACCGACGGCACCGGGATGTCATTTACGATAGATTCAAAAATCACATGTAAATCATCGTCTAGTTCTGGAGTTTTGCCAGCTTTACCTTCGCGTGCCACTGCATAATATACTGGATACATCAGCTGCGATTCATCTGTCGCAAGCTCCAAAAACAGCGATTCAATCTCCGACAGCACCTCAGGTATCCTCGCCGCCGGCTTGTCGATTTTATTTATCACTACCACCGGCTTTAAGTTCATCTCTAGCGCCTTCTGCAACACAAACTTAGTCTGCGGCATTGGCCCCTCCTGCGCATCTACAATCAAAAGTACCCCATCTGCCATATTTAGCGTCCGTTCCACCTCCCCCGAGAAATCCGCGTGTCCTGGGGTATCAATGATATTAATCTTGTAGCCGTTATATCGTACGCAAGTCTGCTTAGCAGTGATGGTGATCCCTCGCTCATGCTCTTGGTCCCCCGAGTCCATGATTAGCGTCTGCTCCATCTCTGCTTGGTTATTCCGGAAAGTATGCGACTGCTTCAAAAGCCCATCCACCAGCGTCGTCTTCCCGTGGTCCACATGCGCGATAATCGCCACATTCCGAATTAAGTCCTTATTCAAAGTCATTATATAATAATAATATATTTTGCCTCAAAAATCAAGTCATCCGCTTTATCTTTTACCCGTATTTGGCGCTTTTGGTAAAACCATCATGCTCGTACTGCCAGGCGCCTCGTCAGCCTCTCCTCTCGCTATTCCGTCGGCCGCCCCTAGTCCCTCATTTAACTTCACTTCCACCTCTTCGCTTTTTACCTCCTCTCCTATCGCCACCAAGCTCACCGTATTTGCTACCGAGCGGTCCAGCTCCCCGATCCGAATTGTTTTTTCCTCCGTAAGACCCAAAATTCCGTCATTTAGCGCCACCATCGTCTTTACCCCATTTGTCTCAAAAGAGATCTCCACTTCTGTATCGCTCACCCAATTTACCGATTTTACCTCAAGCTGCGGCAATTCTGTAGGTGCCTCTTCTAATTCTTCTACTCG
Source organism: Candidatus Nanosyncoccus sp. (assembly GCA_045649285.1). Classification (GTDB taxonomy): domain Bacteria; phylum Patescibacteriota; class Saccharimonadia; order Saccharimonadales; family Saccharimonadaceae; genus Nanosyncoccus. Next base: position 4,539 of record JAZRPP010000003.1, on the reverse strand, counting down.
TGGTAGACTATCAACTCTAGATAAAATCCGCTCAGAAATCTCCCCAATCCCAGCCAAAGATTCGTCGTCTACCATCACCATCCCGTCCGTTCGCTCCGCCAGCTCTGTATAGCTCTCCGCCGATTCCGCATCCGCCAAGATATAGAAATTCACCGGATCGATCTGCTTACTTAGCCTTACCACTGTGTCTAGATTTGTCCCGCTAAGCTCTGGTGTGACTAATTTTTTATTCGTAATAGCGACTAGAGATTTTGTGGCCTTATTTTGCCAAGTTAATTCATTCATTACCTGAAATGAGCTCGTCATTAGTCGATTCTCTATACTGCTGGTATTTGCCGCCTCCGCCTCGGCTCGCATCTCATCCAGATAGTATTTTACACTCGTCCCCGTGCACTCATTAAAATCGCAGTATTTTTTCTTCAGCCCACTTCCGTTATAACTATATAGCGCCACTCGCCCGCCTCGAGCGACAGTTTTATCCGCTAAACCCACCACCGCTACTGCATTTCGTGAGATAGTCAAGTCCATCCCGCTAGACACGTCCACCACTATCGCCGTATCGTGTGGCGAAGTAATCGTATTTTCAAACCCAAACTCATTTGCAATTTTGTCAAAAATCACCCGTGACGCATCTTCATATAAACCATCGGATATATAGGATAGGTGATCATTCATATTAATCCCAGAACTACAGAAGAAATCATGTCTATTGCACCAAACTCCTGTTTTACCAAAGTTTAAAAGTGTATATGGGATCCATCCACCCAATACCCCACTATGTGCGCGACAATCTGGTACATACATCCGATATTCTGACAAATACTTGCCTTTACATGCTGGTGGAGTTAAGCCTATCCCCTCTGGCAAATACAATTTTGGATCTCCAAAAGTCGCCGCATAAATTATTTTGGAATCTTTTACATGTAATTGATCTCCAATATAGTCCGAAACTACTATCGCCCCTTGCGAATACCCGCCAAGTACGTATTTTGTATTTTTGCAATTAGTTACTTCATCGCTTAATTTGAGAAGTCCTTTTCCTACACTTCCCCCAAAATCGTATGCTTTCCCTCGTCCAAAATACGCCCCCGCCGTCGTTCCCAAATTATCAATTCCCACTCCCACCGCTGGATAATCCAAATCCACAAAATCATAACTCAGGCTCGTAGTTTTTAACTTTTCTTCTATGCTAGATTTAAAAGCCAGATAATTTTTATCCTTCCACCTCTCCGCCCCCGATCCCCTCGCAAAAACCATTCGCACATCTGGGCAACTTTCCGCCTCTGCTGGTATAAAATGTAAAACATTAAGTCCTGTCGTGAGAAATCCCATCGCGGTCAGGAGATATAACTTCTTAACCTTCTTTTTTTCGCGCCGTCTACTCAGGAAATATCTTTTTAGTCCGCACTCGCCTAGACGCCTTTCTCGGTTTTTTCTTTGCTTATTTTTTTCTCGCATATGACTCCTTATCTTAGCTTGCTCGCATTGAAGCACGGCCAAAAAACAAAGTCAACCCCCCACCCCGACCATAAGCGTTTCAAAACTAAACACTAGTGTTTCAAAATTAAACATAAAAGTTTTGAAATTAAACGTAAATGTTTTTTTCACCTCCGTAAACGAGCGAAAGGTTTTTATATTTTTATAGAATCCTATGATAATTTACTTTTTATAATTTCAAAAATTTCTTCAATGCTAGGCGCAGCATCGATTTCAAATAAATCAAATTCGCGCGCGATTTTTGGATAGGCGTGATTGACGCGTTGCTGGAAATCATCATTTTTCGCCTCAAAAGTTTCCTTTTTCTTGCCACGATTATCCTGGCGAGCCAGGCGCACCTCATCCGAGACTGTCAAGATAAACCCATAATCCGGTGTAAAATATCGCTCCGGTAGCATGGATTTAGTCAAACGGATGATTTTCGACCGCGAAATCCCCTCGCCATACCCTTGATAAGCCAGAGTAGACCAAAAGTTCCGCGCTGAAATCACCACTCCGCCTCGCTTTAATACTGGCTCGGCAATTTTGTGCCACAGTTCCACCCGTGCTGCTGTAAAAAGCAAAACATTCGTCAGTGGCTCCAAGTCGTAGCCACGTGTCAAAATCATATCGTGCAAATCATGTGCCTGGGGTAAATCACCATCTGGCTCTTCTAGTATTACCACCTCGCGCCCGAGCCCACGATAATATTCTGCTAGCAATTTCGCCTGCGTAGATTTACCTGTCCCGTCTTGCCCCTCAATCACGATATACATTATTTACCCCTACTCATTTCCAGATATTTTTCAAAACATTTTGGACAAAGCGCACGGTACTCTACGTCACTAGCCCCATCAATCAACACATCCGGCCCGTCTACCACTAGCCTCCCGTCCAAAAAACGAGAATTATATGTTGCTTTGTGACCGCATTCGCAAATAGTTTTAATTTCTTCAATATTATGTGCTATCTGTAGTAGTCTCGTTGCTCCCTCAAACCCACCATTGGAGCGTCGGAAGTTTAGTCGCAGCCCGTAGGCCATTACTGGTATACCTAGTTTTATTGTAATCATCATTAGTTGATCGGCCTGCTCTGGTGTCAAGAACTGCGCCTCATCCACCAGCACGCAGTCTACATCCGCATATTCCTTTTTTACTTTTTTAAAAACATCTGTTTCTCGGTCAAAACAAAAATCCGTCTCCCGCTCCGGCCCAATCCGAGTAAGCAATTTTGTGCCATTCTTAGTGTCGGTCGCTGGCTTTATTACGCAAACCTTCTGCCCGCGTTCCTCGTAATTAAACGCGACCTGGAGAAGTTGCATCGTCTTTCCGCACCCCATCGCCCCAAATCGAAAAAATAATTTCGCCATATTGATATTATATCATATCATGTGTTATATAATATATATATGCACGAAAGTTGGAAGCCATTTCTACAATCAGAATTTAGTAAGCCTTATTTCAAGGACTTATCAAGCTTCCTCCACGAAGCTTACGAGACTAAAACAATTTTCCCACCGAAAAAACTAGTTTTCTCAGCTTTCACTACCGACCTAAACGAAATCAAAGTTGTGATACTAGGCCAAGACCCTTACCATACTCCTGGCGCCGCCGAGGGTCTAGCTTTTTCCGTCCCTAGCTCGCAAAAAATCCCACCTTCCCTCATTAATATCTACAAAGAAATCGACAGCGACCTCGGCCAGCACCACAACCCCACCGGCCATCTTAAGAATTGGCAAACCCAAGGCGTCTTGCTTCTCAATACCGTCCTCACTGTAGAGGCGCATCATCCCAAATCCCACAGTGGCAAAGGCTGGGAGATTTTTACCACTGAAGCCATCAAGTATTTAAACCAAACTCGCCCTCACCTTGTCTTTATGCTCTGGGGCCGCGATGCCCGGAACAAAAAGTCTCTCATAGACAGTAGCAAACACTTAATCCTCGAGGCGCCCCACCCTTCCCCGCTTTCCGCCTATTCTGGCTTTTTTGGCTGCAAGCATTTCTCCAAATGCAATGAATTCCTCAAAAACAATAATGAGGTAGAAATAATTTGGTAATTACCCTTCCACCCACTTCATTAGCCTGGCGTGCTCTTCCGAATCTTCTGGATACGAGTCAATTATATCCTCAATATAATTTTTACCGTTTGTAATATTTAATGTCATTACGTCTGGCATCGAGAGAAGCAATCGCACCACCGCCTCATCCGTTTCGATATTTGTCATAGAGCGCTTTGGGTCGCTCGCATGCGAACTTACCCTTAGCTCCTTATACACAAATCTCTTAATCCCCGCTTGCAAACCATACTTCAGGCAATTTTCGCACGTCGCCACGCGGTTATACAGAGTACAGCCAGTCAGATCTTGATGCGCAAAAAGTATCGCATTCATTTCCGAATGAATCGCAAAATAATATTTCATTGGCCTCTCTAATAAAGTCATCTTCTCTTCGTTTGCCCCCTGGATCATCCCGTTGTAGCCAGTAGAGACCACCCGCTTGTTTTTGTCTACAATCACGCACCCCATTTTGGACGACGGATCCTTTGACTTCTCCGCCACCGTCTCCGCGAGCTTGATAAAATATTCATCCCATTCTTGTTGTTTTGTACTCATAGTATGATTATAGCATTGCTCTTGCATTTTTCTCACAATTCGTCTAAAATGGGTTACATAAGCATAAGTTACTAAAGTAAAGAGAGGTAAAAAGAAAATGAAACTCACGAAAAGCTCTTGTGGAAAACTAGGTCTGGCTAGCAAGCTAGATCTAGCTGCTGCGGGGGGGGGTAATTTTATTAGGATTAGCAACCGTACTGCTAACTAACCCAGCTACCCATGCTGAAGAAAGCTCCTCAGACCAACTAAACGTAACTATTGCCACTTCTTGCGCCCTATCTGCCACAATAGATAGCGACCACACTGCCACTGTCGCCCCCGGTATCAATACGGAGGGCATCGGCCAGACTACTATCAAAGCCGTCTGTAATGACAGCAACGGCTATGCTCTCTATGCTATCGGCTACACAGACAATACCGCCGGCAAAACCGTCCTCGCCTCAGCAGACAAC
>JAZRPP010000002.1:0-1173 GCA_045649285.1 Candidatus Nanosyncoccus sp. | reverse complement strand
TTTGCAGATAAGGAATTAACGGCGCACCAGAATGACCCGAGTAAATCACAGATTTATCGATACGAGTTTTTATCTAGTGATATGGAATATGGATTTGTGGCAGAGGAGATTGCTAGATTAGTGACTAGCGGAGTGCGCCAGGATGAAATAGCAGTGATTTCGTATAAGACTAAGTATTTTATGCCGCTGCTGCCGTATCTTAAGGCCAAGCCGGGAATTAATATTGCCTATGAAAAGAGAGATAATCTGCTAGAGGACGAGCAGATTCATCAGATACTAACGATTGCGCGCTATGTGTGGGAGCTGGCTAACGAGCGCAATGAAAATACCTCAATTGTGGAGATTCTATCGTACCCGTTCTTTGGGTTGCCGATGCTGGAGGTGGTGCGATTGGTGGGGGCGGCTAGGCGGGACAAAAAATCAGTGTTTGACTATATTAGCGCCTCGAAAAACTCCGAAATTACAGAGGTGGCGAAGTTTATAGCTGGTCTAGTGGCAAAAACATTTAATGAGCCGCTAGAAATTTGGCTGGATTATTTGATTGGGGCGGTGGAACTAGACGGCTATCAGTCACCGTTCCTAAAGTATTACACCGGTAAGGGTGAATACGAGACTTTCCTACTGTATCAGAAGTTGGCGGCTTTGAGAGGTAAGTTGAGAAAACATTTTGGGGACAAGCCTTTGCGCCTAGCGGATTTGATTGCCATGATTAAAGATTACGAGGAGGCGGAGATGCCGCTGATTACCACTAGCCCCTATAAGGATACGGACGAGGCAGTGCAGGTGCTAAGCGCGCATAAGGCAAAGGGGTTGGAGTTCCAGTATGTGTTTATTATTTCGGCGGATCACACGGCCTGGGGCAAAGGTAAAGGCAATAATAGTTTGCTGACTTTGCCAAAGAATTTGACGCATATTCGCCATACGGGAATTACCGATGGTGAACGGCTAAGGGTGCTATATGTAGCCTTGACGCGGGCCAAGGAGACTATCTATATTACGAACTCCCTCAAAGATTTCAATGGGAAATCGCCTGAGCGGCTAGAGTATCTGGAGGAATACGTTGAGGGTGAGACGGTGATGTCGGAATTTTTGCCGGATAAGAAGGTAAGGACGATGTATGAGATGGCGGCGCCGGCGGGTGAGCCTGCTAATTTGCGTAATTGTTTGTGGCCA
>JAZRPP010000001.1:0-1030 GCA_045649285.1 Candidatus Nanosyncoccus sp. | reverse complement strand
GGCCTCCGACTTCATCGTCTCCTGTCAAGAAGTAAAGATAAGAAGTATCTGTGGGATGCGCCACCGCCAGCAGTGCCTCTAGCCCTGGATTAGAGATTGGGCCACAGGGTAGACCCCTGTAAAGTCGCGTATTATAGCAAGAATCAATCGTTAGAACTGTCTGATTATCTGCATACGTCTGCCTACCAGGGTCTACCTGATCCACCGCGTAAGACACTGTTACGTCGCTTCCAAGAGGTATTCCATAATTCAAACGGGTCAAAAATACCTGTGCTACAGTAGGCATTTCAGAGGCGGGGGCCTGTTTTTGTACTACAGATGCTAAAGTAATTCCCTCGTACAGCGTTAACCCCTGTGCCTCATAGCGCGCGGTTAGATTGTTTTCCTTAATTACTTTGCCCATCCCCTTTAAAAACTCTTCAATTACCTCTTTTGCCGGGGTATCAGCATAAAATTCGTGTGTTTCGCCGTAAAGATAGCCTTCTAGGCTGGCCCCCTCTGGCAGCTCTCTTAAAAAATCAAAATTATAGTCTGCTTTCAGCGCCGCATCTACCTCTGTTGCTGGATACCCTACCTCTATTAATTTTTGGCGTATTTCGGCAATCGTCTCTCCTGGCAACACTGTAAAACTAAACACGTCTGCCTGCATGTTTGCCTCAATTTGCGCAAACTGCTCGGCATACTCCTTATAACGTTGATCTCTGATGAATAATGCCACCCCAGTAGCCGCCAAGGCTAAAATTGCCAATATTACTATTCCGGATATCCATTTAGTCGCTGTTTTCATCTTGTGTTTCGCCTTTTTGGTATTTAATTTTACTTTATCTGCCTCTTTTTTGGCTAAATTTGCCGCATTTTCGCTTACCCCTGTTACGGCGGCCTTTCCTCCGGCCGCCACCCCGGTAGCCGCTACGACCGTGGCCGCATTGTCAGGTTTTGCCATATTTTCCACCGTAAAGCTCTCTAGAAAGTCTTGCAGAATAATTGAGGCCGCTTCGGCATCTATTTCGCCCTTTTCATAGCTTTTTTT